>JAJYFB010000134.1 GCA_021785495.1 Acidobacteriota bacterium | reverse complement strand
TTGGAAGAGGCTCGACAAAGTTTTTTGGCAACCTGCGGGAACGAACCATGAAATTGATTCGGATCAAAGGACGAAACGCGCACGCTGCGGCGGAGATGCTGGCTGCGCTCGAACAGCGCGGCGGCGCGGCTCTGGAAGCGGTGATGCCGGCCGTGAAACGCATTGTCGGCGATGTGCGCAAAAGCGGCGATCGCGCGCTTCTGCGCTATGCGGCCAAGTTCGACGGCGGGGGCGGGCAGGGAGCAAAGACTCTCGCCGCTTTGCGCGTCGCGCCGGAAGAGATGGCCGCGGCGTGGAAGGCGCTCGACCCGGCGATGCGCGAGGCTTTGCGCACTTCGGCCGCGCAGATTCGCGGCTTTGCCCGGCGGCAGATGCCGAAGTCGTGGAGCGCATCGCCGGTACGCGGGCTCAAGGCCGGTCAGCTTGTGCGACCGCTCGGCTCGGTGGGCTGTTATGTGCCGAGCGGGCGGCATCCGCTGCCTTCGACGCTGCTGATGACGGCGATTCCCGCGCAGGTGGCGGGCGTCAAGCGCATCGTGGCCGTCTCGCCCCGGCCCGCGCCGGAGACGCTGGCCGCCGCGCACTTCGTTGGTCTCACGGAGTTCTATCGGCTGGGCGGAGCGCACGCCGTCGCCGCGCTGGCTTACGGAACGGAGAGTTTGCCGCGCGTTGAAAAGATCGCCGGGCCGGGCAATCTCTACGTCACGGCCGCCAAAAAGCGGGTCGCCTTCGACTGCGCCATCGACATGCTGGCCGGCCCGACGGAGATTGTCGTCGCCAGCGAATGCGGCGACGCCATCGAGATTGCCAGCGACCTGGTGGCGCAGGCCGAGCACGACCCGGCGGCGCTGGCGATCTTCGTCACCTCGCGCGAAGATCTGGCGCGCGCGGTTGTCGCCGAGGCCAGGACGCAGAGCCGCACCAATCCCGTGGCCCGCGCATCGCTCGAACGCAATGGTCTCGCGATTGTCGCAAGTTCGGTCGATGAGGCGCGCGCGATCACAAACCGTCTTGCGGCCGAGCACCTGACCGTCGATGCGGCCAGCGACCTCGATTGGGTGGAGAACGCCGGATCGGTTTTCGTCGGCCGCTGGTCGGCACAGCCCATGGGCGATTACATCTCCGGCCCGAATCACACGCTGCCCACCGGCGGCATGGCGCGGGTGCGCGGCGGCCTGAGCGTGAACGACTTTGTGAAACTCATCACCGTGCAGGAGTACGCGCCGGAGGGAATGCGCGCGCTTGGTCCGAAGGCTGCGCTGCTGGCCGAGGCCGAAGGGCTGACCGGCCACGCCGAAGCGATCCGTCTTCGGCTCCTGCGGTGCGGCAGCCGCGGCTTGCGCCGCAAAGCCTCGACGGAAAGCGCCAGTGGGAGAGAAAAACATGGCTGATGGAGTGGCTCAAATTTCGCCGCGGCCGCGTGCGCGCGTGCGGGCAATGATGGAGTACCATCCTCCGCTCGGCAGCCGCGACCGTCTGCGTCTGGACTTCAACGAAAACACGCTGGCCTGCTCGCCGAAGGTGGGCGAGGCGCTGAAGGCGGTGACCACGGCTGAGCTGACGCTTTATCCCGCGCGTGAGCCGGTCGAGGCGATTGTCGCTGCGCGCCTCGGGCTCAAGCCGGAGCAGGCAGCGCTCACGAACGGTGTGGACGAAGCGATTCACGTGCTCTTCGAAAGCTTTCTCGAAGCCGGCGACGAGTTGCTGCTGCCTGTGCCCACGTACACGATGTACGAGGTCTACGCCTCGGCCACCGAGGCGCGCGTGGTCGCCGTTCAGGCCGATGACGATTTGGCGTTTCCTTTCGAGAAGCTGCTCGACGCCATCGGGCCGCGCACGAAGATCATCGCCGTCGCCAATCCCAACAGCCCTTCGGGATCGGTGGCCACGCGCGCGCAGCTTCTGGAGTTGTCCGCCCGCGCGCCGCAGGCCATTCTGCTGGTGGACGAGGCGTATTTTCACTTTTACGGCGAAACTGTAATGGACCTGGTCGGCCAGGCGCCGAATTTGATCGTCGCGCGCACCTTTTCGAAGGCGTATGGACTCGCCGGTCTGCGGCTGGGGCTGCTGGCTGGGCCCGTGGAACTGATGCAATGGGTGCGGCGCGTGCTTTCGCCCTACAGCGTCAACTCGCTGGCGCTGGTCTGCCTGAAGGCCGCGCTCGATGACGACACGTATCTCGATGGGTATGTAAGCGAGGTTCTGGCCGCGCGAGACGAGTTTGCAAACGCGCTCGACGCCGCCGGAGTGCGCCGCTGGCCGAGCCGGGCTAATTTTATTTTGGTGGAGATTGGCGCGCGCCACGCCGAGTTTGTGGAGCGGATGCGTGCAGCCGGTGTGCTGGTGCGCGACCGCTCGCGCGATCCCGGCTGCGAGGGGCGCGTGCGTATTACCATCGGCACGCGGGAGCAGATGAAGCAAGCCGCACTTGCTCTCAACGAGGCGCTGGCGGCGATGCGCCAGGGAGGCAACGCGCAATGACGACGAAACCGAGCGGAAAAGCCGCGAAAACAGCCAGGAAAATCGCGAAAACAGATGCGAAGGATCTTTCTATCGCGGCGGGCGCAAGCGAAAACCGGAAGAAACGCACGGCCGCGATTGCGCGGCATACGACGGAGACGCGCATCGAGTTGGAGCTGACGATCGAAGGCGGCGGCCGCTACCAAGTCTCCACGGGAATTCGTTTTTTGGACCACATGCTCGAGCTGTTCGCGCGGCACGGCGCTTTTGATCTCAGCTTGCAGTGCGAGGGCGACCTCGACGTCGATCAGCACCACACGGTCGAAGACGTGGGCATCGCGCTTGGCGAAGCCTTTGACCGCGCGCTCGGCGACAAGCGTGGAATTTTGCGCGCGGGCTACTTCGTGATGCCGATGGACGAGACGCTGGCCGTGGCCGCCGTCGATTTGAGCGGACGCGCCGCCTACGCCGTTGATACGAAGGTGCGCACGCGGCTGGTGGGCGATTTGCAGACTGAACTCGTGGCGGATTTTTTCGAGGGCTTTGCGCGCGGGGCGCGAGCCAACGTGCATGTCAAGACGATGTACGGCCGGTCGAACCATCACAAGATCGAGGCCATCTTCAAGGCTTTTGCGCGGGCGCTGCGCGTGGCGTGCAGCCGCGACAAGCAACTCGGCAAAATGCTGCCGAGCACGAAAGGATTGCTGTAGATGTTCTTTCTAACTCCGCCAACCCCGCTAACATCGCTAACCCCGCTCTTTTCGAGGTTTTCATGCGCGTCACGGTGATCGACTATAAGGCCGGCAATTTGACCTCGGTGCTGAAGACGCTGCGCCACCTGGGCGCGGAGCCCATCGTGACCGACGGCGATCTTTCGTTGGTTGAAAGCGCGGAGCGCATCGTGCTGCCGGGCGTGGGCCACTTTGCGGCGACAGAACGGCTGGACGCGGCCAAGCTGACGGGCGCGATACGCGCCGCCATTGCGCGCGGTGTGCCGTTTCTCGGCATCTGCGTCGGTATGCAATGGCTTTTCGCGGGATCGGATGAAGCGCCCCAGCAGCCAGGGCTGGCGGCCTTTCCGGAGTCCTGCTCGCGCTTTCCCGAAGGCAAGGAAAAAGTGCCGCATGTGGGCTGGAACTCGATCTCGTCTCGCCAGAATTCGAAGCTGCTGGCAGGAGTTGCATCGGGCGAGTTCGTCTACTTCACGCATTCCTACCGTGCGCCGGTCACTGCCGATACGGCAGCCGTAACGCAGTATATCGAGCCATTCGCCGCCGCCGTCGAGCGCGACAACGTGATGGGCGTGCAGTTTCACCCGGAGAAATCCGGCGCGACGGGATTGAAGATTTTGCGGAATTTTCTGGAACTCGCTGGGAAAGGAACAGAATGCTGACCAAGCGCATCATTGCCTGTCTCGACGTTCATGCGGGCCGCGTCGTCAAGGGCGTGCAGTTTGTCGATCTCGTGGACGCGGGCGACCCGGCGACGCAGGCGGCGCGTCATGCGCGCGAGGGCGCCGACGAGATTGTGTTGCTCGACATCACGGCGACGCACGAAGGCCGGCAGACGCTGCTCGCGACAGTGCAACGCACGGCGAAGGAACTTTTCGTGCCCTTCTGCGTGGGCGGCGGCATCAAGACTGCGCGCGACGCCGAGCAGGTCTTCGAGGCCGGTGCGGACAAGGTGAGCATCAACTCGGCGGCGCTGGCCCGTCCCGATCTGATTGGAGAGATCGGTGCGAGCTTTGGCGCGCAGGCTGTTGTGGTCGCGATTGACGCGCGGCGCGATCCCGCGGCCGCCGATCCGGTTGGCGAGGCGCAGGTCTTCGTGCATGGCGGGCGTAAGCCGGCCGGCCGCCGCGTGGTCGAGTGGGCGCGCGAGGCCGAAGCGCGCGGAGCCGGCGAGATTCTGCTCACCTCGATGGATGCCGACGGCACGCGCGCGGGCTTCGATTGCGAGTTGACGGCCGCGGTGAGCGATGCGGTTGGCATTCCGGTGATCGCCTCGGGCGGCGCGGGAACGGTGGCGCACTTTGCCGAGGTCTTCGCGCGCGGCAAAGCCCACGCGGCGCTGGCGGCGAGCATCTTTCATTTTGGCGTGTCGACCTCGCGGTCGCTCAAAGAAGAGCTGGCCAGGGCCGGCGTTGCGGTGAGGCTTCCATGCTGATTCCTTCGATTGATTTGCTGGGCGGACGGATTGTGCAGTTGGTGCAGGGCGAAAAATTGCGTCTTGCCTTCGATGATTTTGAGTTTTGGATCGAAAAGTTTTCGCGGTTTCCGCTGGTGCAACTGATCGATCTGGACGCGGCGATGCGGCAGGGGGAGAACGCCGCACTGGTTGAGCGGATTGCGAAGCGGTTGCCGGTGCAGGCTGGCGGCGGCATTCACACCGTGGAGCGGGCGCGGCAGGTGCTTGCGGCGGGCGCAAAGCGCGTGATCGTCGGTTCGGCGTTGTTTGCTTCGGACGGAAAGGTCAACACCGAATTCGCCGCGGAACTGGCGGCGAGCGTGGGCGCCGAGCGCGTGGTGGCCGGCATCGACACGAAGAACGGACGCATTGCCGTGAAGGGCTGGAAGGCGCAGGTGGAGTTGACGCCCGACGCGGCCATTCCCGCGCTCGATCCGCATGTCGCGGCGTTTCTCTATACGCACGTGGACACGGAAGGCACGATGCAGGGCTTTCCGATCGATGTAGCCGCGCGGCTGCGCAAGCGAACGCAGAAGCAACTCATCGTGGCCGGTGGCATTCGCAGTCAGCAGGAAGTGGATGCGCTCGACGCGCTGGGCGCGGACGCAGTGGTAGGCATGGCCGTGTATACCAATCTGCTGGCGGTGTGAAGCAGCGGCGTGAAGCAAGCTGGAACAGGGAAACTACGTTGCCTCGCTATGCGAGGGATGGAGAGCGCGGCTGGTCTCGCTGCGTGTCGAGCGCAGCAGGCCCATGTGGAAGCCGCTGCCGCTTTGCATCGCGTAGCATACGAAAAGAGGCCCGAAAGGGTTCGGGATGGAGGAGGCTTCATGCTTCGTGTGAGTTATCCAGAGACGCTTGCGGCCGATTTGCTGAACGATTTTCCCGCAGGATGAGCAGCGTGACAACTAAAGAAAGCGGCGATATCGGGATCGCGCCGATCTGCAACCGAGCCGGCCCGGGCTTGAGGTAATCCACATCGGGCAATGAGGAAGGTCAATGACCGTAGCTTCGAAGCGCCTGAATCTGTTTGAACGATATCTTTCCGTGTGGGTTGCGCTCTGCATGATTGCTGGAGTGCTGTTCGGCAAGTTGCTGCCGGGCTTCATCGATGGCCTGCGGAGCCTGGAGTTTGGCGCCAACAGCCAGATTAACGTGCCGATCGCGATTCTGATCTGGCTGATGATCATCCCGATGATGATGAAGGTCGATTTCGCGGCGATTCGCGGCATCGGCAAGCGCCCGCGCGGACTGTTCGTCACGCTCTTCGTGAACTGGCTCGTGAAGCCATTCTCGATGGCTTTGTTCGCATGGGTCTTCTTCCGGTTCGTGTTTTCGGCGTGGATTCCGGCAGCAGATGCCAACCAGTACATCGCCGGGACCATTATTCTGGCGGCGGCGCCATGCACCGCGATGGTCTTCGTCTGGAGTTACCTGAGCGACGGAGATCCCGCCTATACGCTGGTGCAAGTGTCGGTGAACGACCTGCTCATGCTGTTTCTGTTTGCGCCCATCGTACGGCTGCTGGTGAACGGAGCCGCGAACCTTCACGTTCCGTTCCGCGTTCTGCTCGATTCGGTGGTCATCTTTATTGTGGTTCCGCTCGTCTCCGGCGTGCTGTTAAGGCGTTGGTTGATTGGCCGGCACGGAAAGATCTGGTTTGAGGAGCAGTTGCTGCCACGTTTTGCGCCAGTCAGCATGACCGCGCTACTGGTCACGCTGCTGCTGATCTTTGGTTTCCAGGCGGACAATATTACCGGCAAATTCCTGCACGTAGTCCTGATTGCGATTCCAATTCTGATTCAGGTCTACTTCAATTCGTCGCTCACCTACGGCTTGATGCGATTGTTCAAGGTCGAGTACGCGATCGCGGCTCCGGGAGCGTTAATCGGAGCCAGCAACTTCTTCGAGTTGGCCGTCGCGACAGCCATCGCTCTGTTTGGACCGGGTTCAGGCGCTGCATTGGCCACTGTCGTCGGTGTGCTCGTTGAGGTTCCGGTCATGCTCTCGGTCTGCAATGCGTGCAACCGCACGCGCCACTGGTTTCCGCAAGAGCATTCGGTCGCCAGTCGGGAGCCGGCAACATAAGGAGGGTCTCATGGAGTGCTATCCGTGTTTCCAAGTCTGTTGAAACAGTTCCGCTCCGGCTGGAGGCCGGAGATGGCGTTGGAAAGAGCATCGAGCAGGGGAAAATCCTCCCGCCGGCCTGAAAACGTCCCGA
Source organism: Acidobacteriota bacterium (assembly GCA_021785495.1). Classification (GTDB taxonomy): domain Bacteria; phylum Acidobacteriota; class Terriglobia; order Terriglobales; family Acidobacteriaceae; genus Telmatobacter. The sequence goes on along the minus strand of JAJYFB010000134.1, from coordinate 747 downwards.
AAATCGGAACCGGCACGAGGCAAAGACGCGACCGGCGGCCATCTGGCTCCGCTCATGCCACGCCCGCAACGGCATAGCACTGCCCCTACCCAACCTGCAAAAACGCGATGAGCGACAGGCTCCTAGTGCATTCCGCCGCCGCCGGGCGCCTGTCCGGGGCGGTTTTTGCTGAGCAGGAAGGCCAGCGCGACCAGCACGACCGCGACCCAGGAAAGCTCCATATAGACATCCTGATAGCCCTGCGTGAGCGCCTGTCCATTCAACTGCTGATAGATCTGGGCCAGCGCCATGCGGCCGCCGTTGGCGGCGCCAAAGGCGTGGCCGAAAAAGCCGGCGAGGGCCTGGCGGTGCTGCTCGAAGGCGGGCGCGCCCGGCGTCATCGCCTGCTGCAGGTGCTGCTCGTGCCAGTGGGCGCGGCTGGTCACCTGCGCGCCGGTAATGGCAATCAGGATGGAGCCGCCAATGTTGCGCACGAAGTTGATGAGGCCGGCCACCTGGTTGCTCTGCTCCTTGGGCATGCCCACGTAGGCCGCGTTGGTGATCGAGATGAAGCAGAAGGGCAGCGGCATCATCTGCACGACGCGCAGCCAGGAGGCCTCGGCGAAGCTCATCTGAAGGTTCGTCACCTCGGCCGCGTAGCGAAAGGTGATGAAGAGCATGGTGAAGCCGAAGGCGGCCAGCCAGCGCGCGGCCACCTTGCCGGTGGCGTAGCCGGCGAACGGCATCACGAAGACGAGCGCGACGCCG
>JAJYFB010000133.1 GCA_021785495.1 Acidobacteriota bacterium | reverse complement strand
AGGGCACGCCGAGTTCGAGCACATCCGCACCGGCGTCGATCGCCGCCAGGGCAATCGCGCGCGTCGCATCCAGCGACGGATCGCCCGCGGTCAGATAAACCACCAGGCCCGGCTTGTGATCGAAACGTATCGGCATCCAAACCGCTCGCGAACGTGAAAAAACTTTCCCAACGGCTACAAAAACCACGAAAAACACTGCAAGACGAGCGAAAACGGCAGAACCAGTGGAAGCAAGGGAGGAAGTCCTATCGATGGCGCCCAACTTGCGGCCCGGCTCAAGCTGCGCCGTTGCAAAACAGCGCCTCGAATCACATTTCCCGGCAACCTAGGTCCCTTAGTCCCTTAGTCCCTAGTCCCTGTCTTTATCACAGCTTCAACTCTTCGGCCAGAATGCCCATGTCCTTGTCGCCGCGGCCGGAGAGGTTCACCACCAGTATGTCACGCGCATCCATCGTGGGCGCAAGGCGAATGGCCTCGGCCACGGCGTGGGCGCTTTCGAGCGCGGGCAGAATCCCCTCGGTCCGCGCCAGCCGGACCACCGCATCGAGCGCCGCCCGGTCGTCGGCCGATGTGTACTCAGCCCGGCCCGTGTCGTGCAGCATGGCGTGCTCGGGACCGATCGAGGCATAGTCCAGACCGGCGGAAACCGAGTGCGTGAGCGCGATCTGCCCGTCCTCATCCTGCAAAACGTAGGAGAACGTGCCCTGCAAGACTCCCGGCGCGCCGCCCTGAAAACGGGCCGCATGGTCGCCCAGCGCCAAACCGCGGCCGCCGGCCTCGACGCCGATCAGCCGCACCTCGCGGTCGTCGATAAACTCGTAAAACGCGCCGATGGCGTTCGAGCCGCCGCCCACGCAGGCCACCACGGCCGATGGCAGGCGGCCTTCTTTTTTGAGAATCTGCGCCTTGATCTCGCGGCTGATCGGGCGTTGAAAATCGCGGACCATGGTCGGGTAAGGATGCGCGCCCAGGGCCGAGCCGAGCAGGTAATACGTGGTGCGGACGTTCGTCACCCAGTCGCGCATGGCCTCGCTGATGGCGTCCTTGAGCGTGCGCGAGCCGGAGGAGACGCCGCGCACCTCGGCCCCCAGCAGCCTCATGCGCTGGACGTTCAGCGCCTGCCGCTCCATGTCGACCTCGCCCATGTAGACGACGCAATCGAGGCCTAAAAGTGCGCAGACCGTGGCCGAGGCCACGCCGTGCTGGCCCGCCCCGGTCTCAGCGATCACGCGCTTTTTGCCCATGCGCCGCGCCAGCAGCCCCTGGCCGAGCGCGTTGTTGATCTTGTGCGCCCCGGTGTGCAGCAGGTCTTCGCGCTTCAGGTAAATCTTGGCGCCGCCCAGCGACTCCGTCAGGCGCCGGGCGAAGGTCAGCGGCGTGGGCCGGCCGGCGTAGTCGGTGAGCAGCAGATTGAGTTCGGTCTGAAAGGCCGCGTCGGCGCTGGCCTCCGCGTAGGCGCGCTCCAGTTCGTCGAGCGCGGCCACCAGCGTCTCCGGTACGTAGCGCCCGCCGTAGACGCCGAAGCGCCCGGGGCGCGACTCGGAAGGACTTGCCGGAAGAACGACCGATGCCATCAAAAGACTCCTGCAGGTTGCTCAAAAGGAAGGAGGACTCTTTAGTGTACTCGATTCTTACCGCGCGATCCGAGAACTCGATTGACCTTAAGCATGAACGCCAGGATGGAGGTTGCGGCAACCGGAATGTTCTTGCTGGCTACGCCCGGGACGACGCCACGCGCACGGCACCCGCTCCGGCCTCTTCATGCACAATCTGCCCATCGCGCATGGTCAGGATCCGTCCAGCGATGGCGGCGGCCTCGGGATTGTGCGTGATCATCAGCGTCGTCTGGCCCAGTTCGCGATTGGAGCGTGCGAGCATCTGGAGCACGGCGCCGGAGGTCTTCGTGTCGAGGTTGCCGGTCGGTTCGTCGGCCAGCAGAATCGCCGGCCGCGAAATCAGCGCCCGCGCAATGGCCACGCGCTGCTGCTCGCCGCCACTCAGCTCGCTGGGCCGATGGTGCAGTCGTCCCTTGATGGCGAGCATTTCGCACAGGTGGTCCAGATAGGCGCGGTCCATCGGCGCTCCATTTGGACCCGAGGCGCGGCCGCCAATCTCGTAGCCGATCTCGATGTTGCCGAGGCCCGAGAGCGTGGGCAGCAGGTTGAATTTCTGGAAGACGAAGCCGATGCGATGCTTGCGCAGTCGGGTGCGTTCGGCGTCGTTCAGCGAGGCAAAGTCCACGCCGTCGATCGAAACGCGCCCCCCGGTGGCGCGCGTGAGCCCTCCGAGGAGATAGAAAAGCGTGGATTTTCCCGATCCCGAAGGTCCGACGATGGCGACAAACTCGCCCGGCGCGACGGCCAGAGAAACGCCGCGCACGGCGGCGACCTGAATGCGTCCGGCGGCATAAACCTTGGTCAGATTCTCGGCCAGAATGATGGGATGCGATTGTTCCTGTGGCACGATAGTCATTGTAAATGCGCGGGGGCGGGTCTTTGCCGAAATGACTTGTAGCGGTAGAGCCCCGGTGCGGTATGGGCGGGAAACCGGCTCAATGCTGGATCAACCGTCGATTCCCAGAATCTTCCGGTTGGTTGCGGCATCGATCGCGCCGCCGGCAAAGTCGTCGAAGGCGCGGTCGGTGACGCGCACGATGTGCTCGCGCACGAATCGCGCCCCTTCGGCTGCGCCCGCTTCGGGGTGCTTGATGGCGCACTCCCACTCCACCACGGCCCATCCCGGATAGTCATACTGCGCAAGTTTGCTGAAGACCTGCCGGAAATCGATCTGTCCGTCGCCGAGCGAGCGGAAACGCCCTGGCCGGTCGACCCAATCCTGGTAGCCGCCGTAAACGCCTGCGCGCCCGTTCGGTCGGAACTCGGCGTCTTTCACATGAAATGCGCGCACCCGCTCGTGATAGAGATCGAGAAAAGCCAGATAGTCCATCTGCTGCAGGACCATGTGGCTGGGGTCGTAGAGGATCGAGGCGCGGGGATGATCGTCGACCGCGGCGAGGAACCGCTCGAAGGTGGCGCCGTCGTGCAGATCCTCGCCGGGGTGAAGCTCGAAGCAAAGATCCACGCCGGCCTCGTCGAAGGCGCGCAGAAGCGGCAGCCACCGCGCGGCCAGTTCGCGGAAGGCCTCGTCGATCAGCCCCGCGGGCCGCTGCGGCCAGGGATAAAAGAACGGCCAGGCCAAAGCGCCGGAAAAGGTGGCGTGCGCCTTGAGGCCCAGGTTGCGGCTGGCCATGGCCGCGCAGCGCAATTGCTCGACAGCCCACGCCGCCTTGGCCTTGGCGTCACCGGCCAGTCTGGCCGGCGCAAAGCCGTCGAGCAGCGCATCGAAGGCCGGATGGCTGGCCACAAGCTGCCCTTGCAGGTGGGTCGATAACTCGGTGATCGCAAGCCCGGACTGTGCGGCAATGCCCCTCACCTCGTCGCAGTATGCCGCGCTCCCGGCTGCGCGTTCCAGATCGAAGAGCCGCTGGTCCCAGCTCGGAATCTGAATGCCTGCGTAGCCGTGCCCGGCCGCCCACCGCGCCATGCCGTCGAGCGAGTTGTACGGCGGTTGGTTTGCGGCAAACTGCGCGAGAAAAATCGCCGGTCCCTGGATGGTTTTCATCGTGTGTTCCTCAACGCCGCCCGCTGGTTTGGTCCTGCTTTTTCGTTCATCCATGTGGTCCGTCTGCGCCGGAAGAATCCGCCCACGGACAGAGTCACGCTCAGAACTCCACCCAGCCTTCGCTGCGGCTGCTTTCGATCGCCCGCGCGATGAACCGCATGCCGCGCACGCCCGCTTCGATGCCCGGCAGCGTGGCCGGGAGCGGATTCGCCGTGCCCTGTTTCCACACCGCAAGCCCATCGGCAAACTCGCGGTAGAGCACGGCAAAGGCTTCGAGATAACCTTCGGGATGCCCGTTGGGCGTGCGCGCCACGGCCTGTGCGTCCGCACTCAAGTATTCCGTCGCCGCATGATGAATCTCCTCCGGTCTGCCGGGCCGCCTCACAAACAGCCGGTTCGGATCCTGCTGCCGCCAGAGAAGCGAACCCTTTTCGCCGTAGAGGCGCAGGTGCAGTGCGTTCATCTCGCCGGTGGCGATCTGCGAGCAGCCGAGCGTGCCTTCGGCGCCGTTGCTCAGGCGCAAAAATGCGCTGCAATCGTCGTCGAGCTGGCGGCCGGCGACGACCGAGCGCAGACGCGCGTTGATAGCGGTGACCTTGAGGCCGGAGACGTACTCCAGCAGGTGAAAGGCATGCGTGCCGATGTCGCCGATCGCGCCGCCGGGGCCGTTCCGCACAGGATCGGTGCGCCAAGCGGCCTGCTTGTGCCCGGTCTTCTCGACCGGTTCGCTCAACCAGCCCTGAAAGTACTCGACCGCAACCTTGCGAATCACGCCCAACTCGCCGGAAGCGCAGAGAGTCCGCGCCTGGCGCACCATCGCATAGCCCGCGTAGGTGTGCGTCAAGCCGTACGGCAGCCCACTCTTTGCCACGGCGGCTTCCAGCTTCAGCGCCTCTTCGTAGGTCGCCGTGGCCGGCTTGTCGCTGAGCGCGGGAAGGCCGGCTTCAAGAGCATCGAGCGCCACCGGAAGATGCAGATGGTTGGGCGTCACGATGGCCACAAAGTCCATGCCGTCTGCCCGGCCGCGCTCGGCCTCGATCATCTGCCGGTAATTGGCGTAGGCTCGTTCGGGAGCGATGCCATAACGCAGACCTGCCTGGCGCGATCGCTCGGCCGACTGCGAGAACGCGCCGGCAACCAGTGCGATTTTTCCGTCCATCTCCGCGGCGAGACGATGCACAGGGCCGATGAATGCGCCCGGTCCTCCGCCCACCATGCCCATGCGCAACTTGCGCCCCTCGGTCATTGCTTTGCCGCCTCTCGCTTCGTTGGCCGTCGACGCGCGTCGCATCGGCGCACGGTCTCCGCGTTGACAGCGCTCCCTTCTTTCTACACCAGCCGAGCCGGAGGCCGCTGCGCCGAGCGCAATCGACGCTGTGTCCTGCGGGGCAGTCCCTGCCGTCGTGGAAGAATCGTATTGAACCGGTCCATTTGATCCGGTCATGAAGCACAGACCTGCGCATCGCAACCGCTTCCCATGGTGTGTGGAAAGATAGGAAGGACGCGGTCTGGCCCAGTTGGACCGGATCATCATGAATCAGGAGCGAAAGCGGAATGAGCGGAGCCCGGCAATCGTCTTTGCGCCGTTTGGTTGAAGGTGCGGCGGTCTGGCCCTCGCAATCATGAAAAAAAGGAGAAATGCGCATGGCACTGCATGAGGACATGGAAAAAATTGCGGCGCAGGAAGGGGAATTACGCCTGCCGCGTTTCGACGCGCAGATCGCTTGGGAACTGGGCGCGCGTCTTCGCGACATGGCGGCCGAACGCGATTACAAACTGGCCATCGACGTACGGCGCATCGGGCAGCCGCTCTTTTACGCCGCGTTCGACGGCACAACGCCCGACAGCGCCGAGTGGGTGCGTCGCAAGAGTAACGTCGTGGCGCGTTTTCACCGCAGCTCGTATGCCGTCGGCATGACGCTCCATCTGAAGACGACCACGCTCGTGGAACGCTACGGACTGCCCGTCGCCGATTACGCGGCCGACGGCGGCGCCTTTCCGCTCTTTGTCAAGAACGCCGGTTTTGTGGGCAGCGTCACGGTTTCCGGGCTGTCCCAGCGCGACGATCACAATCTGGTGGTCGAGGCGCTTTGCGCGCATCTGGGCCGCGATTTTGCCGCACTGCGCCTTGGTCCGGAAGGCGCGTAGGCCTGCGGCCTGAACCCGCAGCGGCAATACACTCCGGCGCGCAACAGGGTCAGGCTGTTCGTTCGATCAGCGCGACAAAAAAGCCGTCGGTGCGAAGAACGCCAGGCAATAATCGCAGTGCGCCCTCGGCTGTAATGCAGCTTCGCAGCCGGTCCGCAGCGCCGGGCGCAAGCACGCCCTCGCCATCGAGCGCATCGAGCCAAGGCGCGAGCGAAAGCTGCCGCAGGCAGGTGTTTTCCGCAAGCGCGGCGGCGACGACCTGCTGGTTTTCTTCCGGTTCAAGCGAACAGGTCGAGTAGACGACCCGTCCGCCGGGACGCACCGCGCGCAACGCCGCGCACAGAATCGCCTGCTGCCGCGCGGCAAGCCGCGGCAGACCCTCCGGCCGCAGGCGATGACGAATCTCCGGATTGCGGCCCATGGTTCCCGTTCCGCTGCACGGCGCATCCACCAGCGCAAGGTCGAAGGCCGCTTCCTCGGCGAGCGCGGCCGCGTCGGCCAGCCGGCATTCCACGCGATCGGCATAGGCCGCAAGCCGCTTGCGCAGCGCGGCAAACCGCTTCGGGTTCGCTTCGCAGGCAAGAATACGCGCTTGGGGATTGCGCTCAGCCAAGATCAGCGTCTTTCCTCCCGGTGCGGCGCAGGCATCGAGAATGTTTTTCTTGCTTTGGACGAGAGCCGTGCAAGAAGCCAGTTCCGCAACCCACTGCGAGCCCTCATCCTGCGTGCGCACGCGCCCCGATCGAAAAGCCGCCGTCGCCGTCACGTCGCCGGCGGCGACAGTGCGGGCTGCGGCGAGCAACGCGCCAGGGGCGAGTTCGACACCTTCCCCGCGCAACTCTTCCTCAATAGCCGTATCGCCGACAGCCGTATCGCCCAGCCGCACGGTGAGGCGCGGCTGGCTCTGGCCGTGATGGCAGATCTCCGCTGCCACCTCCGGGCCATAAGCAGCCGTCCACCGCGCAACCATCCAGGCGGGATGGGCGGCGATTTCGTCAATACGCTGGTCCAAAAGCCCGCCCCGCGCAGCGGCAGCGGCAGCGCCTGCAAAGGAGCGAAGGACCGCGTTCACCATTCCGGCCGCAAAGCGATGGCCCGATTGCTTGGTGAGTTCCACGCTCTCGTCGATGGCGGCGTGCGCGGGGATGCGGTCGAAGAAGCGCAGTTGCAGCGCGCCCAGCCGCAGAGCGAGGCGCACCTCGGCGTCGAGCTTCGCGTTGGGCCGCTTCAACAAAGGGCGAAGGCGCGCGTCCAGCCAGAGCTGCCAGCGCAGAGCGCCCAGAACCAGCGCCGCCGCCAGGTCGCGGTCGGCGGCGTCGAGCGCGTTGACCGCATCGCCGCGCAGCAGGTCGTCGGCGTGGTCCGGGCCGCCCTCGACGGCGAGAAGGATGCGAAAGGCGGCCTTACGCGCGGGTGCGATGCGAAGCATGATGGCTACTCCAGCCGCGCATTGACTGTGAGTGGATTGCCGCGCAGGAACTCGGCGGCTTCGAGGCGCTTTTTGCCTTCGAGTTGCACTTCCTTGAGCTCAAGCCAGGTGTCGCCGGCGCAGGCGGCAAAGAGGCGATGGTCAGCGACACGCACCACGCCCGGTGCGGCAATGCCCAGGCGGAGTGCTTCGTTCGCTGTTGCGGCCGCCATGCGATGCATGATCAGTTTTTTGCCGTGGAGCGCCGTGAAGGCTCCGGGCCAGGGCTGGAAGCCGCGCCAGCGATTGTACAGTTCCGCAGCCGTGCGCGCGGCAAAGTCCATCCGGCCGTCTTCGCGGTCGAGCAGCGGCGCAAGCGTCGCCGCGGCGTGGTTCTGCGGCTGCGGTCGGAGACTTCCTGCAGCAAGCCCGGCCAACGTCTCGACGACCAGCGGCGCGCCCTCGCCGGCGAGCACGGGAAACAGATCGGCCGCGGTTTGTTCGGGGCCAATGGCGAGAGTTTGTTGCAGCAGAATGGGGCCGGTGTCGAGCCCCTCTTCAAGAAGCATCGTCGTGTTGCCGGTGGAGGCATCCCCCATGGCAACTGCCCACTGGATGGGCGCAGCGCCGCGATACTTCGGCAACAAGGAAGCGTGCAGATTGATG
>JAJYFB010000132.1 GCA_021785495.1 Acidobacteriota bacterium | reverse complement strand
CTCCGACTCGGGCCAGATGGTCCCGCTCGACAACCTTGTGACGGTGAGCAACAGCTCCGGCCCGCCGGTGATCACACACTATGACCTCTTCCGCGCGGTCGAGATCGACGGCTCGGCGGCTCCGGGCTTCAGCTCTGGCCAGGCCATCGCCGGCATGCAACGGCTGGCGCAGGAAAAGATGATGCACGGCATGAGCTACGAGTGGACGGGACTGACCCTTGACGAGATCGAGTCGGGCGGCAAGGCGATCCTGATCTTCGGCCTCGGCATCCTCGTCGTCTATCTCACGCTTTCAGCGCAGTACGAAAGCTTCGCGCTGCCGTTCATCATTCTGCTGGCCGTGCCGATGGCCGTTCTGGGCGCGCTGGGGCTGGTCGCGCTGCGCGGCATGGCCAACGACGTCTACTGCCAGATCGGACTGGTGATGCTGATCGGCCTTTCGGCGAAAAACTCGATTCTGATCGTCGAGTTCGCCGAGCAGTTGCGTGAAAAGGGACGCTCCATCGCGGAGGCGGCCATCGAGGCCGGCGAGCTGCGCCTGCGCCCGATCCTGATGACCTCGTTCGCCTTCATTCTCGGCGTGCTGCCGCTGGTCTTCGCCACCGGATCGGGCGCGCTGGGCCGCCGCTCGGTGGGCACCACGGTCGTCGGCGGCATGTTGCTTTCCACCGTGCTCAACCTGATCTTCATCCCGGTGCTCTACGTGATTCTGAGCCGTCTGCTCAAGAGACACGGCTCGCGCGGCGGGGCGTCACAGGGCGAAGCGTAAACGGAAGATGAGCCGCTCGCGGCCGGCTCGGAGGAAAACGCAACAAAGGCGCGGCCCAGGCCGCGCCTTTGTTGCACGGGCGGCGTCTCAATGCGTCTTGACCACCGTAGGCTTTCCCACCTGCGTCGCCGTGGCCGTGTACGGATGGCAGTTGTCGTTGCGCATGCTCACGCGGCCGTACTTGTGAGAAAACAGCAGGACGCGCGCGTCGCCGGAACCCTCGAACAGGCCGGTCATCCAGACGCCATCCGGCTGAGGATGGTTGTGGATGTGCAGCCAGAAGCCTTTGTGAATGTTGGCCAACAAACCACCGCCAATTTTCAGGTCCGCAACCGAGCGCACGTTCATGTCGATCGTCTCGCCGGTCGGCTCGTCGATCTCGACCGTGCCTTTCAGAATGCGGGCGATGCGCTGGTTGACGTTCTTCGCCGCGATGCGCGGATTGGGCGCGATGTCGTAGAAGAGAACGCTGCGGCCATCAACGATTGCGCGATGCCCGTTGGTCAGCATCATGGCCGTCATGAAGTCTTCGGCCGCCTGATTCTGTTTGGCCTCTTCTTTTTGGGCGGTCTCCGGGTTGCTGTACTTGAGCGTCTCTTTCATCACGCGCTCGTCTTCCTTTTTTGCTTGCTCCGGGGTCAAATCCTTGCCGTTCCTCTGGAGTGTGCGGTGGATTTCGATGCCGTTGACATAAAACTGATCGATCACCTCGGTCGTGGTCTTCTGAGGATTCCCTCGGCTGTCGGTCAGCGTGAGCGTGCTGGTGACGCGGCACTCGTAGCGCTCCTGTTCGGCGGCGAGCTTGCGCTCGTTGTCGAGGGCGCGCCGCCAGAGCTCGGTGGGATTCGGCAGAGGAGCATTGAGGGCGGGAGCTTTGGTTTGCGCGGCGGCCGGGGCAAGACCGGCGAGCATTGCGGCAAACCAGGAGACGGCAAGACGACGGCGCATGAATGCGGCTCCTCGCGTGCAAGCGGACTGAAAAGACACGACGAAAGGAAAACCGGGACAGTTCCCTCGGCCGGCTCCCGAAGGTTTACGCGGACGGCCCCACCGGCACAGCCGGCAATGCGCCCTGCTCTTTGGCCTCGGCCACCACGGCGTCCAGATGCGCCAGCGCCTCCGGGACGGTCATGGCGTAGAGTTCGCGGCGGGAGTCATAGCCCTCTTCGACGAGTTGCTTCAGATAGCGCCCGGCGATCTGCGCGGCCAGGTGATCGGTGAGCGCCTTGCCGGAGCGCTTCTTCTGCTCAACCCAGGCAGCGCCGGGCAGCGCGATCCAGAGCGTACGGCCGTTCACGTCGAAGCGAATATCGACGGCGTCGGCGTGGCGGGTGGCGATGGCGACCCGGTTCGCTTTCCAGCGGCAGTGCAAATCCTCGCCGCTCCAACGGTCCTGGACGTGAAAGTCTTCGTACATGCTTTTAGCCTATCGTTCCCGGTGAACGGCTGCAAGCGGCGCGAAATCCGTCTCGCCGCCGGTTTCGCATTCAGCCGCGTAAAAACTCAGCGCGGCATCGCCCTGTTCGAGCAGGCGCGTGCGCCGCAGGCGGCCGTACCGCTCTTCGAGCCGTTGTTTGCGGCGGTGTTCGGCGATCACCAGAGCGCCTGCTGCCAAAATTCCCTGAGCGAGGCCCAGGCGCGTGAGCGTGGTTGCGTATTCCTCTTCCGCATCATAGGGCGGATCGAGAAACACCACTTCGTGGCGCTCTGGTTTTGGTCCGGCTTGCGTGCTGAGACGGAGAAACGCCGCCACCGCCTCGGCGCGGACCGTGCAGCCTTGCGTGATCTTCAGCATCTCCAGATTTTTGCCGAGCGCGCGTAGCGCAGCCGGGGCGCGTTCGACAAAGGTGACGTGCGCGGCTCCCCGGCTGAGCGCTTCCAGACCGACGGCGCCGGAGCCGGCATAGAGATCGAGAAACGCCGCGCCATGGAGACGCGGAGCCAGTACGTTGAAGAGCGTCTCGCGCAGCCGGTCGCTGGTGGGCCGCGTGCTTAGCCCAGGCGGCGCCTCCAGACGGCGCGAGCGGTAGATTCCGGCAATGATGCGCATCGTCTACGAGAATACCGTCTCGGCCGGGCAGAGGGCCGGGGCGATCCATTCTTTGGCGCAAGAGAAGAGCGGCGCGGAAGCACGAGGGGCGTCCGCCGCGGCGGACGCCCCTCGATCGACCACTTCAGCAGTTTTTCTACTTCTTTTTCGAAGCTTTATAAGAAGAGTTGATCTTCTCGCCGGCCTGTTGCAAAATGCCGGTCACTTCCTGGGCAAAGGGGCCGTTCGGGGCCAGTTCGAGGTACTTTTGGTAGGCCGCCGTGCAGTCGGCCGGCAGCACGATCCGCTGGGTCTTTGGATCGATGGTGGCGTTCTGCACCAGTCCCTGCCCTTTGATGTAATAGACCACGGCAAGGTCGGGATCGTTCGGATTGGGATCGGCTTTGATGGCGATGTCGGCCGCGGCCACCTGCGCCGGCCCGTTGGCCTGCTGGAAGAAGATGATCGCTTGATTTTTCAGGTAGACGATGGCGCGTTCGGGATCGGCTTTGGCCGCCGCGTCGAAGGCTGCGTTGGCTTCAGGAACCTTGCCGGTGCGCGCATAAATCTCGCCCAACCCCTCCTGCGCCTGACCAATCACGCTCATGCGCGGCTTTTTCGATGCGGTCTCCAGATCCACGGCCTTCTTGTAGGCCACGATGGCGTTGTCGCTCTGCGCCAGTCCGGCCTGTCCGTAGCCCAGTTGATCCCACAGCAGGGCCTCGTCCGGCTTGAGGGCCGCGTCCTTGGTCATGAGGCTCACGATGTCGGTGTACTTTGCCGTCTTGATCTCAGCGGCCTTCTTTTCCACGTCGGCCTTGGAGGCGGACGCGCCCAGGGCTTGAGCCGCCGCGGTCATCGCGCTGTCGATTTCCTGCTTGTCGCCGCTGACGGCCGTCAGATCGGCATTGAGCTGTTTGATCAGAACATTGGTTTTCAGCGCGTCCGCGTTTTGCTTTTTCAGATCCGCCAGTTGCTTCTGTTCTTCGGGCGACAGCTTGGAGATGTACTCCGCACGCGACATGTCGAGATCCTGCGCCGTGTCCTGGCCGGCGACGATCTTGACGCCGCGGATGGAATCGACCATCTTGCCCGCCGGCGTGTCGGGAGCGCGATAAACCACCATGTACGTGCCCTGCGGGGCCTCGCCCTTGTAGGCGCCGGTCTCATCGACGGGAAAGCTGAACTTCAGGGTCGCGCCGCCGTCGGTCGAAAGGCTGACCGTGCCGCTCGACTGGGGCTGTCCAGTGGGATTGATCACGTTGCCGTGAATCTTGCCCGTCTTTGCATCGGACGACTGCGCGTGCAACGGCGCCAGCGCCAGAGCCAGAACTCCCGCGGCAGCCATGCCGAGCCAAAGCGAAAGTGTGCGTTTCATATCTTCTCCTTGAAAGCGGCGGCAAGCAGAGAGCCCGCACGCGTGATTCACAAAAATCGCAGACGCGCCCAGAAACGAGCGCAACTCCAGGCAAAACCCACGTTAAATGGAGAGATGCACTCCGCACAAGAGGGGTTTTGCCGGCGCACACGCCGGTGCGCCGCGCTGCGTACGGTGTTTATGGTAGAGGATGGGCGAGGGCGCGCGTGTGGTCTGCATCACACAGCAGCGGACAACCGGCCCGCGCGCATGGGCCGGCAAGCCCCCCGGTCTCCGGCCAGCGACAAACGTGGCGCTTCATGGGCCGAGGGCCGCGCCGTCTGAACAAGCGCCCTCTGCGCCGGGCCTTCGCAGGAAAAAATTGTTCGCATCGAGGGAGCCACTTGCAAAATTCGATAGACGTGCGCAGGAATTGAAAGGGCACGACTTGAGTCGTGCCGTAAGTCGCCTGGAATGATTGAGGGCTTTAGCCCCTGAGGGTCGATCTTTTGCTTGCGGATGCGCCGGCACGGAATTTTGCAAGTGGCTCGAGGGATCGCCGCTTCCCTCCGGGGCGCAAACGATTTTTCTCTGCGTTGTCCCAGGATTCCGCGGCGTCCCAGGGCCTGCGGCGCTCCAGGGCCTGCGGCGTCCCAGGGCCTGCGGCGTCCCAGGGCCTGCGGCGCTCCAGGACCTGCGGCGCTCCAGCCGGACCATTTTCGCTTGTCTCCGCGGGACGCAACCGGCGGACAAATCAAACGCAAAGCCGACGGCGCGCCCCGGTTTCGTACGTACGATCGCCCTGCCTTTCGCGGCCGGACAGGCATCCCGCCCGGCTGTTTATACTACGAGGCGGAGGTAAACCGAGTGGTCGAACTTCTGCCTTCCATTCTTTCCGCCGATTTTTCCCGTCTGGCCGACGAGGTTGCCGCGGCCGAGCGCGGCGGCGGCACGGCTATCCACGTCGACGTGATGGACGGCCACTTTGTTCCCAATCTGACGCTGGGCCCGCCGGTGGTCAAAAGCCTGCGCAAGGCGACCAAACTGCCGCTCGATTGCCACTTGATGATGGCCAACCCGAACGATTTCATCGCGGCCTTTGCCGACGCCGGCGCCGATTGGGTGAGCGTTCACTACGAGGCCTGTCCGCACCTGCACCGCACGCTGGAGCTGATCCTGAGCCGCGGCATGAGACCGGGGGTGGTGCTGAATCCGGCCACGCGCGTCGATCTGATGGTCGAGATTCTGCCCATGGTGCATCATGTGCTCATCATGAGCGTCAATCCAGGCTTTGGCGGGCAGGAGTTCATTCCCTTCTCGCTGGGCAAAATTCACCGGCTGGTCCACATGCGGCGCGAACTGGGACTGCAATTCAAGATCGAAGTGGACGGAGGGGTGGCTCACGATACGGTCGCCGCCATCGTCCAAGCCGGAGCGGAGCTGCTGGTTGCGGGCAACGCCGTCTTCGGCGGCGGCAACCCGGAGCGCGACGCAAGCGCTCTGCTGGCGGCGGCCCGCCAGGCCGAGGATCTCGACTCCGCAAGCCGAATGGCGGACGAGAAGAGTAAAATTCATTAGGGAACACAGCGGAGTTCGCGGGGCTGACGGGGGAGCGGAGTTGGCGCGTCCCTCCCTGCAATCGGACGGCCAGCCTTTGGCGCGGCCGGTCCAACGGTCCGGCGAGAATCGGCAAGCGCAGGAAGCGGGAAGGCAGCCACGAGAGGCTCGTCTTCGAACGAGGTGGTATGAACAGGTTTTCTCTGAAGATCGCGGCTGGTGCGTTGGCCGTGCTGTTTGCGGGCGGAGTCGCGGTCAACGCCCAGGATCACAACAGCGCCCAGAACCAGGACGACGTCCAGCAATTCAAGGCCAAACGAAACAAGAAGCAAAAGAACAAGAAGGCGTACGATCTGAGCGCCAATCCTCTGGCCGGCGTGCAATCCAAGCAGCCCGACAAGGAACTCTACGACAAGGCGATGGCGGCCATGAAGAAGGGCCGCTACGACGTGGCCCGGCTCGACCTGGAGACGCTGCTGAATACCTATCCCGAGTCGGAGTACCGCATGAGAGCCAAGCTCTCGGTGGGCGACACCTGGTTCAAGGAGGGTGGCTCGGCCGCGCTGGCTCAGGCCGAGGCCGAGTACGACGACTTCATCACCTTCTTCCCCAATGCGCCCGAAGCGGCCGAGGCGAAGATGAAGGTGGCCGACATCTACTACGAGCAGATGGAGAAGCCAGACCGCGACTTCACCAATGCGCAGCAGGCCGAGCGCGAATACCGCGAGATGATCAACATGTTTCCGGATTCCTCGCTCATTCCCCGCGCCAAGCAGCGGCTGCGCGACGTGCAGGAGGTGCTGGCCGAGCGCGAGTTCCAGATCGGCAGCTACTACGGGAGCCGGCTCGATTATCCGGCCTCCATCGCCCGCCTCCAGACCGTGGCCGATGCCTACCCGCTCTACTCGAAGAGCGATGAGGTGCTGCTGGGCATCGGCGACGCCTACGCCGGCGAAGCGCATAATGTCGCCATGGCGACCGGTCTGTCGGGCGCCATTCGCGAACGCTTGCAGGCACTCTACGAAGACAAGGCCGTCAAGGCCTACGACCGGGTCATCACGCGCTACCCCATGGCGCCGCACGTCGAGGATGCGCGCGACCGCCTGGTGGCCATGAACCGGCCCGTGCCCGAGCCAACCGCAGCGGCCATCGCCGAGAACGACGCTGAAGTGCGCAGCCAGCAGCCGTTGCACTTCACCGACAAATTTTTCGGCATCATCAAGCGCGGCCCGACGGTGGTTGCGGCCACGCACGTCGGCGAGCCGACGCTGACCGATCCCAATCGGGTCACCGCGCCGGAGGTCACCCAGGAAAACCTGGCGATGTTCCGCGAGGCCGCCAACATCGGCAACGCCCCTGCCGCGGCCGCCGCTCCCACCGGACCAAACGAGCCGCCGCGCAGCGACCGTCCTTCGACCGCCCCGCTTGAGACCGGGACGCCGGCCGCAGGCAGCGGCGTGGGCGTGGAAATCGTGAGCGCACCCAACAGTCCCGCGCAGGCGCCGGCCAAGGCTGATCCGAACGCGCTGGTCAAGCCCGTTGCGCCTACCTCGACGGTACTGCCCGCAGCCGATGCGCCGGCGGAGGCTCCGGCCCAGGTCAACGACATCAAACCCGGCGAAAATCCTCAGTCGTACGTTGCCAACGCATCCAAGCGCAAGAAGAAAAAGCCGGCGACAGACCTCAGCAGCGAATCATCCAGCAAAAAGAAAAAGAAAAAAGGTCTGGACAAGCTCAACCCGTTCTGAGTCCGTCCACATCGTTCGTCGATCCCGAAGGCCGCCTTGCGCGGCCTTTTCGGGATCTGCCTCTGCCTGCAAAAGCCGCACAAACTGCCTGAAGGGCCGTAGCAATCCTGTCGCCCCTTCAGGATCGAGCAACTTGCAGCCAGCGCATTATGGGCGGCTGGATGCGGCGGCTTCTCCGTCCTTTGTGCAACCGGCCGCCGCATACAGCGAGTCGAGCAGATCGCCTGCCGCATCGCCTGCGCCGCTATGGATGAAACCTATCATGCCCTGCTTCGAATCCGCCCAGAGAAAATCGCCGCTGGTCGATGCCAGCGTGGCCGTTCCGTAGACCGTCCATTTGCCGTTTGCGCCGCTGGCCGCTCCGATGTCGCTCACTTTCAGAATCGCCTGCGCCGCTTCGTCATGCTCGGCCTGCGCCAGCAGATCGACG
>JAJYFB010000131.1 GCA_021785495.1 Acidobacteriota bacterium | reverse complement strand
CAGACGGCCGTTAGCGTCACCGCCGTGCAGTGCTGGACGAGCTTCGAGGAGTACTTCGGCGTGGTGCCCTGCACCATCATGAGCATGATGTCGAACGATCTGATCCCCTCGGCCTGCGAGGTCGACGTTCCCGGCCTGCTTGGCATGTACATGCTGCAACTGGCCTCGGGCACGCCTTCGGCGCTGCTCGACTGGAACAACAATTACGGCAGCGATCCGGACAAGTGCGTCTGCTTCCACTGCTCGAACCTCCCGAAGCACTTCTTCAAGGACGTGAAGATGGACTTCCAGGAGATCATCGCCGGCACGGTCGGCAAGCAGAACACCTTCGGCACCTGCGTGGGCCGTGTGAAGGCCGGCTCGATGAGCTACGCCCGTTACGCGACCGACGATACGCGGGGCGTGATTCGCGGCTACACCGGCAAGGGTGCCTTTACCGATGATCCGCTCGAGACCTTCGGCGGTGCCGGCGTCTGCGAGATTCCCCACCTGCAGAAGCTGCTCCGGTTCATCTGCCGCGAGGGCTTCGAGCATCACGTGGCCACCAACTTCAGCGACGTCTCGAAGGCCATTCACGAGGCCGCCAGCAACTATCTCGGCTGGGAGAGCTATTGGCACGAAGGCGAAGAAGACTAGGCCCTGCCTGTGCAGGACGACAAAAAACGGCCCCTCGCGGGGCCGTTTTTTTGTTGGGAACCAACAGCTTTCTGCGCTCCGGCGTTGCGCGCCCCGGTTCGCTCCGGGGCTGGTCGTCCGAATCGTTTTTCGCCTGCTGAACGCACCGATTTCGGTCACTTTTGCCTGTATCTCAAGTTCCTTTCGCCTGCGACGATAACCAGACCAATCGCCTGCTCCGGCCGGAAGGGGGATTGCCAAATCGGCCCGGAATCGGCGAGAAATCCACCGGCACGAAGAAAGGCCACGCACCCAAAGAATCGATCCGGCAATCCGGCAATGACGAATCCGTTCTTGCAGCTTCAGGGGCTTCCGGCAGGGTTTCGATGGCGTATGCGTGGTGCGAATCTTTCTACTCGCCTCTTCTTGAAGGCCGCCGGCCGCAACCTCCTCAAGCCTGCCCAGCGGATTTCTGGTTTTTGCCTTTTGCCTACGCATTGGCGTGTGCGCGCGAAGTCGAAAGACCGTCGTCCATGACCGTATCACGGCTCAAAACGATGGGAGACGGGGAAAACCTATGCGGAACCTGACGGAAATCGAAAGTCTGAATGAACGCCGCGACGTCGCGTTGGCGCGCGGACAAAGGACGGACCTCGCCACAGTGCTTGCCCTGGATCACGGCCTTGACCTGCGCATGGCCGACGGTGAGTCGATGCGCGTCCTGGCGGCAAAACTTTCGCTGGCGCTGAAGGTTGGACAGATCGGCCTTTGGGAGTGGAACTTCCAAACCAACGCAGTCGTTTGGGATGCGCGCCTGTACGAAATGCACGGGATTGCGCCGGGCACGCCGATCACCTTCGACCTTTGGCAGCGCATCATCCACCCGGAAGACGTGGAGATGGCCCACGGCATCTTTTCCCGCAGCGTGCAGCAGGGTTTGCATCGCTATCGCATGGTTCATCCCAGCCGGGGCACGCGGTTTATCGAGGCGATGGAGCAGTTGCTGCTCGATGCCGATGGGCGCCCCGTTGCGTGCGTGGGCGTGAACCAGGATGTGACTGAACTTTTCCAGGCCGATGAGTCTCTGCTGCTGCGTCAGGCTGAGCTGGAGCGGCTGACTCTCACCGATCCTCTGACGGGCGTGGGCAATCGACGCAAACTCGACGAGGAACTGCCGAAGGAGATCCGGCGGGTGCGGCGCTATGGAGGCAAGTTGTCGCTGCTGATTGCCGACATCGACCGGTTGAAACAGGTCAACGACGAGTTTGGTCATCTGGCAGGGGACGCCGTCCTGCGTCTTGTCGTTCACACCCTGCTGGCGTCGATTCGAGAGACGGATTGGATCGCGCGATTTGGCGGCGATGAGTTCTGCATTGTTTTGCCGGAGAGCGGCGTGCGCGGTGCGCGCAAAATCGCCGAACGGGCGCAGTTGAAGTTGCAAAAACTCCATGTGCCGCCGGTTTCCCGCACGGTGACGGCCAGTTTCGGTGTGGCGGAACTCGGTTCCGGAGAGGATGCAGACACTCTCTTGCAGCGCGCCGACCAGGCGCTCTATCTTGCCAAGAAAGCAGGGCGCGACCGGATCGTGATCCACCGGCCGGAGATGCGAACCGATGGCACGCAAGCCATTGCGCCGGGCGGCGGGAATGTGCTGGCGAAGGCTTTGCTACGCCAGGAACCGCCCGTTGGTGGACCGGGGAACAACTCCGTACCGCGCACTTGAGAAACGCGGGGGCCTGCCTGACTCCCGGCAGCAGCGAGCGCGGCGATCGGGTTGCTTCTGTGGGAGACGGTAGGGAAGGGAAGAAGAATCCATGCCGAGGTGGAAGGAACTAGCGAAGAACGACGCCCGGCCGATGAAAGACCAGGGGGCAGACGCTGCGGGTGGAGACGCATGGAGTCAAGGAGTCCATATGTCAAAGGGCAAACTGCTGATTGTGGAAGACGAACCCATTGTGGCCATGGACCTGCGGGAGGAAGTGCAGGAGTTGGGCTACGAAGTGGTGGGCGTGGCCGAGAGCGCTGACGAGGCGCTGATGGCCGTGCAGGCCAAACTGCCAGAGTGCGCGCTGATGGACATTCGCATCGTCGGCAGCATGGACGGCATTCAAACCGCCCGTGCGCTGCGGCACTGGTTCCACGTGCCCTCGGTGTTTCTGACCGCGCACAGCGACGACACGACGCTGGCGCGCGCCGCGCGTGTGATGCCCTATGGCTATCTGACCAAGCCGTTCAAGACGACGGAGCTGAACGCGACGTTGCGCATGGCGCTCGATCGCGCGCGCGCCGAGGCGCGCGAAGAGGCCGAACGCGAGGACGTGACGGAGACCTTCAACGGCATGCCCGAGGGCATCCTCACCCTGAGCGGCAAGGGCGTGGTGCGTTTTATGAACTACGCGGCCGAATCGCTGACTGGCTGGAACGCCGCGGCGGCCAAAGGCAAAAGCGTGCATGAGGTCTTGCGCTGGAGCGAAGCGCAATCCAATCCCGTCCCCAACCTTGGCGACTGGAAGAGCCCGCCGCAAGGCGAATGGCTGGGGTGTGCGCTGGCTCAACTGGGCGGCGGCAGCAACTTTGTCGATATGACGATGGCGCTGCTCACGGCCGGTGACGGCGAACCGCGCGGTTACGTTCTCACCCTGCGCGATGCGACGGAACGGATGCGCAAGCAGGCCCTGGAGGAAGCGCAGAACGAGCGGCCCTGTTTCGATCATGCGCCCATGGCGATGATGCAACTCGACGCCGAAGGACGCATCGAGCGCGTCAACGAGGCCTTGCTGCGCGAGACGGGCATTGCCGCCGAAAAAGTGCTGGGACGCACCTTGACGGGACTCAATCTGGACCCCGATCCGCGGATCGGAAGAGATCTTCTTCCGCGGCTGTTGAAGACGGCCTCGTTTATTACGGCCGCCGGCAAGAGCGCGTCGAACTGAACGCGCGTCGAACTGAACGGAAGAAAGGTTGGGCGTTGAGCCGGGGAACGTTTGTTGTGGCTGCCGGGGTATCTCACAAACGCCAATCCGCCTCGGCCCGTAAGCCGTGCTGCGGGTTCACCGCTGAGCGCGCGAACGTTTACTCCGCTCCCCAAACGCATCAGGCAGCATGGACCGCGAGGGGCTGCTGGTTGATCCACAGCCAGTAAAAACCGGCCTTCTTCACGGTGTCGCGGAACTGATCGAAGTCCACCGGCTTCTGAATATAACTGTTGGCCCCGTTGCCGTAGCCTTGAATCAGATCGCGCTCCTCGCGCGAAGAGGTCAAGATGACGATGGGAATCGGACGCGTGCGCAGATCGGCCTTCAACTGCTTGAGCACATCAAGGCCGTTGACCTTCGGCAGCTTCAGGTCCAGCAGCACCAGACGCGGCGGAGAGTCGAAGGAGCGGCTGGCATAATCGCCCCGGCAGAAGAGAAAGTCCAGTGCCTCTTCGCCGTCGCGCACCACGTGAATGCTGTGGGCTAGCTTCTCCCGTTGCAGCGTGCGCAACGTCAGCTCCACATCTTCGGCGTTATCTTCCACGAGCAAAATCTCAATGTGTCTTCCGTTCATTCGTTGACTCCTCTCAGAGGGCGGCTCAGGCTGTCGCCGGCCCCTCCGCTTCCGATGCAAGCGTGAAATAGAATGTGGCGCCTTTGTCGAGTTCGGCTTCGGCCCAAATGCGCCCGCCGTGCTTTTGAAGGATCCGCTGCACGACGGCCAAGCCGACGCCCGTACCATCAAAGTCTTCGGCGCGGTGTAACCGCTGGAAGACGCCGAAAAGCTTGTCGGCGTACTTCATGCTGAAGCCTACGCCGTTATCCCGTACGTAGATCGTCGGCCGGCCGTTGCCCTCGATCGTCCCAATCTCGATGATCGCAGGCGAGCGTGGCCGCGTGAACTTGATGGCGTTGGCAATCAGATTTTGAAAGACCTGTTTGACGAGCGCCGGGTCGCAATCGACGAAAGGCAACGTCCTGATCTTCCATTCGATGGCCCGGTTCGTGCACTCGGGCTCCAGCTCGGTCAGAATCTCGTCCACCAGCGATCGCAATCCCGTCGTCTGCCGGCGCAGCGCCTGCCGCCCCACCCGGCCCAGGTTGAGAAGATCGTCGATCAGAGTGCCCATGCGCTTGTTGCCATCGAGGATGCGATCGACGTAATGAAGCGCGCCTTCGGGCAGATCCGCGCCGTATTCTTCCAGGAGCATCTTCGAAAATCCGTTCACATGACGCAGCGGCGCGCGCAGATCGTGCGAAACCGAGTACGTGAAAGCCTCCAGTTCCTTGTTGGCCGCCGCCAGTTCATCCGTACGCGCCGCCACGCGCGCCTCCAGCGTTTCGTTGAGTCGCTGAATCTCCTGCGCGGCCGCCTTTTTTTCGGTAATGTCGCGTGCGATCATGATCGATCCCGTCACTGCGCCCGTCGCGTCGCGAATGGGCGCGACGCTATAGCTGCCGATCCATGTTTCGCCGGTCTTCCTTTTGCGCAATCTGCACTCCGCGTCGCGAACGGTTTCACCGCGCAGCGCACGCGGCACCGGCCACTGTTCGACCGGAGATGGCTCCGTGGCGTCGCCGCACCAGACCTCCATAAACTCCGGCGCATCGTCCATGCACTCGAAGCCATCTTCTCGATTCTCGATCCGGTAATAGCGCAGCAAGCCATCGTTCACCTGCAGGTACCGGCCCGTGCGGTCGGTGATCGCCACCGCGTCGGTCACGCTGGCCAATGCGGCGTCGAGCACGGCTCGATTTTCGCGCAGCGCATCCTCGGCGCGCTTTTGCCCGGAAATATCCCGCGAGATGGTCGAGGCTCCCACCACCATTCCGTTTTCGTCCCTCAAGGGACTGATCGAAAGCGAGACATCGATTCTCTGTCCGTCCTTGCGGATCCGTTGCGTCTCCAAGTGTTGCACCGCCTCTCCCCGCCGGATACGCTCAAGGATCGTCTGCAACTCGGCCAGATGGTCTGGAGGAACAACGACGGCGACATTGCGTCCGAGGATCTCATCGGCGCTGTAGCCATAAATTGTTTCCGCCGCCGGGTTCCAACTGGTCACAATTCCGTCCGGCGTTTTACCGAAGATGCCGTCGTTCGACGAGGTGATGATCGCGCCCAGATAGCGCATGAACTCCTGGTTCTTTTTGCGTTCGCTGATGTCAATGAAGGTCAGAACCGAACCGGAGAACGTTCTATCGAAGGAATAGGGATGCGCCCAGCACTCCACGGGAAAGCTGCTTCCATCCTTGCGCCAATAGACGAGTTCGTCGGAGTGAAATGCCTTCGCCTGCCGGATCGCGTGGAACAACGGACATCGATCGCGGGGAAGCGCTTCGCCTCCCGGCGCGCTGTGGTGGATCATCGCGTGCAGGTTTTTGCCGAGCAGTTCCTCGACGCATGAATAACCGAGCAACTGCAGAGCCGCTGAATTCGAGGCCGTGCAATTGCCGTCCCTGTCGCAGGCCAGCAGCGCTTCGGCGATCGAGTCGAGCAGGACGCGCACATTTTGCTCGCTGCGGCGAAGCGCCAGCTCGGCCTCTTTGCGCGCGGAAATATCTTCGGCGAAGAGAACCATGCCACGAATGGAGCCGTCGCCCGATCTCCAGGGAAGCAACTCGCGCCAGATCCAGCGAACACTGCCGTCGGGCAGCTTCAATTGACGTTCGCCGGCCGGAACGGTCTCACCGGCAAGACAACGTCGGTGCTCCTCGCGCCAACTCTCCGGAATATCGGCAAAAAATTCGTAGTGCGAGCGCCCCACCAGATCGAGATCGCCAAGCGCGTGCATCGCGCTCCAGCGGCGGCTCACAGCCAGATAGCGCATCTGATGGTCGAGCATGGCCAGCGCCGCCGGTGCGTGATCGATGAGCAAACGGAGCTGCTGTTCGCTCTCCTGCAACTCGGCCGTGCGCTCTGCGACGCGCAACTCCAGACCGGCGTTGACCGATTCGATGTGCCGATACAACTTGGCCTCGCGATCAATCTCGCGGATCGTCACCCCGCCAATGGCGAGCAGTATGGTCAGTCCCAGCAGCGCGACGACGACCGCTTGCACTTGCAGCTTCCGGTGCGCCGCGATGTCGTCCTCTTTCCGTAGTTCGAAGAGCGCGTGCTCCTCGTTCGACATGATCTCGATCGTTGCCAGGGAAGCGTAGGTCATCCGCTTGACTTCCAGCAATTCTTCGAGGGGCGGAGACTTGCCCGTGCGCAGGCGCTCGCTGACGATGCGCGCTGTAATCCGCATGCGGGCGTGAACCTGCTGGCTGAGCTGTGCAATCAGCGCTTGTTGCCGGGGATTCTCGGTCGTCAGTGCTTTGAGCCGGTTCAAATCGATCGGAAATTCCCGCTGGCCTTGCTCAAAGGCTTCGCGAAACTCCGGCAGTCCGGTCAGGGCAAAGCTGCGCACGCTGCCGTCCCGTGCGGCCTGGTGGACAAGCATTGTCTGGAGGGCGAACTCCACCGAAGCCGAATGCGCCAGCCACTGATCGTTCTGATCCAGCAGTTGCATGGCGCGCCAGTAGCCAACCAGGCTTAGCAAAAACAGCAATACGCCCAGCGCGATGCCGGCTTTGGTCCAGAAGCGCAACGCCGCATCGCGCGGAGTATCTTCGAAGCTCTCCAGAATCCGTTCCAGTTGACTTTTGTCCAGTTGCAGAGCGGCTTCGGCGCGCATGCGCTGTTTTTCGCTGCGGTTGAGAACCACCACCGTCCAGAAAGAGAAGCCAAGGACGACGGCCAAGCCCGCCAGGGCCAGAAGCGCCACCTGCAAGGGCGTGAAGTGCGCATCGAGAAGGAGCGGTTTTGCAAAGACCCAGCCGAAGAGCAGCAGAGCGCCGAACCCTGCCGGCAACACCTGCCAGAGCCATTTCGTTCCCGCACGCCGATGGAAAAAGAATCCGCGCATGAGTCATCCGCACCGAGCAACCAACCTCCCGTGGAAACTCTGTGTGGCTTCCCTAGGAAGCTAGGCAACCGGTCCGCGCACCATGCAACAAGGAGAAGCCATGGTTTCATGCGGCGACGGCACAGAAGCCGAAGCCGCCACAAAACGTAAACACCTACGGCAACTGGAGGATGTGCTTTCGCTTTGGTTGTACCGCAGCCCGGCGGCAAACAACTTCAGTATGAATGAATTGTGAGAAAATCAATGAAATTCGTGATGCGGAAGAGTACGCAGGGGGTGTGGTGCTACCTGAAATGGGAAGTGTTCCCGTTCTGGAGCCCGTCGCTTCGCAACAGGATCGCAATCTACTATACAAGCGGAAATACAAGCGTGACGGCCGTTCCGGCGCCCTTGCCAAACTCAATTGCGCCGTTCAACTGCCTGGCCAGCATGTGGACCAACTGCATGCCCAGGGAAGCGCCATTCGTCGAGGGCGCAGCCGTCATGCCGACGCCCTGGTCGGCGACCGTCAGAC
>JAJYFB010000130.1 GCA_021785495.1 Acidobacteriota bacterium | reverse complement strand
CATATTTTCAAGTGCGCGGAATGTACGCGCCTGCTCATGGAACTGCGGGAAAAGAAGAAGCAGCGCGAAGCATCAAGATAACTGATACCTTCAATTCCAGGATCGATCCTCCCCCTCCGTATTCTCACCTTGCAAATTCCATCGAAACCCCATCGGAGTTTTCCGATAGGGCCATTCTGCTTACCATCGAATTGGGGCGCCAGTATCTGGTAGCTCCCCTGTGCGCTTGTAGATGCCCGATTTTCCGACCAGTTTCCTTTGCCGTTCGGTCTACCCGGAACTTGTTAGAATCCAAAGCATCCCAGACGCTTTGCTTCTGACCCCATGTTCTTGAAAGATCTCCTGTTCGCTCGCCTGTTGCTGGTGCTGCTGTTGGCCGTCGGCGCCTTCGCGCTCCGTCCGGCCCCGGCGCCCCGGCCTGGCCCAAGCGGAGCGATGCGGCATCTGCCGGCGACGACGCTCTGGGTCTGGGAGCGGCCGGAGGATCTGAGCCGGATCGATCCCTCAACCACCGCAATCGCCTATCTCGATCAAACCATCCGGATCGGCGGATCGGTTTCATCGCTTCCCAGACGGCAGCCCATGAGCTACCCGGCTTCCGCCGTTCGGATCGCCGTGGTTAGGGTTGAAGTGGAAGCGGGCGCCGATCTGGCGGGCGAAGCCGGGCAAGAGAAAGCGCGCGAAGCAAATGGCCTGATCCTTAATTCGGTTAGAAGTGAGTCGGCGGGTAGTCCAGGCATCGCGGCTTTGCAGATCGACTTCGACGCAACGCGGTCGCAACGCTCCTTTTACGCCGAATTATTGATGAACCTGCGCGAGCGCTTGCCGGCCGGTTTGCCGCTTTCCATTACGGCGCTGGCCTCCTGGTGCAGTTCGGACGATTGGATCGGCGGCCTGCCGGTCGACGAGGCGGTTCCCATGTTCTTTCGCATGGAGCCGGACCGCCGAAGGGCGCCCGCGGACCGGCCGGAGTTTCGCATCCGGGAGCCGCTCTGCAGCACAAGCGTTGGGGTTTCGACCCATGAGCGCTGGCCTTCGGACGTTGCCGGAAAACGTATCTATATCTTTGCTGATCGAGGCTGGCGACAGGACTTGTCGCTGGTGGCCGATGGGAGGTTACGGTGAATCGACGTGTTCTTTTGATGGCATTTGTCCTGTTATTTGCAATGCCGTTCGTTACAGTTCAAGCCTGCGGCCCGGATTTCTTCCCCGACGTCTTCGTGCGGCGGATTCGCCCGGACAATCCCAAGGAATTTGCCGCCGGCAAGTTGGGGGTGCTGCTTCCGACCTATCCTCGCGCCGACTTGATTGTGGCTTACCGCTATCTGAATGGCGGTTCACTGACGGCGGCCGAGCAGGCTGGCTACACGCCTACTGAATCTCTTTATACAGAGGAAGAGGTATCCGCGAAGTGGCAGCAGGAAGAGGAAGAGCGCAAGAATGCCGTGACTCCGGCCCTGCAATGGCAGAAGGCGCGCGCGAAGTACGCCGAAGCCAAAGAAGCGCCGGAGCAGATGCGTTCGCGCACGGTTCAAGGAAACTATCAGGGTTCCGTCTTCGAAGATCGCTACGCGGATTGCGGCGACGATGCTCTGCTGCATGCAACAAAAGTGCTTGAAGAAAGGGCCAAGAACTGGGGCGCGAAGAGTCCGGAACTTCTCGACTGGATTCACGCGCAGGATGCGGTCTTTGCCAGTTGCAACGGGGCCAATATAGCGCCGCCGGCTGACGCGCCGGCCTCGGCCTCACTGCTGTTACGGCAGGACAGGGCCTATCAGAAGGCCGCCGCGTTGTTTTACCGAGAGAACTTCGACGACGCCATTCATGCATTTGAGGAGATCGGGCGAGATAAGCTCTCGCCCTGGCATGGACTGGCCAGCTATGTGGCAACCCGCGCCATGGTGCGCAAGGCATTTCTTTCTGCTACGCCGGACAACAAGCAAGATATGGCAACCTTCGATTCTGCAGAGATGAAGCAGGCGCAGAGCGCGATCGAGACGTTGCTGAAGGAGCCAGGAAGCGATCTGCCGCGCCGCGCGCTCCGCAAAGAACTGGACATGGTGCGTCTGCGCACGGAGCCGCTGATACAGGTACGTTATCTTTCGGCATCCCTCGAAGGGCCGAAGACCGACGCCGGTTTCGCGCAACATCTGGCGGACCTGACCTGGTATCTCAATGTGAAGCTCGACAACCACGCGGTGCGGGAGGATGCCGACGTAGGGGCAATACTGGGGGACGATGCGGAATGGCGAGACGCGAAACTGACGGACAAACGAATGACAAAGGAGTTTTCAACGACCTATCATGACCTTTCAGAACTGCGCTCCGCTTCCAAGCTTGTCGATTGGTTGATTACCTTTCAGTCGCCCGCAGACGAGGCGCGCAAACACGCTATTGCGGAGTGGAAAAAGACCGGGCAACTGAGTTGGCTTGTGGCCGCGCTGACCAAGGCAAGCAGCCACGACCCCGAGGCGGCTGAACTCGTGCAGGCCGCAGGCGAGGTTGCGCCCGGCGCTCCGGCGTGGGAGATGGCAAACTATCATCGCGCGCGACTCTTGATTGGTTTGGGGCGCGCAGCCGAGGCACGCACGCTGCGCGGTGCTTCCATTGCAAAGGTGCAGGACGGGAAGCGCGACTCCTCGCTCAACCTTTATCAGGGTTTGCGTATGCGCGCAGCACCTACGCTGGACGAGGCCTTGACCTTTGCGCCGCGCAAGATTCTCAATCGGGTCAGCGAAGAACAGTCCTCGCTGGACGAGTGTCTAGATGTAATGAAGAATCCCCGGCGCAAATACGACTGCAAGAAAGCCGAAGGAACGGCGGAATTCAGCTCAGACGCTGCCAGTCTCTTCAACCTGGAAACTCCACTCAGCGTGCTTGCCGAGGCCGCCAATTCCAACCGTCTGCCAGAGAATCTGCGCCGCTCGCTAGCGATGATGGCTTGGGTACGAAGCGTTCTGACCCACAACGACGCCACGGCCGCCAAGGTTTTCGCTTTGCTGCCAGCGAAGATTCAGTCGCAGGCTGGCGCCGGGACCGGTTTTCGGCCGACAGTCACGCTGGTTCGGAATCCGGGATTGCGCCCATATCTCGACCCCGGCGTTCAACGATCCTATTCCTTTGATTTCATCGAGAGCTATCGCGACAACTGGTGGTGCAAGGATTGGGGGCTGAACGAGTGGCAAAACTATTTGCAGCAGCGTGGATTTCCCAATCAGTCACTCACGCAGGTTGAAGAGGCCCCGGCCTTCCTCACCGCGGTTGAGCGCCAGGAAGGCGAACGGCAATCGGCTGAGTTGCGCTCCATGGATGATGCTGACGTGGTGCTGGGCCAGCGCATACTGGCGTATGCCAAAGACCACCCGGAGGACTCCGATGTCCCGGAGTCGCTGTATCTGGTGTTGCGAATGGTTCGCTATAGTTGCGGCCCTGATGAACTGGAAGACGCCGACCAAAAGCGCATGAAAGAGCTTACTGACGAAGTGCGGGAAGGCGCGGCCAGAATCCTGCGCCAAAGCTACGCCGCCAGTCCGTGGACCAAGAAGGCCGCGCCGTATGTGCGTTGATGCCGGGGATGTTCTCGGAATGAATGCGCAACGAACGCGTTGTGATGAAATGGGTCGAGTAGTTTTTCGGGGTAAGCCGTGAAAGGAATACCGATGAACTCGCGTATGTCAATCAGGATATGGTTGCGCCTGGCCTGTCTAACTGGCGCGTTGGCGCTGACGGCAAGCGCACTGGCCGAGGAGTCGGTCTTCCGCTCGACGGAGTTGCAGGTGACTCCTTCGCCGAAGACCGAGGCGCGACTCGATCTGGCGCCGGGGGCGCAGGTGGTCGATTACGACGTGTGGCCATCGGCGGCCGAGGCTGTGATTCTGCTGCGCGACTCGGGCGGCGTGCGCGTTGCGGATTGGCGCGTGGGCGAGGCGGAGGCAAAAACGCTGCTCGCGTTGCCGGCAGGTTTCGAGGCCAAAGCGATTGCGGCTCACCCGGCGGCGCGGCGCTTCTTTCTGTTGGGGACGATCAGCGGCCAATCGGTGATCGAGGCTGTGGACGAACACGCCGGCGCGTGGACGATGCGCAAGATCTATTCGTCCGCGTTGCCGTTGCGGCGGTTGATGGCGGCGCCGAGACCGTATCAGGTTGGCTACGACGAAAAGACTCGCACGTGGCTGGAGAGCTACCGTATTTTCTTTGCCGCGCGGCTGGCCTCGGGTGCTTACTCGACGCGTTCGATTACTGAGGATGGCGGACGCGAGTATCAGGCCGTCGGCCCGAATGAAGGCTATCTGGAGGTGAAGGGCGCGGAAGTTCAGCCGCAAACCAATGTAGCGTCCTCGGCGCTTCCGGCGGCCTTTCATCCGGCTGGTAACGTGCTTTTGTGGCAGGACGCCAAGGGTTGCTTTCAACGCATGGACTATGCGCGCGACAATTGGGACAAACCGCGCGCCGTGGCCGGCAATCTTTGCGGAGGCTCGTTGACCTTCACGCCGAATGGCGCGGCGATGCTTCGCTGGCAGCACGGCGTGGCCGGCGTCAGCGTGATGGAGAGCGGCGGCAAGCAGACGCAGCAGGCCACGGCATACACCTTCACCGCGACGCCCTCTTCGACGCCTGACGGGCGCGGTATTGTCGGGCTGGTGGAGCAGGATGGGCACGCGGCGCTGGTCTATACGCCGATCAATGTGCCGCTGGCGGACGTGGTGAATGCGTGGATGTTTGTGGAGAGCGACGCCGACCAGCAGGCCTTTGCGCAGCATGGCGGTTTGCTGCGGTCGACGAGCGACGAGCAACTCTATCAGATGTACGACAGTGAGTCCTACTATTGCGGCGGCTACGATGCGGCCACGCCGACACGTCCTTATTTGGTGACGACAGACATCTTCTGGGAACTCGTAGCCTCGGCCTATGAAGGCGCCATGATCGTCAGCGAGCGGCAGCGGGCGATGCCGGCCTTTTGGGCCTTTGTGGATGCGACGCATAAAAATCTTGACGCATCGGCGCACGATTCCGCGTGGGCGCGGGCCATGCGCGCCGCGGCCGGTTCGCGGCTGGCGTCGGCTACGGGCGAAGCTGCGCGCATCCGCTCGGCCAGCGGGCACGGGGCCTCGGAGACGCTCGGAGGCGACTTCGATTATGGCGAGTTGAAACCGCGCGGCCACTATGCTGCCGATCCTGAGATGGCTGCTTACTTTCGCGCCGTGCATTATCTGACAACGGTTTCGTCAAAGATCGGCGCAGGGCCGCTGAATTCGCTGCCCGCCGATGTGAAGACGAAGGCGCTGGCATGGATTGCGGCTTACGATCCCTATATCGCGCCGAGCCGTGCGCCGCTGGTCTGGGATGCCGGGCGTCAGGCACCCGCCTATGCGCGCCACGCGCTCAACCTGGAGCAAATTTTTCCGCTTTCGTGGGGCTTCGATAACGAGGTGTTGCTTTCGACGGTCTTTCACAGTGACTGGCCGAAGGCCGAGCAGATCGATGGAGCGAAAGGTCAGCGGTTGCTGCCCAGTGGACTCGATCTGGCAGCGGTACTCGGCAGCGGCTATGCGCTCTCGCTGCTGAAGACCGATCTCAACGATTATCCGGCGCTTGGCCCTGTGCTCGATGAACTCAAGCAAAGGCGCACCTCCGGCAAGGCCGCGAATCTTTACGATGCGTGGATCGACGCGCTGGCCGTGGAATGGGCCGATCGCTTATGGCCCGGCGTGGACGACGCCACGTTATGGAGCGCCAAACGATTGCAGACCGGACTGGCTTCCTGGGCAACGCTGCGCCATGCCACCGTACTGGTAAACGAGCGCACGGTGGCTGAGTGCGGCGAAGGTGGCTTCGAGTCGGTCGTGCTGCGGCCCCCGCGTGGCTACGTGGAGCCGAATCCGGAGGTCTTCACGGCCATCGCCGATTGGTTTGATCGCATGACGGCGGCGGTACAACAAAATGGCGCGTTGACCGGAGATATGCAAAATTTGGATGGCGAGGAGGGGAAAGCTGAACCGCTTCGCCAGGGTCTTGCGCGCCGGTTGAAGCAGACCGCCGACGAGGCGCGCGCTTTTGCCGCGATGGCCGCCAAGGAGTTGCACGACGAAGAACTGACCGCCAAAGAGTACGAGCAGATTCTCTATGTGGGCGGCGTGGCCGAGCATGATTTGCTGGTCTACAAAAGCCTTTCGCGAAAGGATCTGGCGCTGGCCGATCCCGATCCGATGATGAAGATCGCCGATGTGGCTGGCGGCGGCAATCTGCCCGTACTCGAATCCGCCGTGGGACGACCGCTCGAATGGGATCAGACCGCGCCGTTTTACGGTCGCCGCGAGATCGTCAAGGGCAGCGTCTACTCCTATTATGAGTTCTCAGCAAATGCGCCGATGAGCGACGCCGACTGGAGCGGTGGAAGCAAGCAGAGCACGGAGACGAGCAAGACGCCCGCAGCGGCGGTCGATAAACAGGCGCGTCCGTCGTGGGTCTCGCCCTTTCTCAGCACGGAGCATCTGACGTGTCCTGCCAAACTCGACTTCTAGCGGCACTGCTGACGCTGACCGTTGCGAGTGCGCTGGCGCAATCGCAACAGAGCGAGCCACGCCTGCTATTCACTGGCGACATTCTTGTGGCGCGCCAAGTGGCGGCCGAGATGCGCGTGCGCAAGAGTTCGCCGTGGGCTGCATTTGCCGGCGAGTTTCATGGCTCGGCTCTTGTGGGCGGCAACTTCGAAGGCGCCATCGGCGCAGGCTGCGCGCAGGCCGCGGGACCGTGCTTCGCAGCTGACGAATCTTCAGCCGGCTTGTTGCGTGACGCGGGCTTTACGCTCGTGACCGCCGAGAACAATCACGCGGGCGACCTGGGCGCTGACGGGCGCGATCGCACGCGCGCCGCTTTTCATTCGGCGGGCTTGCCGGCGATCGACTTCGATCATTCGCCGGTCTTCGTGCGCGCGGGTGCGGCCACTGTGGCCATCATCGCGGTTTCGCTGATCCCTGCCGCCGACGGGCGCGTCGAAGAGATTCCATCGGTCGCGCTCAGCCAGAAGCTGCGCACGGCGCGTCTGCTCGCGAATCTCGTCGTTGTCTCCATTCATTGGGGCAACGAGTTGCAGGATTGGCCCAGCGAGAGCCAGCAGGAGGCGGCGCGCTGGCTGGTTGCGCACGGTGCCGATCTCATCGTCGGCCATCATCCGCACGTCACGCAGGCCGCGGCTTGTGTCGCCGGGCGGCCGGTTTTTTACTCACTCGGCAATCACCTCTTCGATCAAAAGTATCCTGAGACCAAGCAAGGCCTGATCGCCGATTGCCGCATCAGTGGCGATAGCCTGCATTGCGGCGCACTTCGCACCGAAACCCCGCGCGGCTCCTCGTATCCCGCGCTGGCCGGCCGCGACCACGCCAGCGACGAGACTCTGGCCGCCTGTACGCCGGCATTGAGCGCGGGCCTCGTCCTCAACGAAACAACGATCAAGCCCGCTGTCTGGAGTGCTGACACGCCGCCGGAAGGCATCGTGCTCGAAGGCTGGCGCAACGGAGCTTTGGCGTGGCGCAGCCGCCGCCAGCAACTCCTCTCCCTTCAGTTCACGCGCGCACTGGCCAGCGAGCCGCTGCTCTTCGCTATCGAGAGGCACCCTTCTTCCATCGACAACGAGACCAGCCCGCGGCCTTACATCTACGCGATCGGTCCTGGAGGACTCATAGCTCGCTGGCGTGGCTCGGCGCTGGCTTGGCCACTGATTGACGCGATTGTGCCTGATGCCGTCAAGTCTGGCACCGGCATACTCTGCGCCTTGTACCGCGGCGACTCTTTCCTGCTGCCCGACGCCAAGAGCACGGCAACGCGCCTGGCCGCCTACCGCTGGAACGGCTTCGGATTCACCGGCATTCCAACCCAGCCCGAATGCAATCAAGCATTTGATAAATGATTATTTCAAAACGAGCGGAAATCACAGAACAAATTCTTCTATTCTTGCTCCTTACCGGCAATCTGTTGAATGGCGCTATAGACCCAGCCGGTCACAGTTTTCGTGTCGGCTAGAACTTTGGCGCGCATCGGCTTCGGCAACC
>JAJYFB010000129.1:4310-8060 GCA_021785495.1 Acidobacteriota bacterium | reverse complement strand
CGTAGATGGCAAGCACGATCAGGCTCAGGTGGCTGAGCGCGGCATAGGCCATCAGCCGCCAGAAGTCGCGCTGCACCAGCGCAAGACAAGCGCCGTAGAGCACGCCGATGACGGCCAGCACGATCACCAGCGGCGCCATGGCCCGTGCTTGAACCGGGAAAAGCCCGGCGTGGAAGCGGATCATCGAGTAGAGGCCGAGCTTGCCGGCCACGACCATGGCCAGCGCCACGGGAGCTTCACTGTAGGTATCGGCCAGCCAGCCATGCAGCGGGAAGACCGGAACCTTGACGGCGAAGGCGAAGAGAAACGCCAGCGCTACCCAGCTCATGGCCCCGGCGGGCAGCACGCCGCTGGCGGTGTAGAACTGCAAAAGGCTGAAGTCGAAGGTGTGCGTGCGCGCGTAGAGCCAGAGAATGGCGACCAGCAGCGGAGCCGAGGGAATGAAGGTAAAGAGGAAAAACTTGAGCGCGGCCCGGGCGCCGTCCTTGCGGCCGTAGATGGCGATCAGGATCGCCATGGGCACCAGAGACAGTTCCCAGAAACCGTAGTAGAGCATCAGATCCAGCGAGACGAAGACGCCGAACATGGCCGTTTGCTGGAGCAGAAAGAGCGAGAAAAAGACCTTGCGGCGGGTCGCGATGGCCTTCCAACTGGCGACGACGCCGATGGGCGCAAGCAACCCCACCAGCACGACCAGCCACATGCTGAGGCCGTCCACGCCCACGTGATAGCTGATGGCCGGATTCGCAATCCACAGGCGATTGACCTCGAACTGGAAGCCGCTCTGGCCCGCGACGAAGTGCGCGGGAAGATGCAGCGTCAGCACGAAGGTCGCGAGCGTGGTCAGCAGCGCGATCCAGTTGGGCAGCTTGGCGCGATCGGGCGCGAGCGCAACCAGAAGCGCGCCGCCGAGCGGAACCAGCAGGATGAGGGTGAGAATGGATTGGTCGAGTGCTGTCATCTTCTCAATGCCCCGCTCCGGTAAAGTAGAAAATCCAGGTGAAAGGCTGCGGCAAGGCAAGCGCGCCCTGCACGATCAGCACGAAGAGCAGAACCGCCGCGGCGGCTGCCGTGAGCCAGGCCGCGTACGAGCGTAAATTGCCCGATTGCCAGCGCTGAAGAATCGTGCCTGCGAAGTTCGCGAGGCCGGCCAGCAGCCAGGCCGCACCGCCCAGAATCGCCGTATCGATCCCCAGGCCAAGCACGTAGCGCGAGAGGGCGAAGAGCGGTTTGACGAAGGCAAAGCCGTAGAGTTCGTCCACGTAAAACTTGTGGACGAGAAGTTTGTATCCCGCGGGCAGGGCCGCGGCCAGTTGCGCCGGACGTTCCGTCTTGCGCCGGTAGTACTTGTCGGCGATCAGCAGGCCCTCGATGGCGGCGAAAACGGCAATCGCCGTGAGAATCCACTCGGTGTAGGGACTGCCCGCGGCCACTGGATGTGCGCCGACAGAGGGCTCCAGAAACGCGCGGAAGCGCTCCATGCCGATCCAGCCTCCGCAGACCGAGAGCACCGCAAGCACGATGAGCGGCACACGCATCGACCAGGGGCTTTCGTGCGGGTGGGCGTGCTCGCTGCGCAGTTCGCCGAAGAAGGTCATGTACCAGAGGCGGAACATGTAGAGCGAAGTCAAAAGCGCCGTGACCAGGCCGACAAACCAGAGCGCCTTGCCGCCAGCACCGTGCTCGAAGGCCGCGTAGAGGATCGCGTCCTTTGAGAAAAACGCGGCCAGCGGCGGAAATCCTGCGATGGTGAAGACGGCCGCCGTCATCGTCCAGAAGGTGACGGGAAGTTTCTTGCGCAGGCCGCCCATTTTGCGCATGTCCTGCTCGCCGCCCATGGCGTGGATGACCGAACCGGCGCCGAGGAAGAGCAGCGCCTTGAAAAAGGCGTGCGTCATCAGGTGGAAGATCGCCGCCGAGTAAGCCGCGACGCCGCAGGCCAGGAACATGTAGCCCAACTGCGAGATGGTCGAGTAGGCGAGCACGCGCTTGATGTCGTTTTGCGCCAGTCCCATGAGGGCGGCGAAGAAAGCCGTGGCCGCGCCCACGATGGCGACTACGCCCAGCGCATAGGGCGAGCGGTCGAAGAGGAAGTGTGCGCGCGCGATCATGTAGACGCCGGCCGTGACCATGGTGGCCGCGTGGATCAGCGCCGAAACCGGAGTGGGGCCCTCCATTGCGTCCGGCAGCCAGATGTACAGCGGCAACTGCGCGCTCTTGCCGGTGGCGCCGATGAGCAGGCACAGGCAGATTGCGGTCAGGATGCCGCCGGTCCAGGCGGGCGAAGCGGCCAGCTTCGCCGCGATTTCACTGAAGTTCAGGGTTCCAAACTGGCTCAAAATCAGAAAAATGCCGATCAGAAAGCCGAAGTCGCCGATGCGGTTGACGACGAAGGCCTTCTTGCCGGCCGCGGCGGCCGAGGGCTTCTGAAACCAAAAGCCGATCAGCAGGTAGGACGCAAGGCCAACCCCCTCCCAGCCGACGAACATCAAGAGCACGTTGCCGGCCAGCACCAGCGTGGTCATGAAGAAGAGGAAGAGGTTCAGGTAGCTGAAGTACCGCGCGTAGCTCGCGTCGTCGTGCATGTAGCCGACCGAGTAGACGTGGATGAGAAAGCCGACGCCGGTGACCACCAGCAGCATGACCAGCGCGAGATGGTCGAGCGCGAAGGTGAAATCGACCTGCAGGCCGGGCAGCGCGATCCACGGATGCGGACAGCTTTCAACCAGCGCGTGACGCACGGCGGCCGGCGCGTTGGCCAGCACGGCGAGAAATGCGCCCAGCGGCGCAAGCAGGCCGATGGCCGTCACCAGCGGTTTGGGCAGGCGGCCGCCGAGGATTCCGTTCAGCAGGAACCCGGCCAGAGGCAGGAGCGGAATGAGCCAAAGAGGAATCGTCGCGGTCATAGTTTCATCAGGTCGATACGGTCGACGGCCAGCGTCGAGCGGGCGCGGAAGACGGCGATGATGATGGCTAGGCCCACGGCGGCTTCCGCGGCGGCGACCATCATGACGAAGAAGACGAAGATCTGCCCTTTGACCGCGTGCCACTGGTAGGCGAAGGCGACAAAGGAGAGATTGACGGCGTTGAGCATCAGCTCAATCGACATGAAGACGGTGATCAGGTTGCGCTTGAGCAGGAACCCCACCACGCCGAGCGAAAACAGCGCGGCGCTCAGCAGAAGGTACCAATTCAAGGGTACGTCGTTGGCGAGAAGATTCATTTTTCAGCCGTCCTTTCCGCATCGCCCGCGTGCGCGCCGCCGGGCTGCGAGCCGTCGGCGCGGGCCAGCGCCACCGCGCCCAGAATGGCGATCAGGATCAGCACCGAGGTGACCTCAAAGGGCAGCAGCAACTCATGAAACAGCACCTGGCTGAGAACCACGAGATTCGAGGCGTTCTTCGCGTCGGTCAGCCCTGCGCCGAGATGCGCCGGCGTAAGCCCCCGCGCATGAAGAAGCAGCGTGGCCAGGACGGCCAGAAGCACGGCCACCGCGGGAAAGCCCAGGCGCAGAGCGGCCCGGCTGCCGAAGGTGCGCGGCTCGCGTCCGGCGTTCAGCAGCATGACCACGAAGGTGAACAGCACCATCACCGCGCCGGCGTAGACGATGATCTGCGCCACGGCCAGAAACTCCGCGCCCAGCAGCAGGTAGAGCACGGCGAGCGAGCTCATCACCACGATCAGCGACAGCGCGCTGTTGATGGGATGGGTCTGCAACAGGAGATTGATGGCTCCCGCGAGGCAGAACCC
>JAJYFB010000129.1:0-4300 GCA_021785495.1 Acidobacteriota bacterium | reverse complement strand
AAAAGAAGAAACAGAATCAGGTGCATTCCGTGCGCTCCCGCGCCGATTCCTCGATGGTCCACGAACGCGCCGCAGCCCGAAGGCCGCCGCCCGCGCTCAACGATACGCGAGCCAAAGGCTCGTGCCCACGATGTTCAGCATGGCCAGCGGCAGCAGCCAACGCCAGCCAAAGTTCATCAGTTGATCGTAGCGGAAGCGCGGCAATGTGCCCCGCACCCAGACGTACAGACAGAGAAAACAGAAGACCTTGGCGACAAACCAGAAGACCGGCAGCAGCGCGGCCAGGATGGGGTTGCCGATGGGCCCGGCCAGATCGCCGAGCGGGCTGGTCCAGCCGCCCAGGAACAGCAGCGTCGCCACGCAGCCGACGTTGATCATGTTGCCGTACTCGGCCATGAAGAACATGGCGAACTTCATCGAGCTGTACTCGGTGTGATAGCCGCCGGTCAACTCGCTTTCAGCCTCGGGCAGGTCGAAGGGCGAGCGGTTGGTCTCGGCGAAGGCGGCCATCAAATAGATGAAAAAGGCCACGCATTGCAGACCGCCGAAGAGATTCCAGCTCAAAGCGCCGTGCTGCGCCTGTTGCTCGACAATCTCGCGCAGGTTGAGCGAGCCGGCGCGCAAGACCACGCCCACCAGCGAGAGGCCGAGCGCCAGTTCGTAGCTGATCAGTTGCGCCGAGCTGCGCAGCGAGCCGAGCAGCGAGTACTTGTTGTTCGACGACCATCCGGCCAGCGCGATGCCGTAGACGCCCACCGAGGTGACGCCGAGAATCACCAGCAGGCCGACGTTGAGGTTGGCGATGTTGAACAGATCGATGCCCTTGGGGCCCATCGGCGCGCCAAAGGGAATCACCGCGATCGAGATCAGCGCGCAGCCCAGCGAAAGGATCGGCGCCAGCAGATAGAGCGGGCGGTAGACGGCCGTCGGGATCAGATCCTCTTTGAGGAAGGACTTGGCGCCATCGACCAGCGGCTGCAACAGGCCGAAGGGGCCGACGCGATTGGGGCCCCAGCGATTCTGAATGCGGCCCACGAGTTTGCGCTCCAGCAAAACCGTGTAGGCGATGCCCATCAGCAGCACCACCGTCACCACGGCCACCTTGAGCAGGCTCCAGAGAATGAATGCGAGAATCGTCACTGTTCGTCAGCCTTTTCTTTTCTTACTGCTACCGTCCTGAGTTTTGCTGTCGGCAAGCCCTATTGGGTTTGTCCTGGATTCAACAATGCATTAGGTAATTTTTTCACGTCGCAACTCATTCCTGCAGGCACGCCTGCACCGGCTGAACCCCATGTACCCGGTCTGCGTTTTTTGGGACACTCACTATCAAACATCAATTTACTGTCCCACGGAAAGTTGCCTTGGTATTTCCAAAGCAACTCGTGAGTTTTCGAGTCGTAAAGATATGCGTAAGCGGCGTTGCGAAGGAGCAGGCCAACGAGGCTTCTGAACAATGCTGTTGCTGGATCTGGTCCTTCATAGGTATCACAACTGACATATCCACCGATGTATGAACAGGATGTCGTTGTCTCATGTCCCTCAGAATCCGCGCAAGTTACACCGCCGAGCAGCGCGCTGTGACAGTCAATCCAATAGCTGTCTGTGTTCTCTTTTGGCGTATAGTTTGGAGCGCCGGATACACCTGGAACCGGTTCTAAATCCAGGATTGCCGTGGCCCGATTCGCATTTGCCTGTGGGGCCAGGCAAGTGCGTTTGAATAGATTTTTATTTGCCCACTGAACGGAATAAGACTGATTTCCGGTTACGAAAACCTTTTGGCATGGGATGAAGCTTCCCTTGTCTTTTTCTTTTGCGGTCGCTGCCGCTGGAATAACAATAAACAGAAAAAAAGCGAACTGCGGAGTTATGAGTTTCATCCGTACCACCTCCTTTCATCCCGATCGAACAACCAGAGGTCAAACAGCCAAAGTATTGCAACTATTCTGCTGGGCTATGCGGTAAGAACCGCACATTTCACTTCATTCGTGTACCTGCCGTTTCACGCGACTGATGTTGTGTAAGTTCTGCGAGAGATGAACTATAGCGCCCCAGCGTTCCCGAGGTAAAGAGCGTATCGTGCGCGGGAGCCACAAGGCTCGGACTTGCGAGCGCTTCCACGGGCACAAATCCGGCCGCGGCCCTTGGTTCCGTATGCACGGCGTTGCCTGCAAACAAATTGATCCGGTCGATGGCGTAACCGGGAACAAGCCGGGCAATTTCATCGAAAACCGCCATCGGATCGAAGGGGCTCAAGCGTGGTTCGAGGCCGCGGGCTTCGAGCCAGACGGCGTGGCGGTCGGCCTCGCCGGCCTGCGCGCCGCGCGACTGGCCGAGATCGGCCGTTACGCCGGACAGATTGCGCTGGGGGCCAAAGGGAACCAGCTTGCCGACCTCCGCGCCCATGGCTTCGGCCAGACGCACGAGAATCTCGAACTCCGGCTTGACGCCTGGCAGATCGGCGGCCTTGCGCACCATCTGCACCTCGCCGTAGGCGCTGGTGACGGTGCCGGTTTTCTCGTAGAGACTGGCGGCCGGCAGCACCACGTCGGCCAGAGCGGCCGTCTCCGTGAGGAAGAGATCCAGTGCGACGACAAAGGTCTTCTGGAGCGCGGCCGGATCGAGAGCGCCGCGCGCAACCGGGTCCGCGCCGACAACCACCAGCGCGCCCAGTTCGCCCTTCTGCGCCGCTGCGAGCATCTGCGCGAGCGTGTTGCCGGGCGCGGCGGGAAGATGGGCGTACTCGGCGAAAGCTCCCGGCGCGGCGACCGGCACATAGCCCGGCAGCAGGTCGGGAAAGAGGCCCATATCGGCTGCGCCGCGCGAGTTGGCGTAGTCGCCCAGGCAGGCAAAACGAACGTTGCCGCGCTGGAGCCCCCAGGCGACCAGCTTTTCGATGGCCGCGCCGCGCATCTCCTCGCCGAAGACGACGACCAGCGACTCCTCGGCCAGCACCGCCTTGCCGAACTCGCCCGCATTCGTTTCGAGATAAGCGCCCAGGTCCGCGAGCGCCTCGGCGGGAAGCGTCAGCGTGGCCTTGGCCTGACGGTCGAGCTTGATCGGCCGCGCATGGGCGATGTAAAGCCGCGCGTGGCTCAGCCGGACGTTTGTGTGCAGCAGCCAGGCCAGCAGCGGATGCTCTTCGCTGGGGTTGCCGCCCACCAGCAGAATGGCCTTGGCGTTGGCGATCTCGCCGAGGCTTGCCGTCTTGCCTTCACTGCCGGCCAATGCGCGCGCAAAAGCCGCGTAGTCGGTCGAGCGTTCGTGGTCGATGCTGTTGGTCTGGAGCACCGTGCGGGCGAACTTTTGCAGCAGGTAATTCTCTTCGTTGGTCGTGCGGTTGGAGCCGAGGACGCCGATGCTTGCGCCGCCGCGCGCCGCGCGCATCTCCTTGAGCTTGCCGGCGGCCAAGCGGATGGCCTGCTCCCAGGTTGCGGGCTCGAGCTTGCCGGCCGCGTTGCGCACCATCGGCTGCGTGAGCCGGTCCGCGCTCGCGACAAAATCGAAGCCAAAGCGGCCCTTGGCGCAGAGAAAATCTCCGTTGAGGCCGCTCTTGTCGCGATTGTCGGCACGCACAATCGCCGCGCCCTCGCTCGTCGAGCGCACACCGAGCGTCACCTTGCAGCCGTCGGCGCAGTGGGTGCAGACGGTCGAGACGTGGCTCATCTCCCAGGGCCGGGTTTTATAGCGGTACGCGCCGCTGGTCAACGCGCCCACCGGGCAGATGTCGATGCACATGCCGCACTGCTCGCAGTCGAGCTGGTGGCTGCCGTTCTCCGCGATTTCGTTCGGGACGATGACGGCGTTGGCGCCGCGATTCTGGATGCCGAGCGCCCATACGTCCATCCCCTCGCCGCAGACGCGGATGCAGCGGTAGCACAGGATGCACCGCGGCCGGTCGTAGAAGACGGCCGGCGACCACTGCTGCTCGTCGCGATGGCGCTTCACATCGACCATGCGGCTTTCGCCCGCGCCGTACTTGAAGGTCATGTCCTGCAGTTCGCACTCGCCGCCGGCGTCGCAGACCGGGCAGTCGAGCGGGTGGTTGCCGAGCAGCAGTTCGATTGTCGCCTTGCGGGCCTGCTCGATCTCCGGCGTGTTCGTATAGAAGATCTGTCCCTCGGCAACCGCCGTCGTACAGGCGGTTTGCAGCTTGGGCACTTTTTCCTGGCGCACCACGCACATGCGGCAGGCCGCCTGCAGGCTGAGGCCCGGATAGTAGCAAAAGGCCGGAATTTCGATGCCAGCCTTGCGGCAGGCATCAATCAGCAGCGTGCCGGCGGGCGCTGTCAGCTTCTTTCCA
>JAJYFB010000011.1 GCA_021785495.1 Acidobacteriota bacterium | reverse complement strand
CGTTTATGGCTTTTGGCCTGCCCGCTTTTTCGATTTTGCTCGCGCTGATGATTGGCTGGGTCGTGGAACGGCGCGGAGAGTCATCTCCTGTGCTGCGCGCGCTTCGCTGGCGCCCTGCCTGCTACTTGGGCACAATCAGCTATTCGCTCTATTTGTTTCACCTTCCGGTTTATTACGGATTTCTGCGTCTTGCTGCACAATTTCGCTATGCAGGAGCAGGCGCACGACTCACAGTGAGCGTTGCGGCGCTTTTGACTTCCGTCCTGTGTTCCGCGCTCTCATGGAAGTATTTTGAGACGCCCATTCTGCGCCTCAAGGATCGTTGGGTGCCAGCCGCGGGGCCGGATCGACAGGCCAACGCGAATTGAGTACTCGAAGCATAATAGAAAGCCGGCGTGCATGCACTTTGTCAGGCTCACAACGGCGGGTATGGACGATTGG
This sequence comes from Acidobacteriota bacterium, assembly GCA_021785495.1. Classification (GTDB taxonomy): domain Bacteria; phylum Acidobacteriota; class Terriglobia; order Terriglobales; family Acidobacteriaceae; genus Telmatobacter. Next base: position 36,831 of record JAJYFB010000011.1, on the reverse strand, counting down.
ATGCGGCAAAAAAAGGATCGAACAAGCGTGAGCTGCAATCTGCTGATCCTTTCCTATGCTTTTCCACCGAGCGTCGGCGGCATCGAAACCGTCAGCCTGGTGCTGGCGCGCAGCTTTGCGCAGCGCGGCTACGACGTGACGGTGGCGACGGAGACCGGCGGCGACGCGCGCGATGGCGAGGAGCCGTTTCGCGTGGTGCGCCGGCCGGGCGCGCTCCGGTTGATTGCCGCAATTCGTCGCGCCGAGATCGTACTTCAAAGCAACATCTCTCTGCGGCTCGGTTGGCCGCTCTGGATTTTGTTTCCGCGCAAGCCTTTCGTTCTCGTCTTTCATGGTCCGATTGCGCGGCCTGACGGGCGCGTGGCCTGGCAGGACAGACTGAAGCGCGCCTTGCTGGGGCGCCCGTATTTTCTGAGCGTGAGTCGCTATCAGGCGGAGACGATTCAGCCCGGTTCACGGGTGATCCGCAATCCTTACGACAGCGAGACCTTTCGGCCGCTTCCACAAATCGAGCGCGATCAGGACCTGCTCTTTGTCGGCCGGCTGGTGACGGCCAAGGGCGTGGATACGCTGCTGCGGGCCTACGCAATCGTTCGCAAACTGCGCCCGAAAACAACGCTCGCGATTGTCGGCGCGGGACCGGAAGAGGATGCGCTGCGCACGCTGGCTGCGTCGCTGGGCATTGACCCGGCGGCGCACTTTCTCGGCGCTAGGCAGGGCGACGATCTGGCCTGCGTGATGAATCGCCATCGCATTCTCGTGGTTCCGTCGCGCTCCGTGCCGCCGGAGGCCTGCCCGGTGGTTCCGGTCGAGGCCATTGCTTGCGGCTGTGTTCCTGTGGCCAGTCGCATGGGCGGATTGCCCGAATCGGTGGGTGAGGCCGGCGTGCTCTTCGAGGAAGGAAACGCCGAAGAACTGGCCGGAACGCTTCTCGGCCTGCTCGACGCGCCGGAGAAACTGGATGCTTATCGCGCCAGGGCCGAGAGCCATCTGCGGCAATTTCAGATCGACACCGTCATCGACGCCTACGAAGCGCACTTTGCGGCGTGCAGACGATGAGAAACACGGCCCGAAGCAACACGAGCGGCGACATGAAGAAGCGATGCGCATCCTGATTTTGAGCATCAACTATTGGCCCGAGGTGACGGGTATCGGCGCCTTCACGACCTATCGCGCGGAGTCTCTTGCCGCCGCCGGGCACGACGTGGAGGTCTGCACCACCTTTCCGTATTATCCGGCCTGGCGGGTTCCAGCCGGGTACGCCGGCCGATGGGCGCTGACCGAGGAGCGCAACGGCGTGCGCATCGTGCGCAGCCGCGCGTACATTCCCCAGCCCGTCACGCCGCTCAAGCGCATTCTGCATGAGGCCAGCTTTATCGCGGGAGCAACGGTGCGCGCCCTGCTGCGCAAGCGGCCGGATGTATTACTGGTGGTCTCTCCGCCACTGGGGCTGGCGGCGCCGGCGATCCTGCTCAGCCGCCTGTGGCGCACGCCGTACGTCTTCGATGTCGAGGATTTGCAGCCGGACTCGGCCGCCGACCTGGGGATGCTGCCGCCGTGGGCGGTGCGGCTCCTCTATCGCCTGGAGAACGCGGCCTATCGCCATGCGCGCCTGGTTACGACGCTGACGCCGAGCATGAGGGCGCGGATTGTCGCCAAAGGGATTGCAGAAGAGAAGGTTGGACTGATCGAGCCGCGCATGGATGAATCGCTGGCCACGCTCTCTGGCGAAGAGGCCGCGGCGTTTCGCCGCAAATACGAACTCGGCGAGAAATTTCTCGTCGTGCATAGCGGCAACATGGGCGTCAAGCAGGGGCTTGACGTAATGATCGATGCCGCGGCGCTGGCGCGCGCCGACGCATCCATGCTCTTCCTTTGCGTGGGCGACGGGGCAGAGCGCGCGCGCATCGCAGGCCGCGCCGCTGCGCTCGATCTCGACAACCTGCGCATTCTTCCGCTGCTCGACGAGCAGGATTTTCGTGGTCTGCTGGCCGCAAGCGGCCTCTGCCTGGTGACGCAGCAGCGGTCGGTCGCCGAGATCGTCTTTCCGTCGAAGGTGGTCACCTATCTGGCCGCGGGCCGGCCGGTGGTGGCTTCGGTTCATCCCGGCTGCGAGGTTGCGCAGGCGGTTCGCGAGTCGGGCGCGGGAAAAGTGGTCGAGGCGGAGAATCCCGTGGCGCTGATCGAGGCGATTCGCGGGTTGCGCGGTGAAGATTTGCGGAAGGCCGGCGAGAATGCGCGCGACTATGCGCGTGCGCGCTGGTCGTCGGCGCGCGTGCTCGGCGATCTGGAGCGGTGTCTCGTGTCGGCTGCGAACTCTGCGCAACGCGAGCCGGCCGCAAAAGGAGTTCAATCGTGATCGATGTCCGGAGAATTGGTTCGCTTGCCGCCGGAATGCTCTGCGCCGTGTTTCTGCAGGGCTTTGCCTTCGCGCAAACACAATCCACCTCGAACGGCCAGGGCGCAGCGGCGCAAACGGGCAGTGCATCCTCGTGGCGTTCCGGCGCGGCGGCGAGCCTTTCTGCGGCGAAGGCCTCCGGCGACGGTAGCGGCTCGTCGAACTGGTCGCCTGGCCGAGGAAGTTTCGGCGCGCCGAGTGCGATGCCCGCAGCAACAAAAGCTACAACGGCTGGAGACTCTTCAAGCTGGGTTGCAGGGCGCGGCAGCTTTGGCGCGAAGGCGCAGCCCGGCGGCATCTGGCGCGACAATGGAGTCTCTCTCGCGTCTCCAAACAGTGGATCGGCGATTTCCCCGGCAAACGGACAAAATCTTTCCGGCGCGCAAGCGAACTTTGCGGATGCGCCCTCGCACATCGGCGCGCGGTTGGGCGCGGCCCATGCGACGCGCAGCGCGTCCCGGCGCGCATCGCCTCTGTCGCGCAAACGTGGGGCAAGCGCTGGCGTACCGAGCGCACTGTCGAAAAACATGCGCGCCGGTGCTTCGGGCGGAACAAGTTCCCGGCCGCACGGCGGAGGAACTCCGGCCGGCTCCGGCGCATGGCCTCACGGCGCGCAAGAAGGCGCGGAGACAACCTCCTCGGATTTTGGCTCCCCGCAGTCTTCGCCATTGCCTTTCGCACCTTTGGTCAGCGCGCCGGGCGAAGACCAATCCAGCGGGAAGCAGGCGACGCAGACCTTGCCGAGGTAATTGCGCGCCCTGCCGGAGCGCGGCGAATTTTATTGAGGGGATGAATCGCGCGGAGACGTCGAGGCGAAGCGTGCGGCGTGGCGCTGCTCCCAGATTTTGGCGTCCACCAGGAAACGGAACCAGAAGGTTTGCAGCACCCAGAAGATCAGCCCCTCGGCGCCATCGAGAAGGCCGAGCCGGATGAAGTAGCGATACGCGAACAGCGCGCAGGGCCGCACAAAGAGCGGCAAGCGGTTGTATTTCTCGCGGAGGTAGCGCTTGCGCTGGGCGGGATTGCCGTGGGCATCGGCCTGGAGACGGCCCTCGGTCTCCGGGCTGTTCCACTCGGCGACCTCGCCGTCGGACCAGCGGTTATGCCGCGCGGTCCACTCGGCGAGCGACATGCGGATGTCGTCGATCACCGCGCCTTGTAGCTTGCCCGTCGTGCCGCTGAGGAGCAGAAAATGCTGATCGTACTTGCGATTTTCGCAGCGCCCTGCGCCGGTGCGGAAGAGCCGCAGATGCCACGTCGGGCTCATGCCGCCGTGGCGCAGCACCCGGCCGAGAAAACGCAAATAGCGCGGCAGGAAATACCCGTCGTGTTCGGGCTCGTCGGCGAGAGCAAGAATCGATGCGACGAGCGCGTCGTCCATGGCTTCGTCGGCGTCCAGATGCAGTTGCCACGGATTTGTGATCGGCAGGTTGTCGATAGCCCAGTTGCGCTGCGCGCCGTAGTGCTCGAAGGCGTGTTCGACCACGGTCGCCCCAAAGCTGCGCGCAAGCGCCACGGTGTTGTCCGTGCTGAACGAGTCGACGACGAAGATCTCGCTGGAGACGCGCCGTGCGCTTGCCAGCGTGGCCCCAAGCGTCTCCGCCGAGTTAAACGAGAGAAGAATGACGGCTGGGCGCATACCAACGATGGTAGCGCAACGGCGCCGCGCTCTGGTTCGTGCGCGGCGGAAAGAAGACTCGGTTTGATACTGAGTCGACCAGGAGTGCGCCGGCCATGAAAGTTCTGCTGGTAGGCAATTACAAGTACGACGGCGCGACGAGCATGCACATCTGGGCTGACGTGCTCGAACGCGAGCTGCGCAGGGTCGGAATCGGCGTGGAGTCGATTGCTCCGCGGCCTGCGCTGGGAAAGTTGCATCCCTCCGCGCACGGCGTCGGTAAATGGCTGGGATATATCGATCGCTTTGTTCTATTTCCTCGCCAGTTGCGCGCCGCTGCCGCCAGAGCCGACATCGTGCATCTCTGCGACCACGGCGGAGCGATGTACGCGCCGATGATCGCGGCAGGGCCGGTCGTCGTCACCTGTCACGACATGATTGCCGTGCGCACGGCGCGCGGCGAACTGCCGGAGATGCGCGCCTCGCTCTTTGGAAAAGTGTTGCAGCGATGGATTTGTCATGGATTGCGCCGGGCTGTGCGGGTTGTCTGCGTCTCTCGCGCCACCTTCGACGACGCGCGGCGGCTCTTGAAGACCGAAAAAAATCTGTGCGTCATTCCGAACAGTCTGAACTACCCGTTCGAGCCTCTCGCCGCGGAAGAAGTTGAGCGGCGTCTTGCGCCTCTGGACCGGCTGAAAACCGCCTTCGTTTTACATCTCGGTTCGAACCTTGCCTACAAAAATCGCGAAGGTGTGCTGCGCGTCTTTGCCCAGGCTGTGCGCGGAATGGAACTGCAGTTGGCGTTCGCCGGCGAACCGCTCGACGGAAAACTTCTTCGCCTCGCTCATTCGCTCGCGATCGAAGACCGCATCGTGCAAATCCCGCGGCCGGATGCCGCCACGATTGAAGCGCTCTACAATCGCGCCCTCTGCCTGCTCTTTCCGTCGCGTTACGAGGGTTTTGGCTGGCCGACGATCGAGGCGCAGGCCTGCGGCTGCCCGGTCGTCGCCAGCAACATTGCGCCCTTTGCCGAGTCGCTCGGACCATCGGCTGCGCTTTTTCCGCAGGAGGACGAGGCCGGCATGGCTGCGGCGATTCGCCGCATCGCCGCAGAGGAGCAGTTTCGCGAACAGCTCCGGCAGCGCGGCCTCGACAACGTTCGCGAACGGTTTCAAACCGCACGCATGATCGGCGAGTATCGAGCGCTCTATCGCGAACTGACCGGGAAAGATTGAAAAAACGGCGAAGGTATCTCCGGCTGAGTTTTGCGCGAGGCCGACGGTCGCAGGGAGCGCGGTGAATTGAGCGCAGCGGCTTCGTCCTACGGCAACTTCCGGTTTTATCCTTTCTCGAAAAAATGAATAAGCAGGAACCTCTTGCAAAGTGTCGCGAGCGTGGCAAAGGCCAGACGGGCAGGGGCTAAAACGCCGTCTCTTCCGATCGAGCTTGGCCCCGCTCAAGCCGGGTCCTTGTTCCAGATTCTCGACAATCAAGTCCGTCCGCAACATGTTTTGCCAGAGCACGACCCGGTGTTGTGGCCAAGGTTCTTCCTGTTTTGTCAAAACAGCGCCGTCGCCCGCGCATGTGTGGATTACGGCTTTCGGACGCAGGATATCGAATGCGTAGCGCGGCTATGGGTGCGATCTGTACTTGAGAAAGCCTCCGCATCCGGAGGCAGCCTCTGCCTGACCCGTTGCGAGCTGGACGGACGAATAGCCATAGCGAGATTCTGGGAATCAAGAGATGCCCTTCGTATCGATCGTAACGACGACATTCAATCGCCCGGAATATCTGCGGCAGGCGCTTCATTCGGCGATCACGCAGACGTTTGCGGATTTCGAGCTGCTGGTGTGCGATGACGGCGGACTGGCGGAAACGAGGCGGATTTGCGAGAGCTTTCATGACGCGCGCATTCGGCACATCGTGAATCCTGTCCGGCTCGGCATCGCGATGAATAGCCTTGCCGGCGTCGAGCGCGCGCAATCGGATTGCATCACGTTTTTGAACGACGACGATCGCTGGACTGCCGGTTTTCTTGCGCAGTGTGCGAGGCCGCTTCTGGACGACGCCGAGACGGTTCTGTCGTTCAGCGATCATTGGCTGATCGATGCGCATGGCGACCGTCTCATCGCGGCGACCGAGGCCAACACGCGCGCCTACGGACGCGAAGGACTCAACGCAGGCGCGATCGAAAATCCGCGTTGCTTGATGGCGCGTCTTTCGATCCCGCTCGCCATGGCGGCCGTGTTTCGACGCTCGAAGGTGGATTGGAGCCGGTATTCACGCAGAGTGGAAGGCGCGTACGACAGCTATATAGCCTATTCTCTGCTCTGCGGCGCGGGAAAAGTCCTCTACGTCCCTGAGCGGCTGACCGAATATCGAGCGCATGGCGGAGGGGCGAGCGCCGAATTTCATCGCCAAACAACCGAGGGCCTCGCGTATGTGCATGAGTTGATGCTTTGCGACCCGGCCTACAGACCTTTCGCTCGGGAAATCCGCCGCACGTATCGCGGTCTGGAAAAACATCTGGTGAAGTTGAGCCTTGCCGAGCGCGATCTTCCGGCTGCGGCCGTGCATGGCGCGCGCTTGCTGCGGCATGGGCTTGTTTAAAGTGCATTGGCCGCCGATACAGAAGGAGAAAATCATTCGGATCGAGGATCGTATCGTGTCCGCCAGGTCATTTCTGCTGCCGAAGCTGCATCGCGTTGCGGAATTTCTGGTTTCGCAGGGAATCGCCACTGCGGGCAATCTGCTCTTCGGGTTTCTTTGCATACGCCTGCTACCGGTTGAAGATTATGCAAAGTTTGTCGTGGTCTTCTCGATCCAGGCCTCGCTGACGATTCTTCTGGACATCGGCATCTCCGGAACGTTCGTTCCGTTGGTGGGCGAGCGCATTGACGATCTGCCGTTGATCGCCGACTATCTCGCCTCGCTGCGGCAGATCGCCTACTGGCTGTTCGCCGTCGCCGCACCGATTGTCGTCTTTGCCTTTCCGCAACTGGTCCGCAACCGCCACTGGAGCGCGCCGACGATTGCGGCGATGGTGGCTTTGGTGCTGATCTCGGCGTGGTTCGCGCGCGTCGCGGCGGCCTACGGCGCGGTGCTGATCCTGCGGCGCGACCGCGCGCGCTGGTACCAGGCGCAGATGGGGACGAGTTTTGGCGCGCTGGCGCTGCTTGGCGTTTGCGTTCTCTTCCATTGTTTTGGCGTCTTCGTGGCGATTGCAATCGGAGTAGCCAAGACCGTCGTGACCGCGGGCATCTATTTCGCGCGCGCGCAGAAGCTGCTGGGCGTGCGCGGCGCGCCGTCCAGCGAGAAGCGGGCCGCGATCGTTCATCTTGCGCTTCCCGCTGTGCCCAGCGTGATGTATTACGCGCTGGGCGGCCAGATTTCGGTTTTTCTCATCACGTACTTCGGGCGGACCTCCGCGGTCGCCTCCGTTGGCGCGCTCAGCAGGTTGGGCCAGATCTTCGCACTTGTGCAGCCGATCAATGGGATTCTCATCGAGCCTTACTTTGCGCGCCTGCCCAAAGAGAAGCTCAAGAGCCATTACCCGATGGTGGTTTTCGCGGCAAGCGCCTGCAGCGCAGCGCTTGTTGTGCTGGCGCGCATCTTTCCGGGCCTTTTTTTGTGGGTGCTCGGACCGAAGTATGCGGGGTTGCGCGACGAGGTTGTGCTGACGATGCTGTCCGGGGCGCTCGGTTTCGTCGCCGGCGCGATGGCCTCGATCAACGGCGCACGCCTGTTCACGTATTACACGTCCGTCCTCGCCGACATCGTTCTTACTTTGATCCTGCAGGCGATTTATATCTGGAAGGTCGATTTGAGCACGGTGCAGGCCGTGCTCTGGTTCAATATTTTCACCATGTTTCCGACGACGGGCATTGCGATCGTCACCGCGTTCTACGGATTCACTCATGGCGGTCGGCGGATTCCCGAGAGCGGATGCTCTCCGGCCGCAGCCGAGGGACGGAACGGTTAATCGCCATGTGGAAACTCTTGTCCGTGTTCCGGTCGACCCGGCTCACGCACAAAAATACAGCAACTGAGAAAGCCGGCCATGATCTTCATCGATAAGTTTCGCGACAAGCTGTGCAATCGATGGTCATGGCTTCGCCTCTTCGCGATCGGGATGACGCTTGTCGTCCTCGGCCACGTTCTGGTGCAGACGGTGCGCGATCTGGAAACTTATCCCGGTATCGATCTCCGGGTCAAGGTTGTCAGTTCCAGGCTTCTGGCGCGGGGGATGAATCCTTACTACGATTTTCGCCACGTTTCTCAACCTGCCCACCTGCAACTGCCAAGCGACGATACCTATTCGCCCGTGCTTCTGCTGATGTACGAGCCGCTGTCCGAATCGAACTGGCGCATGCAGCGCGCGGTGTATTTTCTGGTGGACTGGTCGGCGATCCTGCTTTGTTCTCTTGTCCTGTCGCGCGTCTTTCCCAAAGGCGCGTCGCGAACTGCGCTATGGATCGCCTTTGTCCTGCTGTTTATCGCCGCGTTCGGATTTCGGCTCCATCTTGAGCGCGGACAATATTACGTCGAGCTTGCGCTGCTGACCGCTTTGGCTTCGGCGTCTCTGCTGCGCAGACAGAACCAATGGTTCCACGCCTGGCCGCTGGCGCTGCTCGTTCTGCTGCGCCCGACTTATGCGATATGCCTCGTAGTTTTGCTCTTTCTGCGACGGGTTCGCTACGCCGTGTATGCCGCGGGAATCGGCCTGTTGCTTTTCGCCGCGACGCTTCCCCTGGTTGGCGTGGGCGACTGGGGAAAATATCTGGCCGCGGTGCATGCCGACGAACGTGCGACGCTGGATGCTGTCTACGGAATGACTCCCGAATCCGCGGCGGCGCTCGATGGCCAGACGATGGACGGGATCGACTTTTCGCGTTCGTTGGCCGGGCCGGCGGCTTTTGTGGATTGCACGCTGGTTGGACTGGCGCGCGGCTCGGTCAGTCCCGTGCTGACCCGCCTGGTGCATCGCATCGCGCCTACGGAGAATCGCTTCGAACGGCTGAATACGGGCTGTCTCTTGTCGATGCTGATCTTCAATCTGACGGTTCTGTATGGATTTTGGCGCAGCCGTGCGCAGGGGCCGGTTCCAATCGCATTTGCGTTTCTGGCTCCGTTGAATCTGGAACTTTTTGCGCCGCAGCACTTCGGCTATTGCGATGTGCTGCTACTCGCGCCGCTGCTGCTGATGCTTGCGTCTGTGTTGAGCCGTGGATCGCGCGGCGGCTGGTTCTTCTATGGCGCTTTGCTTGCTGTCGGTTTTCTGATGCCATGGGCGGCTCTGCGCTGGGATTGGCATGTTCAACTGTTCAGCTTTTTGCAATATGTCGGCCTGTTGGCGATCCTGAATGGGGTTTGTCTTGCGGAATTGCGAAGAAGAGGAGAAAAGGCGCAAACATGCGTTGTCCCACTTTAGCGGAACTGCCCAAGCCGCCTGCAGAAAAGTCGGGCTGGCCGTGGACTGAAGATTCCGAACGGCTGCCGGAGGCCATGCCGGAGGGCGGCTGTTGGCCGAAGATTACGGTCGTCACGCCGCATCTCAATCAGCGGCCGTTTCTTGAGGAGACGATTCGTTCGATTCTTTTGCAGGGTTATCCCAACCTGGAATACATCCTTGTCGATGGCGGCTCGACCGATGGAAGTTTGGAATTGATCGACACCTATTCTTCCTGGGTCCGGTGCGTGGTGCGCGAGCGGGAAGGGCAGTCGGCCGCACTCAATCGCGGCTTTCGGATGGCCACCGGCGAGTTGATCGGCTGGCAGAATTCCGACGACTTTTACGGCCCCGACAGTTTTCGTCAAGCCGCGCTCGCCGCCGCGCAGCAGCCGGAGTGCGCAATTTTTCATGGAATGGTTCGCGGATTTCAAGGGCAGAACAGCCAGCCGCCTTGGCTTTTCGAGAACTGTCAGGAGTTCTCGCGGCAGAAGTTTCTCGAAGGGGTCTGCGTGATGAATCAGAGCATGTTCTTCCGCCGGGCGATCTTCGGCCGCGGCTTGTTTCTCCGCGACGATCTGCATTTTGTCATGGACATTGACTTCTTCTGGCGATTGTCGCTCGAAGGGTTTCGCTATTGCATGGTTCCAGCCATGACTGCTTACTACCGTCAGCATGAGAATGCCAAGAGTACGTCGTATAACGTGCGCGGTGATCTGGAATCGTATGATCTTCTTCGTGGACTGTGCAGGGAAAAGCGTCTCTCTCCTGCGCTGCGCAGGCAGGCGCGCCAGCAGTTGCGCGCGCGGTTTCTGCGCGCTTTTGTCGCGGCGCGGCGAACCATCCTGAAGAAGTGCGCCATCGAATTGATTCTGCCAATTTGAATTTCGTTGCGGGAGGAAAACGCAAGGTGAACCGCATCGTTCGCAAACTGACGACGAAGCCGGTCTGGTGGTGGGAGCGCCATCGCAAGTATGCGATTCGCGATCATTACGGTCTGCTTCCGTCGCTGGAGGTGAGACCCGCAGAGGCGCGCTTTGTCGTCTTGACGACTCCGCAGACGCTCAACGATGCGCTCTGGGCGGCGTGGAGCTGGTACCGCTTTCTGCGGCCGCAGGGCATCGAACTGCAACTGGCCGTGGACGGAGAGATGGAGGCTGTCGCTTTGGCCGCTGCGCGGGCGCTGTTTCCGGGAGTCCGGATCTACAACGTCAATCCGTGGTTCGATGAAATCTTTGCCGCGTGGCCCCGGTTGCGCGCTTTCCTGCGTCAGCACGCCTTCGCCAAGCAGGTAGGTCTGGTTCTGGGCTTATCCCGACAGGGGCCGGTGCTCTATGCGGATCACGATGTCCTTGCCTTTAGCCCGCCTGTGGAATTGCTGGAGCAGATGTCCCGCCAGACGCCATGCTATTTTCTCGATCATGAGGCCGGCTGCCACGATCCGGCTTTGCTGGAAACCGTGCGCGCGATGGGACTCCAGCATATACAAAGGCTCAATGCCGGCTTTCTGTATGTGCCGCAGAACGCGCTTTCCGCCGCCTTGGCCGAAAGGATTCTTGCCGACTGGAATCCGCTTCCCCACTTCTACTTCACGCCGCAAACAGTGATGAGTGTCTTGATGCAGGAGGCCGGCGCGCAGCCTTTGCCGGAAGATCGCTACGTCATCAGCAATCGGCGTCAATTCTATTGGGAAGAGGACGTGGATTACGAGGCGATTGCAGCGCGACACTTTACGGGCACGGTGCGCCATGTGCTCTACCGGTACGGAATGCCGACTCTGCTGCGGCAAGGTAGCCGGTATGCGGCGGAGAAACGCGCATGAGTGCGCAGGAAAATCCTGTTTTTTGACGATTCCAGTTCAGGCGAGTAGATCCGGAGGGGCATGTCGAGCGTGAGCCGCATCGTTTGCAAGCTGGCGACGAAGCCAATCCGGTGGTGGGAGCGCAACCGGCCCTATGCAATGCGAAGCCGCTATCGCCGGCTGCCTTCGCTGGCGGTTGTTCCGGGAGACATGCGCTTTATCGTGCTGACGACACCCCGAACGCTGAACGAGGCGCTGTGGACGGCGTGGAGCTGGTATCGCTTTTTGCGCGAACTGCCTTGCCGGCTGCTGTTGGTGGTCGATGGAGAGCTTACCCGGAGGCAAGAAGCCGCGGCCGAACGGCTGTTTCCTGGCGTTGCGATTGAGTCGGCCGAGTGGGCCTGCAACTACGTGCGCCCGCGCATTCCCGGCGTGCAGCTTTTTTACGAGCGAGAGCCGGAGGGCCGAAAGCTCGCGCAGATTCTGGCCTGGTCCGATCGCGGCCCGCTGATTTTTGCGGATTGCGACGTACTTGCCTTTCAGCGTCCGCATGAAATGTTGGCTGCGATCGAGAGAGAGGTTCCTTGTCATTTTGTCGACGAATCGCATGGAGAGCAGGACGATCGGATCGCCGAGCGGGCGAAACAGCTTGGCGTTGAGTACGTTCCGAAGTTGAGCTGCGGACTTTTCTATCTTCCGCAGGGTTCGCTGCCGATCCGAACGGCGGGTCAGATCACGGCGACCTGGCGAGCGCGCAAAGAATCGTCATTCTCCGCGCGGACCGTGCTCAGCTTCCTGCTGCAAAAGCCTGATGTCGTGGCGCTGCCCCCGGAGCGCTACGTTGTCGGCCCATGCCGCCAGTTCGGCCGCGAATCGAACCTGGACGATACGTCGATTGCCGCGCGGTACTTTACGGGACCGGCGCGGCAGGCGATGTATACGTTCGGAATGCCGGTCTTGCTCCGTCAGAGCAGGGAATGGCTGAACGAGAGTGGTGCCGACACACGTAGATTGGCATCGTGAAATAACGAGAATGCGATCGAAGGAAGATTCCCATGAGCGAGACCGGATCGGCGCAGCCAACAGACCAGCGCGAGACCGCGATTTGCACCCTTTTCGAGGGCGATTACCATCTGGGCCTTGCGGCGCTGGTGAATTCGCTCGTGCGCGCGGGCTTTGCGGGAACCGTCTGGGCGGGCTATCGCGGCGAATTGCCTCCGTGGATCGGCCAATTGAAGCGCATCGACGGCGGTCCTGCCGACGCCTTCGATGTGGAAGGCAGCGTACGCATCGTCTTTTTAAAGCAGACGGCAAGTATACATTTCACCAACTACAAGCCGGAGTTCATGCTGCGGCTGCTGGCAAACGAAGCGCGGGAATGCGCCTATCTTTGGTACTTCGATCCCGATGTTTTTGTGCTGGCGCGCTGGTCCTACTTTCGCACCTGGCAGCGCTTCGGTGTGGCTGTGTGCCAGGAGGTCGTCGATAACATCCTTCCCGCCGATGCGCCCCTGCGCAAACAATGGATGGAACTGGCGGAGGGGATCGGCTTTCGCGATCCGCGCCCCGTCGAGCACTATTACAACGCGGGCGCGGTCGGCGTTCCGGCGGAAGATCGCACGTTTCTCGAGGAGTGGAAGCGGCTGATCGGGCTTGCCGAAAGCCAAGGTTGCGATCTGCGATTTCTTGCGCACGGCGACCGCGAGCGGCCTTTCAACATCGGCGACCAGGATGCGCTGAACATCGCTTTGATGTACACGAAATCTCCGCTGACGACGCTGGGACCGCAGGGGATGGGCTTTGTCTACGGCGCGTCGATGGCCATGTATCATGCGGTTGGGCCCAAGCCGTGGCGGGGATCGTTTTTGTGGCGCGCGCTTCAGGGGACGCCGCCTTCGGGGGCCATGAAGTCCTTTCTCCGGCAGGTCAATGGCCCGATCCGCGCGTATCCCGCTTTGCGGTTGTACGCAAAGCGCACGGCTTGTTTGCTGGCATCGTTGATTGGGCGGTTTTATCGCCGCTTATAACTGGCCGGTGCGCGATCGTGCGCCGTTACAAGCGATGGTTCATGGCCTGTAACCGTAGTTCCCAGTTCCAGGCCGTGCTTAGAATTGCGGATATGTCGAACTGGGGCCGCCAGCCGAGGACGGATTGGGCGAGCGCGGAATCGGCGTAGAGTGCCGGGGGATCGCCGGGCCGTGGATCGGCGTAAGAGTAGGGCACCTTTCGTCCGCTGATCCGTTCGGCTGCGAGAACGATCTGCGCGACGGAGGTTCCCTCGCCGGTGCCAAGATTGAGACAGGTCGTCCGGCCTCCCTGCGCGAGATACTCAAGAGCGAGCACGTGGGCGCGGCCCAGGTCGGAGACGTGAATGTAGTCGCGAATGCAAGTGCCGTCGGGCGTGTTCAGGTTGTTGCCGAAGATGGTGAGGGGCGGAGCGACGCCGAGCGCAGCCTGGAGCGCGAGCGGAATCAGATGGGTCTCCGGGGTGTGCAGTTCGCCCATGGAGCCGTCGGGATGCGCGCCTGCGGCGTTGAAGTAACGCAAAGAAACCGAGCGAAGTCCGTGCGCGACGGAATAGGCGGCCAGAGCGTGCTCAAAGAAAAGTTTGGTGGCCCCGTAGGGATTGACCGGATCCCGTGGAGCGGTTTCGGCGATGGGAAGCGTGCGCGGAACTCCATAGACGGCGCAGGTCGAGGAGAAGACAAAAAGGCGCGCCGGGCTGGCCAGGACGGCGTCGAGCAGCTTCAGCGCCGACTCGACGTTGTTATGGATGTACTTTCGTGGATTGACGACCGATTCGCCGACATAGGCGGAGGCGGCAAAGTGCAGTACGGCGTCGACACCGTCGAGCGCCTTGGCCAGCACATCCTGGTTGGCGATGTCCGCTTCAATCAGTCGGTATCCTTCACCGAACGGGCGATGGCCGGTGCTGAGGTTGTCGCAGATCGCGACCTCGTGGCCGGCAGCGCTGAGTTCGCGTACCGTGTGCGCGCCCACGTAGCCGCATCCGCCTGTCACCAAAACGCGCATTGCGATCCTTGCCGGTGCGGCGATGCGCTGGCTGCGACGCCGATGCCGTTTGTCTCAGTATAGTCAGCGTATGGACGGTTTCGGCGCGGGAGCGAGTTCATTCGCGTCCGGCGGAACAACGCGTTGCTGCGGGTGAAGGGAAATGCGAGGATGCGCTCATGGATTTCATGCCGATGCCAGCAGGAGAAGAGACAGCGCCGATGAGCGCAACCACTCCACAACGCGAGCGCGCGGTGCATCACATTGCGGCGGGCAAGGGGGAGAATCCCTATCATCGCCCCTCCTTTGACGTGCGGCACCGGCTGATGCGCTTGCTTTGGCGGACGGTGTATCTGCTGTTCTATTGCCCGTCGCCTGTGCCCTTTCACGGCTGGCGGTCGCTGCTGCTGCGGCTGTTTGGCGCGAAGATCGGCCCCGGCTGCCGCTTTTATCCCGGCGGAAAGATCTGGGCGCCGTGGAACCTGATTGCGGAGGACTGCTGCACGCTGGCCGATGGAGCTGAGATCTACAATCCTTCGCCGGTTTTTCTCGAATCCCACTGCGTGATCTCGCAGCAGGCCTATCTCTGCGGGGCGACGCACGACGCCAACGATCCCGATTTTCCCATGATTTCGTACCCGATGCGGTTGGGCGCGTATGTGTGGATCTGTGCGCGAGCCTCGGTCGGTCCCGGCGTGAATGTGGGCGTGGGCGCTGTGCTGGGATTGGGGTCGGTGGCGACCCGCGACCTGGAGCCGTGGACGATGTACAGCGGCGTTCCGGCCGTTGCGGTCAAGGCGCGGGCGCGCATTCTGGACGCAGCGCACGCCGATGCGAATTGAAATCCCCGCAAGCCGCTCAATTTGAAGCGAGGAAATGAATGAACTGGGAAAAAACATCCTTGGAAAGAATTTTTGTTTTGTTGCTGTTCGTTTTTGCGCTCGGCGTCTTGAGCGCGCCCCTGCCGATCGGGGCGGAAGATCCGGGCTCTTCTGGCAAAGATTCCCCGGCAGGCGCAACGGCGCTGTGTGTGCCCTCGCAGCTTGGTTCGCCGTACATTCCCGTCGATAGCTGGATGTACCCGGCGCTTCTTCGGCTGTATGCGCTGGGCTATGTGGACGATGTTTTTCTCGGCTTGCGCCCGTGGACACGCGCCAGCGTGATGCGCATGCTTGAAAACGCCAGCCTGCTTCTCGACGACAGCGCAGGCCGCGGCGATCCGGCCGCCGCCGAGGCGCGCGCGATCTACCGTGCTCTCCGCTACGAACTGCACGAGGATATGCAGGGCCCATGCGGGCCGCACCAGGGCAGTGCGCGCATCGAGTCCGCCTATAGCCTGACGCGCGGCATCAGCGGCATGCCGCTCGACGACAGCTTTCATCTCGGCCAGACCATCGTGAACGACTACGGGCGCCCGTACCAGAACGGCCTCAACAACGACTCCGGCGCGAGCGCTTATGCCAGCGCAGGGCGATTTGCCGCTTACGCGCGTTGGGAGTTTCAGGGCGCTCCTTCGGCCGCGGGCTACCCGGCGGCGCTGGCGGAAGAGTTATCGACGATCGATCTGACGGTTTATATCAATCCAACCACCTTCGCCACAAATTACTATCTGCCGCAGACCACCATTCCGCAGGGGCCCATCGCTTCGGCGGCGCAGGCGCGGTTTCTGGAGGCGTATCTCTCGTATCAATGGCGGAGCCATGTCATTTCTTTCGGCAAGCAGGACCAGTGGCTGGGTCCGGCCCAGGGCGCCAGCATGGCGTTTTCCAACAACGCGCAGAATTTCTACGCCTTCGAGATCAACCGCATCGAGCCGCTGAACGTTCCCGTGCTTTCGCGCTGGACCGGTCCGTTTCGTTACGAATTTCTGGTGGGCGCGCTGCGCGGGCACAGCTTCATGCCGAATCCAGCCTATGAGCAGAATCCATCCACGGGTGTCGATAATGTCATCAACCCCGGCGATCCATGGGTGCATGTCGAGAAGGTGAGCATGAAGCCCTATCGCGACCTGGAGTTCGGCTTCGAGCGCACGGCGATCTTCGGCGGCGAGGGACACGAGGGCGTGAGCCTGCACTCATTTTTACGCAGCTTCTTCAGCGTGACGGCCGGCGCCGGCGCGCAGAAAGCTGGCAACACCGATCCGGGCGCGCGCTTCGGAGCCTTCGATTTTTCCTGGCGGCTGCCGTACCTGCGCAACTGGCTTACGCTCTATAGCGACTCGGAGGCGCATGACGACATCTCGCCGATCGATGCGCCGCGCCGCGCCGCCGTGCGGCCGGGCCTCTATCTTTCGCATGTGCCCGGCCTGCCCCAGCTCGACCTGCGTGTGGAAGCCGCTTCGACCGATCCGCCGGTCAGCCGCAGCACAGGCGGTCTGTTCATGTACTGGGAGACCATCGAAAAACAGGGTTACACCAACCAGGGGCAACTGTTCGGCGACTGGATCGGCCGCGAAGACAAGGGCGGCCAGGCGTGGCTCACGTACCACTTGAGCGGCAACGAATGGCTCCAGGTGAGCCTGCGCAATCAGAAGGCGGCCAAGGACTTCATCCCCGGCGGCGCCACGCTCAACGATGTCGCCTTCCAGGCCGTGAAACGGATCGGCAAAGATGTCGAACTTGACGGCAGTTTTGCCGTCGAGCACTGGAAGGCTCCAATCTACCTTCCCGGCCAGCAGACCGTGACCACCACGAACATTCAGATCACGTGGTTTCCGCAGCGCAAGGTCATTTTTTAGGAATCACGCGCGTGGCGTAGGCCGGAACGGGGAAGCGGTTGGCCGCGACGAGATCGCCTTTGGCGTTGAAGTTCAACGTCCACTCGAATGGCGGGCTGGCCGCGTCCACGTTGACGAAACGCACAGTCGAATCTCCCCCGCGGCCCAACTCGATCGAGGGCGGAAAGGACAAGGCGAGATTCGTGTCGGGCGCCTCGCGCGGCGAGAGTGCGATCGTCTCGTCCGGAACGGTGAGTGCTGCGTAACAAAGGCTGGTTGCCAGCCAGTCGGCGTGTTGGCTCTCCGGTTCTTCGGCGCGAATACGGCTGAAGAAGGCGAGGGCCAGTGCGTCGGTGGGAGTCAGCGCAAAGAGCGAGTCGCCGCGCCGCTCGACGGGCAGGATGCGCAGCCGGCCGTTTGCAGCGCGGGAAATCGAGGCCGTGAAACGGCTGGTATCGCCTGGGCCGCGGCGATTGGCGAAGAGCAAAAAAAGGTGGCCGGGCAGGGCCCGGCAGTCGAGCTGCCGGTAGCTCCATTGCGCCGCGCCAAACTCCATGCCGGCGAACGCGGCGGCCTCGCGAATCGCGGGCATCGACTTTGCGGTCCATGCGCGATCCTCGCGGCTCATCTGCGCAGGGGCGCGGTAAACGATAAAATGGCTTCCCGCCTGGGCCGTGTTGTCGCCGCCGCTCTTCGGCAGAGACGCGACGCGCGGTAGAGGCCGGGTCCGGTAGGGAATCGTCACGTCTTCGGGGACGGGCTGGACGGGATAGGGCGCGCGGACCGGAACTCCGCCGGCCTGCGCCCCGCACACAGGCGCGAAAATGGCTCCCGCCGCCATCACAAGCACAATCTTGGCCAGCTGCACCGTGTTCATCCCATCGCTAGACTACCACTCGCCGCGCGCCGTTTGGCCGTACGGCCGCCGGAGATTTTCCGGCGATTTGCGTTCGCCGAGTGAACCTTTGGCCCGCCCAATCACCGCTTGGCCGGGTGGTAGTCGCCGAAGTTGTATGCGAGGCCGGCGGTGAAGCCTTGCGGATGATGCACGTCGCCAATGAGGGTTTGCACGGATTGGTATTCGTAGTCGGCCCGCGCCCAGAGGCCGGGATGGATGCGGCACTCGAAGCCGCCGCCGGGAGCCAAAAAGGTGCGGGTATCGTGCGAATAGAAGGGGCTGATCGAGGTGAAATCAAAGCTGCCGTGACCGATCAGAAACTTGCCGTACGGATGGAAGCTCGTGAAGTGGCTCCAGAGATACATCGGCCCTCCCGAGAAGGTATCCTGGCGAACGTTCGCTTCCGAAGGAAGATGGCGGTCGAGGCTGAGGTCACGCACCTCCATTTCAATGCCCAAACCGCGCAATCCCCTTGGCAGAAACTGTGGCTGCCAGTCGGCCCATGCCGCGCCGCCAAACATCGCGCCCTGTCCCCAGCCGGGGTTGTAGCCGGAGAGGCCGATGCCAAGGCTTACCTGCTTGAGATGGCCCTGATAGCTTGGAGTAACCTGCGAACATGCGGGAGCCGCAGACGCCAGCGCACTCATGGCGAAGAGAAGAATCCATAGCTTCCAGCGCATTCTGCATCTCCTTTGCGCGTTGATCCATTGCGTGTTGATCGATTGTGTGCGGATCCATCCGCGCCGCCGGCAGTTCACGGCCCAGTCATCGGCGGAATATCGAGCGACGAGAGAGAACCGCGCGATTCCGCGCCCGGCCCGGCCGACGTGGCGCAACCGGGGGGCTTCATTCCACCCGGCGTAACGCCAACCATTTCTCCCGCGCCATGCGGGCTTTCTTCCGGCCTGACGATCGAAACCGGAGACACAACTCTCCTCGATGCGCTCCAGCGCCGCTTTTCCTTGGTCAGTCTAAACCAGCGGGTCCAGGCGGATGAAGTGGCAACTTCGCGGCTGCGAGGATGCCAAGCACATCCTGAGCGTCCCGCGGGCCGGACAGCCGCACCGATTCTCACTCGGTCCAAGGCAAAGGCATCTGCATCTGCGTCCTTCCGCATTTTTGGCGGAAAGGATGGCAAGGCACGGCCTTGCGCCCGGGCGAACCGGACCGGCCGCCGGACTGTACAACGATGGGACAGAAGTAGTGTCTAGAAAGAAGTTGGCTGAGCTGGCGGAGTCAGGCCGAGAACCGGCGAGTGGCTTGGTTGACCGCGCTGCGGGCTGGAAACTCCCGCGGGGGACTCGAACGGGAGAGAGGAAGTCTTCTCACTGAAAAGGCGGTTCTTCGGCGTCGCACGCGTGGTTGCCGCTTGGCGTTTGCGGCGGCTCTGGCGCATCCAGGAATGGGCGTCCAGGGGATTTCATCGGCAGGCCTGCGGATTTCGGCAGATGAAATGGTTTTCAAAGGGGAAATGCCGCAAGTCGACAATTGCGTATGTTTTTGAACGCAAAAGGGAAAATGGCCTCATCCGACCGACTGCATTGCTCGCCCGCAGTGATCCGCCTGATGCGCCCTGTCAAGAAAGATGCGTCCCCGGCGACGATCCTGTGGTACGTTGGATACTGCCGGAAGCTATTGCGGCACAATGGCATCGAACGATAGACGATGCCGTCTCCTTCCCCTGCCACCCGCACGGGAACGGGAACATCCTTGTTCATCGGATAGTCTTGGTTGTTCAATCTGCGGAGGAATCGCGCATGAAATCTCGTCTTTTGCATTCTGTGAGCTGGACGGTTGCCTGGCTTGCCTTGGCTTGTCTGCCGGCGGCCATGCCGGCTCAATCGAGCAAGGCCAAGAGCCCGGCTGACGCATCCCTCTCCAGGTGGGATATTTTTGCCGGTTACAGCTACCTGTCTCCACATGACACCGTCGATACCACTGCGCCGGTGGGTTTTCTCAACAACTCGTCCACTCCGGTGCCTGTTTCGGCGTCTTACGATGCGGTCAATCTTGGCGGTCTGTTCAGTGGCTCCTATTACATCACGCGCCATGTGGGCGTGCAGACGGAATTTGGCGAGCACGAGTGGGGCGTGCAGTGCTGCGCCTCGAACGTCGGCTCGCGCAGCAACAACGATGGCTTCCTGACCCTGGGAGCTGGCCCGATCGTGCGTTTTCCGAACGGCAATTTTACGCCCTTCGTTCATGCGCTGATGATTGGGGCCCGCGTCAACGGGCCGTATTTCGAGCCCAACAAATGGGGTCCGGGCATGACCGCCGGCGGCGGCCTGGATTACGAAACTCCCTGGTTCAATCACCACCTGGCGATCCGCCTCTTCCAGGCCGATTACGAGTTCATGCACGCCAACTGGGGCGCTGTGCCCCTGGGCGGCGACGCGAATATCAATGCGGTGCGCCTGAG
The DNA here is from genome assembly GCA_021785495.1 of Acidobacteriota bacterium. GTDB lineage: Bacteria > Acidobacteriota > Terriglobia > Terriglobales > Acidobacteriaceae > Telmatobacter. The sequence goes on along the minus strand of JAJYFB010000011.1, from coordinate 16,520 downwards.
CACGGGCCTGGTCATTCACGCCGGTTCGATGGCTCCGCCGCCGCCGGTGACGTTGGCTGTCGCGCCGAATCCAGCGTCGGTCTACCCTGGCGAGCCGATCGCTCTGACGGCAACTGCGGGAAGCCTGAATCCCAAAGACAACGTGATCTATAGCTGGTCCGGCCCCGGCGTGGTGGACAGCGACGCTACCACCACCAGGATGAACACCACCGATCTGGCTCCGGGCAAGTACACCGTGACCGCCACGGTGAAGGAAGGCAAGAAAGGCAAGGAGGGGCTGAAGCCCTGGGAGACGGCCTCCAACTCCACGCAAGTGACGGTCAAGGAGTTCGAGCCGCCGACCATCAGTTGCGCGGCGAATCCCGCCACGATTGCTCCGGGAGCCACGGCGACCGTGACTTCGACCGCCGTCAGCCCGCAGAACCGGCCGCTGACTTACAGCTATCTGGCCACGGCAGGCACGGTGACCGGCGACGGAACGACTGCGGAATACTCCTCGGCGGGCGCTCCCACGGGAGCTGTCGGCATCACCTGCACGGTCTCCGACGACAAGGGGCACACCGCAAAGGCCGACACCAGTCTGACCATTGTGGCTCCGCCGGTCATCCAGCCGAAGACGCAGGCTCTCTGCACCCTGAGCTTCTCAACCGACAAGCGGCGTCCGACCCGCGTCGACAATGAAGCCAAGGCCTGCCTCGATCAGGTCGCTCTGGACCTCAAGCAGCAGGCCGACGCCAAGGCCGTCCTGGTCGGCGAGCAGGACAGCAAGGAAGTCGCCATCGAGGCCAGGCAGCAGAAGTTCGCGCAGCGCCACAAACGCGCCAAGGTCGACGCGTTCGCCGCACAGCGCGCCGTCAACGCCAAGGACTACCTGGTGAAAGAACAGGGCATCGACGGCTCGCGCGTCTCCGTTGCCACGGGTGCGGCCGGCAGCCAGACGGTCGAAAATTACTTAGTGCCATCGGGCGCGGACTTTGCCAAGGACGTGGCGGGAACCACCCCGGTCGACGAGACCGCGGTGAAACCGCAGGTCCGCAAGCCCCTTGCCCAGCGGCATCCCGCGCGTCACAAGGCCCGCAAGAAGGCGAAGAAGTAACGCACCGAAACAAGCGGAAGATTCCGCGGGCTTTTCCGGTCAATCCACAGGAAAAGCCGCGGAATTCCGCTGGATCGACGCTCCATCCGCAGAATTTCGAGGCCGGCCTCTGACGAAGAGCCGGCCTTTTTCTTTGTGGCGCGCAAAGCGGAACAGGGCCGGCCGCTGGACCGGCCGTCGGCCGTCTGCAATTCTGCTGGTTCTTTTTTCCCGTGCTGGCCTATAATGGCTACGGTTTCAATCCCGGAAGCTGCGTGTTTCGTTGATCGCAAGCCGGCGGATTCGGGCTCATCTCCATTGGAAGATTTTCACCCAAGGGCAAGCCGAACTCCCCATCCGGTTGCGGGGAACGAAGCCGATGTTGCATTCGATTGTTCAGCGTGTTGTCTCCGCCGGATGGGCAGGCGGCTCCAGCCTCCGGCCGGTCCGGCCCATGGGGCGTGTCGCGCGGATCTGTTGGCGGTTGGCCGTCGTTCTGGCTGCGTCGTTGGCCACAGCAGCCGGCGCGCAACAATCTCTTTTGTCTCCTTTCTCCCGCGCCTCTTCCGCGCCATCGGTCCGGCCCTTGCCGCCACTGGCGCAGGCGGCTCGACGGTTTCTGCAAGAACGCGGAGTGACCGCTGGCCACCGTGCCTCCCCGCGTGGATTGATCCTGCGCCAGCCGGCCACGGCGTTTCGTTCTCATGCGATTTCCGCGCAAAGCACCTCCGGCTCGTCCTCGACGGCGACCTGGACGCCGCTTGGTCCACCGGCAATTTCCACCCTCGCCTTGGGTCCGGTGACGGGCCGGATCACCTCGATTGCGGCCGATCCCTCCGATTCCACCGGCAACCGTATTTATGTTGGCACGACGGGGGGCGGCGTCTGGACGTCGAATAACGCTGCGGCCGCGGCGGTTTCAAGCATTGTTTTTACTCCGCTCACGGATCAGGTGACGGCCCTGGCCAGCGCCAAGGACGCCTCGATCAGCATCGGCGCGCTGACCGTGCAGCCGGGTGGGACAGGCGTCGTGCTGGCGGGCACCGGCGATCCGAACGATGCGCTCGATTCTTACTATGGAGCCGGCATTCTGCGTTCGACCGACGGCGGCGCCACCTGGAGCTTGATTCCGAAGTCTTCGGGCTTGCAGACGGGCACGGGCGGCGCGGGCTTTTCCTTTGCCGGCGCCGCCTTTGCCGGCTTTGCCTGGAGCACGGTGAATCCCCAGGTTGTGGTCGCGGCGGTGAGTGATTCGTACGAGGGCGACATCGTCGGCGCATCGCTGACTTCGGCCTCGACCCCCACGGTGAAAATTTGCGAAGGCCTCTATTACTCGACCGACAGCGGGGCCACCTGGCAGTTGGCTACGATCGAGGACGGCACGGGCGCCAACAATCTGGTGCAATCGGCGGCATCGCCTTTGCTTGGCCCCAACGGCAATGCCGCGACCTCGGTGGTCTGGAATCCCCTGCGGAACGTCTTCCTCGCCGCCATCCGTTTTCACGGTTATTACGAATCGGCTGACGGCATCACCTGGACGCGGCTGACCAATCAGCCCGGGATCAATTCGGTGCTATGCCCTACCAATCCCGGCGTGGCCGGCGACACCGGCTGCCCGGTCTTTCGCGGCGCTCTGGCCGCCAATGCCGCAAACGGCGACACCTTTGCCTGGACCGTCGATATCAACAACCAGGACCAGGGCCTCTGGCAGGATGTTTGCGCACCGGCAAGCGGCGCTTGCGCCAGCGGAACCATCGCCTTCGGCACGCAGTGGAACACCACGGCCGCAGCCCAGGGGATGGACCTCAGCACCGCACAGGGAGCGGCGACGGTCGTCGACGGCGCGTACACGCTGGCGCTGGCCGCGGCGCCTTCGGCCACGGCCTCCAGTGGAACGCTGCTGCTGGCCGGAGCCGACGATCTGTGGGAGGCGGAGCTGCCGTATGCGCTGGGGGGAAGCTGGCGCAACACGACCAATTCGACCACCTGCATGAGCGCCCAGGTGGGCGAGTATCAGCACGCGCTGGCCTGGAATGCGTCGAATCCGCTGGAGATCTTCCTCGGCAACGACAGCGGCCTCTGGCGCTCGACCGACGGTATCGCCGAGACCGGTCCGGTCTGCTCGTCGACCGACGCCGGCCACTTTCAGAATCTGAACGGCTCCATTGGCTCGCTGGCCGAGGTCGAAAGCGTTGCGCCCGCTGCCACGAATCCGTACACCATTCTGGCCAGCGCCGGCGTCAATGGAGCCGCCGGCATCGAGGAGACCTCTTCCACATTCGCTTCCACCGCCGATTGGCCCCAGCTCATTACCGGCGATGCGGGCGCGGCCGTCCTCAACCCGGCGGACAACAGCAGTTGGTACATCAACGATCAAGCCGGGGTTGCCATCTACCTGTGTTCGCCTTTGGCGCCCTGCACCGGATCGGGTTCTGCGGCGGTCCCAGTGGTCGGCGAAGCGGATGTGGACAGCGACGGCCTGACGATGCCCGTTCCGGCCACGTTTCAGGTCGATGCGCTGGACATGACAAAGTTGCTTGTCGCCACCTGCCGCATCTGGCAGGGAACCCCGGGCGGGTCGGACTGGACGGCCATTTCGCCGGTCCTCGCTGTGGCCGATACCGCGCCCCCGGCCGCCTCGTATCCTCCAAGCACCCCCTGCGATGGCAATGCGCTGGTGCGCTCGTTGGTGGCCATGAATCTGGGCAATGGCAGCGAGGTGGTCTACGTGGGGCTCTACGGCGCAGCCACCTTCGGCGCCAATGCTTCCGGCCATATTCTGAGCGGGCTCTATCAGCCGGCCTCCAGCACAAGCCCGGCGGCCTGGACCTGGACCGATCTGACGGCCAATCCGGTCACGAACGACGCCAATCCGTTCAACTACTACGAGTTCGACATCTCCAGCCTGACGATCGATGCGCACGACCCAACCGGCAACACGGTTTACGCGACCGTCGAGGGGATGCAGAACTATGGCGAGGACATTCAGACCGTCTATCGTTCCACCAGCGGCGGCGCCCAGTGGACTGCGATCGATTCGAACCTGCCCGACGCGCCGGTCAGCGCTCTGGCCATCGATCCGCAAAGCGGTCAAACCGTCTATCTGGCCACCGACGTCGGCGTCTTTTACACCTCGGAGGTGACCAGTTGCGGCGTCTTCGGCTCGAATTGCTGGGCGCCCTTCGGCGCGGGACTTCCGCCGGCGCCGGTGGTTGCGCTGAGCGCTGCGGCGGCCCATTCTTCCGATCCGGTTCTGGTTGCGGCAACCTATGGGCGCGGCATCTGGCAGACGACGCTCTGGACGGCCGGCACGGCCCTTGCGGCGGCATCGGCGGCTCCCGCTTCGCTCACCTTCACCAACCAGAATCTGAACACCACGAGCAATGCGCAGACGGTAACGATTACGAATACGGGCAGCGTCGCTCTCACGCCCACATCGATTATGTATACCGGCGATTTTGCGACCTCTTCCGCGGCCTCCGCCGATACCTGCACGGGCCAGTCCATTGCGTCGGGCGCAAGCTGCACGGTCGGGGTTGTCTTCACGCCGCAGACGGCCGGCGCGCTCACCGGCCTGATGACCATCTACGCCAACGTTTACGGCGGCCAACTGAGTGTCGACCTCAACGGCACAGGCGTCGCCAGCTCCAGTCAGGTGACAATTTCTCCCGCCTCCATCCCCTTCGGGCAGATCGAAGAAAACACGGTTTCTCCGGTCGAATCGATCTCGGTGCAGAACAGCGGCGCCGCCGTTTCCATCTCCGGCCTGACGGTCTCCACGCCCTTCGTGATTCCCGCCGGGGGCAACTCCTGTGGCGCAACCAGCCTAGCGGCCAGTTCCGATTGCGCGATACAGATCGAGTTTGCGCCCACCTCGGCCGGAACCTTCACCGGCCTGCTTACGCTCACCGACGCGGCCGGGACGCAGACCGTCCAACTGACGGGAACCTCGCTGGCTTCGCCCACCGACGTGCTCAATCCCACGGCGCTCAGCTTCCCGAACACGGTCGAAAATCAGGTTTCCTCACCCGAAACAGTCACCATCACGAACATCGGCGGCGTCGCGCTGACCAACCTTGTCCTCTCGATCACCGGGCCATTTCAGCAAACCAACCAGTGCGGCTCGCAGGTCGCGGCCAACGGCGGCATCTGCTATATCGCGGTGACCTTTGATCCCACCCAGGCCGGACCGCTCACCGGGACGCTCACCGTTGCCGATGCGCTCAAAACCCAGACCGTGGCCTTGAGCGGCGCAGGCATCGCGCCGCCGGTCCTTGGCGTTTCGCCCACCAGCCTGACCTTCACCAACAATCAGCCCGGCGTGTCCAGCAGTCCGCAGACGCTGACCGTGACGAACACCGGGGGAGCCGCGCTGGCTGGCCTCGGCTTTACCTTTAGCGGCGCCGCAGCTTCCAGCTATGCGTACACCACCACCTGCGGAACGACACTGGCCGCCGGAGCCAGTTGCACGGCGCAGATCGTCTTCACGCCCAGCGCAAGCGGAGCCAGCGCGGCAACACTCACGATCTCCTCCTCCACGGCTGGCGTGACGGCGGTCGCGGTTCCGATCAACGCGTCGGGGCAGCAGACAGGCGGTCTTGTCGCGACTCCCGCGGTGCTCAACTTCTCCGCCGTTCCCCTGGGCCAGACCAGCGCCGCGCAAACCGTGACGCTGACAAACTCCACGGCTTCGGTGATTGACGCCGTGACGCTTGCGATCGCGGCGCCCTTCAGCATCGCGCAGAACGGCTGCGCCGGAACGCTGGCCGCCGGGGCCAGTTGCACGGCGGAGATCGTCTTCAAGCCCACGGCCGGGGGCTCGGCATCGGGAACGCTCACCGCCAGCGCCAGCGGCGTTCCGCCGGCCACGGTTGCGCTCTCTGGAGCGGGTTTCAATTTCACGGTCGTCTTTGTCGGCGCCGCGGCGCAGATGGTCACGGCGGGGCAGACGGCTACCTATTCGCTCGTCGTCACGCCGACGGGCGCCAGCGGCACATTCACCTTTGCCTGCGGCACATTGCCGACGGGCGCGCTTTGTCTCTTCAACCCCACCACGGAGACGATCAGCGCCGGCGTCCAGGGCAACCTCGAAGCCCAGATCTCGACCGGAAGCGCCACGGCAAAACTCGTTCGGCCTGGCCGATGGCCCGTGCTTCCGCTGGTCTGCGGCGTACTGCTTTTGCCGCTTGCCCTCAAGCGCCGCCGCAGCATCCTGCTGCCGGCGTTGCTCTTTGCCGTGCTGGCCACCGGCGTTTCCAGTTGCGTCAGCTCTGGCGGTGGATCGGGTGGATCGGGCGGATCCGGCAGCCAGGGCGGCGGTTCGGGAACCCCAACCGGAACGTACACCATTCCCATCACCGTCAGCGCCAATGGACTTTCGCAGACCGTCAGCGCGACGCTGACCGTCGATTGAGCCACTTGCAAAATTCAATCGATGATCGCTGGATTTGAAAGGGCGCGACTTCAGTCGTGCGTAAAATACCTGGAATGAATGGGGCTTTAGCCCCTGCGGGAGATTTTTCTTCTCGCAGAATACACCGCAACTGAATTTTGCAAGTGGCTCGATTGAAGATCTCCACGCAGACTCGGCGTTCTTCGTTCGCATGGCGAGCCGCTATACTTGTTCTTCAGGCGATCCCCGGAGATTTCTCCGGTTTGGCAGCGCAAAACAGGTTGCTCCCCCGTCGTTTTTTCCGTCGTTTGCCGAATGAGCGGAAAGCCGTGTTTCCGGAAGGGGCCGAAGCGATCGGCGGACCGCAAATGCGCTGTCCGGGGAAGAAAAGGAAGATCATACGCATGTCCGCAAAAGTCACTGTCGCCGATGTCGAACGCGTCGCCGCGCTGGCGCATCTTCAGCTTGCCTCCGAAGAGGTCGAGCCGATGCGCCGCGATCTGAACGCCATTCTCGGGTACGTGGCCGAACTGAACCAGCTCGACACCACGGGCATCGAACCGCTGGCCCAGGCCAGCGAGCGGATGGACGGGCAAGCCAGCGCCGGGCACTCCGCTTTGCGCCCCGATCTTCCCGCCCCGTCGCTGGCGCGCGCAGTGGTGATGGCCCAGGCCCCGGAGTCCGACGGCGTGTTCTTCAAGGTGCCGAAGGTGATTGAACGATAGGGACCAAGAGACTAAGAGACTAAGGGACCAAGGGACCAAGAGACTAAGGGACTAAGGGACTAGGGACGTAGAGACCCGGCCTCAAGGAGTACGACGATGGGTGCCCCATCCAAACCGCGTTTTTTGCGGTTTGGGTGGGAAAGCAAGGTCTCATCCTTTGGGGCCGGATCAATCGGGACGGGAAACAGGGATTCGAAGAGGGGCCGCACTTGCCAGACGAGACGCAATCCGCCACATCTTTTGTCGAAAAGCCGAAGACCCTTGCCGCGCTGCGCGAGGAGATTTCGTCGGGACGCACCAAAGCCACGGATCTTGCGGCGAGCTACTATGCGCGCATCGAGGAGAAAAATCCGCGGCTCAATGTCTATCTGAGCCTGACCAAAGAGCGCGCCCTGGCCCAGGCCGCGCGCATCGACGCGCTGGCCGCCAAGGGCGATCCCCTGCCTCCACTGGCCGGCGTTCCGATGGGCATCAAGGACGCGCTCGTCGTTCAGGGCGCGCCCGCAACGGCTGGCTCGAAGATTCTCAAGGGCTACCAGCCGCCCTACGATTGCACGGCGGTGGCGCGGCTGGAGGCCGCAGGCGCGGTGCTGCTCGGCAAGCTCAACTGCGACGAGTTCGCCATGGGCTCGTCGAACGAGAACTCCGCCTTCGGGCCGGTGCGCAACCCGGTCGATCCCGAGCGCGTGCCGGGCGGTTCGAGCGGCGGATCGGCCGCCGCCGTGGCCGCCAATCTGGCCGTGGCCACGCTCGGCTCGGACACGGGCGGCTCCATCCGCCAGCCGGCCAGCTTCTGCGGCGTGGTGGGTGTGCTGCCCACCTGGGGCCGCGTCTCGCGCTATGGGCTGATTGCCTTTGCCTCGTCGCTCGACCGGGTTGGCCCGTTTGCCGCCCATGTGCGCGATGCGGCCACGCTGCTCGGCGCGATCGCTGGCCATGATCCGATGGACGCCACCTGTTCCGCCGCGCCCGTCGAGGACTACGCCGCCGCGAGCGACAAACCCGCCGCCGGCCTGCGCATCGGCGTTCCGGCCGAGTACTTTGCCGAGGGGCTCGATGCCGAAGTGCGCGCCGCCATCGAAAAGGGCATCGCCGCGCTTGAAGCCGCCGGCTGCTCCATTCATCCCATCGCGCTGCCGCACACAAAATACGCGGTTCCTGCGTACTATCTGATTGCCACGGCCGAAGCCAGCGCCAACCTCGCCCGCTTCGACGGTGTGCGCTATGGCTACCGCTCGCCGCAGTCAACCTCGCTCGCCGGCATGTACGCACACTCGCGCGACGAGGGTTTCGGCGCCGAGGTCAAGCGCCGCATTCTGCTCGGAACCTACGCGCTGTCGGCCGGCTACTACGACGCCTATTACCGCAAGGCTCAGCAGGTCCGCCGCATCCTGGCCGAGGAGTTCCTCCGCGCCTTTGCCCAGGTGGACGCCATCGTGACGCCCACTTCGCCCTTTCCCGCCTTCAAAATCGGCGAAAAAACCGGCGATCCGCTGGCCATGTACCTGGCCGACATTTACACGGTTACCGCTTCGCTGGCTGGCATCTGCGGCGTCAGCGTTCCCTGCGGCGCAACCCGGGCCGGTTTACCCGTCGGTATGCAGATCCTCGCGCCGCACCTCGGCGAAAGCACGGCCTTCCGCGTCGCGCGAGCCGTCGAAGCGGCGGGTTGATCGCTGTTTTTCTGGGAGCCCGGCCTACTCTTGTCTTGGTGTCCTGACCATGCCAGCCCCTTGCAAAATTCATCGCTGAGTCGCGGTTTTGAAAGGGCACGACTTCAGTCGTGCCAATCAAGCGAACAAACTCCGAGTGGCTTTCGCCACGGAGGGACGGCGGCATCGGAAGATTCCCGAATTTTGCAAGTGGCTTTATCTTGATCGAAATCGATAAAATCTCGCAAGATTACCCTATTTTCCCCGATTTACGCTCAGATATTTACGGTTAATTTTAGAGTTTGTCGTCGATTTACCCGTAAATCGATGGGCGGACCTGCGCAAGAGCCGGGTTCAGCCGTGCGCGGACACAACACGCGCATCTACGGCTGGAAAGCGGGCTGCCGGTTCCTGTTGCCGCTCCGACCGCGGGCGCTTGGACGGGCGCTTGCCGGGTTTACCCTGCCGAATTTCGATGCACTCGTAAAACTATCGATGGCTTACCTATTCAATGCTTGTGTGCTTCGGGTTGAATGAGCGTGGTTTTGCAAGCCAGTGCGGAAGCCGCCGGTCCGGCTTGCTCATTTCTGGCCCGGAGGGCACGGCCGCACGCAATCTGCAAATTTCTGGAGGATACATCATGGCATTGAAAAGAAAAATAGCCACAGTGATGCTGGCGCTCTGCGGTCTGACGGCGCCGCTGCTGGCGCAGTCGGATCGCGCCGCCATCGCTGGCACCGTCAAGGATTCAACCTCGGCGGTGGTGCCCGGTGTGCGGGTTCAGGTGACGAACCAGGGCACAAGCGCGGAGACAACCACGACGACCGACGCACAAGGGTATTACCGCGTGGACAACCTGCCGGTGGGGGTCTATTCCGTCGAATTCACGAAGACCGGCTTCAAGACGGTGGACCGGAAGAGCGTTACCCTGCTGATCAGCCAGGTGGCGGAGATTGACGTTGTGCTCCCGGTCGGTTCCGAGGCGATCACCGTGCAGGTCACTGCCGCGCCGCCCATGCTGCAAACCGAGACCAGCTCGGTCGGAGCCAACCTGAACAACGAGGCGGTGACCGAACTTCCCTTGAATGTGCAGGGCAGCCGCAACCTGTCGAACTTCATCTTTGCCTATGTGCCAGGCGCGGAAGGCTCGGACTATAGTTCGCACATCGATGGCAGCATGGCCATGACCAAGGAGGTGCTGATCGACGGCACCTCGGCGACCTCGCAACTGGGCGGCTACATCAGCGAGTCGCAGCCGCCGATGGAGGCGGTTCAGGAGTTTCAGGCCGATACCTCCGGCATTAGCGCCGACGCGGGCCGCTCCGGCGGCGGCGTTTTTCGCTATGAGATGAAGTCGGGCACGAATCAGATTCACGGATCGCTCTTTGGCTTCATGCACGATACGGCTTTCGACGCCGTCAGCGCCGCCAATCACCTTTCGGCGGTCACCAATCCGTCCCAGGCGAACGCCTACCTGAAGATCAGCGATTCGCTCTCCGATTGGGGTGGGGGCGTGGGCGGTCCGATCAAAAAGGACAAACTCTTCTTCTTTGTTGCGCTCGAACGCTACATGCAGGCGATGTGGGAGCTGGGACCCGATAGCCGCACCGTTCCCACCGACGCCATGATGGGCCTGAACGCGGATGGCTCGACGGCCGCGTTCGCCGATCTGAGCCCCATGCTCTCCACCAGCGTTCCGGTGCTCACCTACGGTGGCGCGCCGGCGATTGATAATTGCGGCAATCCCGTCTACCAGGGCGCCATCATCGATCCCGCATCCGTCGGCGCAAATCCAGTGGCCAGCGCCAACACGCCGAAAGGATTTGGCTGCGTCTTCGTCAACAACCAGATTCCCACCGGCCGCATCAGCAGGACGACGGCGCAAATCCTGCAACTCTTCCATCAGGATTATCAGCCGGAGAATACAACCACGGTGAATGACGCCGGCCCGGCCTATAATCCCGACCCCTGGTTTCACAACACGCAGTCCAGCGTCAAGGTGGACTACAATCTCAGCGACCGGCAGCATCTCTCCGGATCGTTTTACTGGGACGATTACCCGCGCATCAACGCCGACCAGGGCGGCGCATGGTCGGCCACGGCGCAGTATGGCGGTCCGATGGCCAACTCCTACTGGCACAACACCACGGCGCCGGGCGCTCGCCTGAACGACACCATCACCATCACGCCCAATCTGGTCAACACGGTCTACGCCACATTCAGCCGCTTCCGCAATCCCAGCATCGCCACCTCGCAGCCCGGCCACTGGGATCAAAAACTGCTGAATTACAACGGCGCCGGAAACTTCCCGCTCATGTACTTCGATTCCGGCATGTACTTTGGCGGCGCGAACTATCAGAATGGCTGGAACTTCTCGCCCATCGGCAGCCAGTTCAACGACGTGTACGCGGCGAACAACTACGTCTACAGCGACGAGCTGGTGTGGAACCACGGCAAGCACAATGTGAAAGCCGGCCTCGAGTTCCGCGCCATGCAGATGAATTACACCACCGACAACAACACGTTCATGGGCGGCTATCCGATCATCTTCGATCCCACGAGCACAGCTCCCGCCTGGTACGACATCAACTCCTACGACCAGATCGGAAACGCCTTCGGCAGCTTCCTGCTGGGCGATGTATACAACGCGGAAACCAACAATCCAGACAATGAATATGGCCGCCGCAAGGCCTTTTCCTGGTACGTCAGCGATGATCTTCACGCCAGCTCCAAACTGACGGTGAACCTGAGCCTGCGCTGGGACTTCAACAATCCCTTCCACGAGCGGTATGGCCACTGGTCCAACTTCGTCACCAACGTGGTCAATCCCATTACCGGCCTGATGGGCGAATACCAGTACCTGAGCAGCGGCAGCCAGAGCTGGGAGCTGCGCCAGGACTATTACAACTACTCGCCACACATCGGCGTCGCCTACCAGATCACGCCCAAAACCGTGGTGCGGGGCAATATCGCCGTCTACTTCACTCCGCTGAGCCTCAACCAGTGGGGCGGCGTGCCCTACCAGCAGGCCGGCGACGTGGGCTTCCACCCGGTGACGCAGGAGAGCAACTTCCAGTGGGACAACGGCTACACGCCGACTTCGGTCACGCCCAATTCACCGGCCTATACGCAAGCCGATGTGGTGCATGTCGATCCTCGCGCGCTGACGCCCGGCAACGTGCAGCAATACAACCTCGGCGTGCAGCGGCAGCTCGACGCGCATACGATTTTTGAGGTGAACTGGATTCAAAGCCACAGCCACAAGCTGCAAAGCGGCATCTTTGAAACCAACCAGCCGACGGTGGCCGCCATGCAGAACTACGAATTGCACGGTACGTTCCCGTCGTCCTACAACGGTTACTACAACGGCGTCGGCCCCGCCTGGGCGGGAATCACGCCGTATCCGCAAGCCGAAGCTGGCTACGGGCCCATGCTTTCGGTCGGCGCGCCGCTGGGCAATTCCGATTACAAGAGCATGCAACTCAGCGTGACGCGCCGCATCGCGCAGGGACTTTCGCTGATGGCCAGCTATAACTGGTCGCGTACGCACGGCGACATCGACACCGATTTCCAGGAACTCTGGGGAACCGGCTCGCTGCAGAACACTTACGACCTGAAAGACGAAGCCAAGGACATCGAGGACTTCGATCAAACGCACGTCGTCAAAGGCTACATTCTCTACGACCTGCCTTTTGGTCACGGCAAATGGCTGTTGAGCAACGCCAGCGCGCTGACCAACGCTTTCGTGGGCGGATGGGTGCTGGCCGGCGATTTCCACTACAATACGGGCACGCCGATCTCCGTGCACTCGACCAACTACTACTACGGATTCAACTCCGTCTACGTCAACATCGTTTCCGGCTGCAAGCTGACGACGGGCACGCGCAAGCTCTTCCAGCCGTACCTGAACACAAGCTGCTTCCAGAATCCAACCAACTTCACGCTGGGCAATGGCGGCAACTATCAGTCGCAGGTTCGCAATCCCGGACTGGCCGTGGAAGACCTCGGCGTGCACAAGAGTCTGGCGATGGGACCGGATGGACGTTACAACTTCACCTTCCGCATGGAGTTTTTCAACGTCTTCAACCGCAGCCAATTGGCGGGGCCGGATACGAACATGGCCGACAGCACCTTTGGCCAGATCATCAACTATAGCGGGCTTGGCGGGCGCGTCGGCCAGATCGGCGCACGCTTGACCTTCTAACCCGAGTGGGTTCCGGGCCGCGCGGATCTTGCGGCCCGGAGCCACTGGACGCGGGCAACCACCTTACCTCAACGAGAATCACCGCATGATCGAAAAAACTGGTGTCATGACAAAAATCTTGAAGTTTCAGTTCCGCTGCGCCGTGGCTGGGGGCATTTTTCTGCTGGCTGGCTGTAGCGCCGGCGGAGGAACGGCCGCGACGGGCGGTTCCGGCTCCGGCGGTTCCGGCGCGCAAGCTGCCGCAACGCCCACGCTGACGACGACCGCCGCGCTCAACGGCGCTCAGGTGGTCGCGCTTTCCACGGCGACCGCGGGCGCGACCATCTACTACACCACCGACGGCTCGACGCCGACGACCTCGTCGCCGGTCTACGAAGCGCCGTTTCTCGTGGCCTCGAACCTGACAGTGAACGCAATGGCCGCAGCCTCCGGCGACACGAACAGCGCGGTTGCCAGCCAGAGCTTTGCACCGAACATTCCTTCCGGCACGCTGGTCTGGAGCGATGAATTCTCGAATGTGACGAGCGCCAATGCGCAGCCGAATCCCGCCGTCTGGACCTACGACACCGGCGCCAGCGGCTGGGGCAACAGCGAACTGGAGGATTACTGCGGCTGGAACTCCTCGGCGTCGCCCTGCGCTGCTTCGGCGCCGAATGTTTACGTCGGCACGGATGGGTATCTGCACATCGTCGCCGAGCAACCAACGGCGGGCAGCTATACCTCGGCGCGGATCAAGACCGAAGGGCTGTTCAGCTTTCAGTACGGACGCATTGAATTCCGGGCGCAGGTTCCCGAAGGGCAGGGTTTTTGGCCGGCGGCGTGGCTGCTGGGCAATAACATCGCCACGGTGAATTGGCCGGCCTGCGGCGAAATGGATGTGCTCGAACGCGTGAACGCGGCCACTGTGCCGGATTGGAATGCGGGCTCGATACACGGCACGGGATTTACCGGCAGCAATCTCGGCACGCGCTACGATTTTCCTTCTGGCGAGACCGCGTCCACGTGGCATACCTATGGCATGATCTGGAGCAAGGGCAGCGTCGCCTATTACATCGACGATCCCGCAACGCCGTACGCCACGTACACGCCGTCGAGCCTGAGCAGCCTGAGCGGAGCTGCCTGGCCCTTCGATAACGGCCCGGCCTTCGTCATCCTCAATCTGGCCGTGGGCGGCTCGTGGCCCGGAGCGCCCGATAGCAGCACCACGTTTCCCGCACAAATGCTGGTGGACTACGTGCGCATTTACGCCAATTGAGATTTTTCGCAGAACGCCGGGTTTGCCCAGCGTGCGCGCCAAGACGCACGCGCGACCACATGATTTTCTGAACAAGCCGCAGACCGGCCGGCTCCTGACGAGCTGCGCCGATGCGGCAGAGAAGGATTGGGAACGATGTTCCGATCGATGCGCGCTTTTCCATGCGCAGTTATTTTGTTGATTCCGATGGCGGCGGCAGCGCAGAACGCGACGGCCAGCCAAACACCGAGCGGGGACGTCGGCGCGCGCACGCTCGTCTGGAGCGACGAGTTCAACGGCCCCAACGGAAGCCGTCCCGATCCGGCCAAGTGGGTCGAGGTGACGAACGACTCGGGCTACGGCAACAACGAACTGGAGTATTACACCCATCGTGCGGCGAACGTTCAGGTGCGCAACGGCCTGCTCCAGCTCACGGCGCGTCGCGAAAGATACGTGGGCCAGGACGGCGCAGTGCGGCTGTACACATCGGGGCGCATCGAATCCCGCGGGCTTTTCAATGTGCGGTACGGGCGCGTCGAGGCGCGCATCAAGCTGCCGCGCGGCCAGGGGCTCTGGCCGGCCTTCTGGATGCTCGGCGACAACTACGATCGCGCCGGCTGGCCACAGTGCGGCGAGATCGACATTATGGAGAACGTCGGCTTCGAGCCCTCAAAGGTGCATGGCAGCCTGCACGGTCCCGGCTACTCGGGCGGCCATCCGCTGAGCGGCATCGATACGCTGCCCGGCAAAGCGCGCTTCAGCGACGATTTTCACGTTTTCGCCGTCGAGTGGGAGCCGCGCGCCATTCGCTTCTACGTGGACGGCGTGCTCTATGAAACGCAGACGCCGAAGGATGTGCCCGCCGGAGGTCGCTGGGTCTTCGACCACCCCTTCTACATCGTCCTGAACCTCGCCGTCGGCGGATTCTGGCCGGGCAATCCCGATGCGACAACGCAGTTTCCACAAACCATGCAGGTCGATTACGTGCGCGTCTACCGGCTCGCAGGCGAAGAGGCTGGCAAGAACGGTCAATAAAGCAGGATCATGGCGCTTTGGCAAGGCGCAGATCGGAAGAGTGCATCGTGATTCCATGCCGCACTCTTTCGATTTGCCCGGCCGGTCGCGCAATAAAAGTGGTCAAAACCTGGCCTGGATCGCTGCTCTTTGCGGGGTGCAGTTGCCGGGCGCCATCGAGCGAGCGAACTGGCGCGGAGCCGCAGGATTTCTTCGTGGAGGCGTGTCTTCCTCTTTTGACCTGCGGGAAACCAGAACTCAACCGCGAACTGCTGCACGCTTACGGACTGCGAAAGCCTTGCGAAGGGAGGTCAATTTTGCGGCAGCCTCGTGGTCCTCATTTTTTAGTTTTTCCAAGCCGGCCTGGATGAGTGCAAGGAAAATCCCAACCAAAAAACCAAAAAAAGTTGCCGCAATCACAAGAAGCGCGCGTTTCGGCGAGGACTTTCGATCCGGCACGGCGGCCGGGTCGACAACCTGGATGATGGAGCCTTCCTTGGCTTCGTCGAGCCTGGCGAGTTCGAGCTGGCGGGCAAGAATATCGAAGATCGTCTCGTAGTACTTGACATCACGCAGGCGACGCACGTATTCGAGGCTGGCCGCGGTCATCTGGCCCTTAGGCACGATAATGCTGTCGGGGTTGTCGCCGGAGCCGCCGAGCTTGGCAAGTTGCGCGCGCAGACTGGCCAGTTCCTGCTCGGCCTGGACAAGCTGCGCGTTCTCGCCGGTGGCGTAAGTCTGCATGGCCTGGATCTGGACCTCCTTGGCGGCGACCTGGGCGCGCAGTCCGGCGGCGGATTCGACCAGAGCGCGCGCCTGGCTGTCGAGCGCGATCACGCCGGTCTTCTGCTCGGTCTGTTCCAGCGCGTTCTCGGCCTCGGCAAGGTTGACGTTGGCCTGCTTCAGTTGATTTTCAAAGAACAACCGTCGCTGCTGCGCCTCGGTGATGGCGAGGTTCTGTGAGAACCCGCGGAAGGCGTCGACATATCCGTTGGCTATGGCGGCGGCGCGTCGCGGGTCGGAATCCACGACCGAGATGTGGATGAGTCCATCCTTGCTGCTGCCGTCCACGGTTGCGTACTTTTCGAATGCCTTTTGCGTGTCGGAGAGATATTTGCTGTGGTACTCCTGCATCAGCCCGAAGCGCTGGATCATCGCGTCTTCGACGGTTCGGCTTTTGAACAGCGCCACAAACATGTCGTTGGGGTTCTTCAGCAGGCCACC
>JAJYFB010000128.1 GCA_021785495.1 Acidobacteriota bacterium | reverse complement strand
CTCGCCAATTCTCAAGTTCAGCCATGCAAATAGAATAGTAAGCTTCATTTCAATCGTCAATCATTATCTTAGCGCTTATGGGGTGAGCCCCGGTACCGAGGCGCGGACGGAACCCTCGCTGCGGGAAGGAAATCGCGCGAGCAGGCAGGCGGCGTGCGATAGTTTTTGTACATTGCCGATTCCACGACAAGACTCTGCCGCCTCCGCAATTTTGCCGTCTTCGCTAACGCCGCTATCTCCGCTCTATCCCTCACATCAGCCGCAGCGCATCCACGTCCACCATCACGTTGCGCCGCGGAACGCCGGTCGCATCGGCGTGCGCGAGCATTTTTCGCAGCGCCTCGTTGAGCGCCTTGCGCGAGGCGCTCTTCAGAATCATGTGGAAACGATAGACGCCCTTGATACGCGCAATGGGCGCGGTGCATGGGCCCAGCAGCCGGATGGAGCCATCGTCCTGCGCCAGCGCCTTGCCGAGAATCGCGGCCCATCCGGCGGCTTCTTCCAGCTTTTCCGACTGCACCAGGACGTTGGCCAGCACGCCGAAGGGCGGATAGTGCATCCAGCGGCGATACTTCAGCTCGCGTTCGGCGAAGCTCTTGTAGTCGTGAGATGCGGCGGCCAGAATCGCATAGTGATCGGGATAGAAGGTCTGCACGACGACGCGGCCCGGCAGCTCGCCCCGGCCGGCGCGGCCGGAGACCTGCGTCATCAACTGAAAAACCCGCTCGGCAGCGCGAAAATCAGGCATCGAGAGCGCATGATCGCAGCCGACGACGCCCACCAGCGTCACGTTGTGAATGTCGTGGCCCTTGGCGATCATCTGCGTGCCCACCAGCAGGTTGATCTCGCCCGCGTGCAGACGGCCGAGCAGCCGTTCGAGGTCGCCGCGTCCGCGCACTGTGTCGCGATCCATGCGCCCGATGCGCGCGCCGGGAAAGATCTCCTGCAAGCGCTCCTCGCCCTGCTGCGAGCCCGCGCCGAGATAGTAAAGATGCTCGCTTGCGCACTTGGGGCACTGCGCCGGAACCGTGCGCTTGTAGCCGCAGTAGTGGCATTCGAGCCGCTGGCCGGCCTTGGCTTCGCCCGGCTCCTCGCGCGACGCCTTGTGATGCGTCAGCGCGATGGCGCAGTTCTGGCAGTCGAGCTTTTCGCCGCAGGCGCGGCACATCACGGCGAAGGAATAGCCGCGGCGATTGAGCAGAATCAGCGCCTGCTCACCGCGTTCGAGCGCAGCCTGGGTTTGCGCAACGAGCGAGCGCGAAAACAGCCCGTCGCGGCCCGTCTCCTGGAACTCGCGGCGCATATCGACAAGCTCGACCTCCGGCAGGGGCCGGTTGCGCACGCGGCCGCCGAGCGCGATGCGCGCGTACTTGCCGCGCTCGGCGTTTTGCCAGCTTTCGAGCGAGGGTGTGGCCGAGCCCATCACAACTACGGCCCCGGCCAGCTTGGCGCGCACCACGGCCACGTCACGCGCGTTGTAGCGCGGCGTCTCCTCCTGTTTGTAGCTCTGGTCGTGCTCCTCGTCGACCAGAATCAGCCCCAGCCTGGGAACGGCGCAGAAGATCGCCGAGCGCGTGCCGACGACGATCGGGGCCTCGCCGCGGCGAATCCGCCGCCATTGCTCACTGCGCTCCTCGGGCGTCAGCGCCGAGTGCAAAAGCGCCACCTTCTGGCCAAAGGCCGCGTCGAGCAGTCCCACCGTCTGCGGCGTGAGGCCGATCTCCGGCACCAGCAGGATCGACGAAAGGCCGCGATCGAGCGCCTGCTGCATCGCGGCCAGATAGACGGCCGTCTTGCCCGAGCCTGTGACGCCAAAAAGTAAAAAGGCGTGGAAGGCGCCGAACGCGCCGGCGATCGCCGCCACGGCATCGCCTTGCGCGGCATTCAGCGTGAATGGCTTGGCCTCACGCACGAGGCCGCCGAGCCGAAAACTCTCCGGTCGTTCCTCGATGCGCACGAGTCCGCGCCGCACGAGGGTCTGAAGCGTCGAGGCCGGCAGCGCCCTGCGCCGCAGCTCGGTCAGCGGCAGCTCGCCGCCCGATGCCGCCAGCTCGGCCAGAATCGCCTGCTGCTTCTCAGTGAGCGCGGGCAGGCGCAGGTCGGGCATCAGCACGGCGAATCGCTCCAAGCGCCGCGCATCGCGTTCGGCGGCCGTCGTTTCGCGCACAATCCACTTGCGGCGCACCAGCGCGGCCAGCACCGGCAGCGTGGCCGCCGTAGCCGTGCGCAGCGTGGAGACCTTCACCGGCTCGCCCGAGGCCAGCCGCTCCAGGACGCGCCGCTCCATGTCCTGCTCTTCGCGCGAAACTTTTCCCTTGCGGCGGCCGGAAAATGGACTGCGCAGCCGCGCGTTGCGTTCTCTCTCTTCGTGATCGTTCTGCGCAACTTCGGGAAGCAAGCGAACCGAAAGATCCGCGTTCGCATGCCCCCCGCAAGTGCTCGAATCTTCGCCGCCAGCCCTTCCCTCCCTCGCCGTCGCCAGCGCGTCACGGCCCAGATCGGCGATCCGGTAGTACACGGTGCGCCGCACCTCGGCCGTCAGCGGCAGCATGGCGCGCAGCACCTCGCCGAGCGGGGCCAGATAGTACTGCGCCACCCAGCCACCCAGTTCCAAAAGGTGTTCACTCAGCAGCGGCTCTTCGTCGAGCACCGCCTCGATGTAGCGAATCTGGACCTCGGCGGGAGGCTGGCAACCCACCGCCGTCACCACGCCGATCAGCTTTTCGTTGCGAAAGGGCGCAATCACGCGCGCCCCGCGCTGCGGCGACTGGCCGAGGCGAATGCCATAGGTGAAAGTCCGGTCCAGCGGCACCGGCAGCGCGACTTCGCAGTAAGAAGGCATGGGCGGCAAGAATCAGTGTAGGGGATCGGCCCGTTCGCCGACGGCCGGAAGCAACCGGGCCGCATCCATCACTTTGTCTCCGGTTTGGTCCACTGATCGACCCAATCATTGACCGTCTTCCACCAGAGCTGGGAGTTTTGCGGCTTCAACACCCAGTGGCACTCGTCGGGAAAGTAGAGCATCTTCGAGGGCACGCCGAGCAGTTGCAGCGTATCGAAAAGTTGGAAGCCTTCGCTCACGTCGAGCCGGTAGTCGAGCTGGCTGTGGATGACAAGCGTCGGCGTTTTGAAGTTTTTGGCGTAGAGCGACGGGGACCACTTGCGGAAGGGGTCTTCGCTGGCCGGTTTGCCGTAGTAATCCCACGGGTGGCCGCGGAACTCCCAGAGATTGAACCAGTCCTCGTCGGTTGTGCCGAAGGCCGACTCGGCGTTGAAGATGCCGTCGTGCGAGACGATGCAGCGAAAGCGGTCGGTGTGGCCCAGAACCCAGTTGGCCATGAAACCGCCGTAGCTGGCGCCGAGCGCGCACTCGCGGCTCTTGTCGAGGAAGCGAAAGTGCTGTTCGGCGTAGTCGAGACCAGTCATCAAGTCGGTAAAGGGCTTGCCGCCCCAGTCGCCGTTGACGCCATCGACGACAGCCTGTCCGTAGCCAGTCGAGCCGCGGGGATTGATCATGACGACGACATAGCCGTTGGCGGCGAACAGTTCCGGATTCCAGCGGGTGCTCCAATCGTCGCCCCAGTTGCCCTCCGGCCCGCCGTGGATCAAAAACTTGACGGGATACTTCTTCGCCGGGTCGAAGTTCGGCGGGCGAACCAGAAAACCCTGAAGTTTTGTGTTGTCTTTCGCGATAAACCAGAAGGATTCCATCGCTGGAAGATCGAGTTGCGCGAGAAGGGCGTCGTTGAGGTGAGTCAGTTGCGAGGCCCTTCCGCCTGCCGGAACCGGTGAAGGGTCGATGGCAACTTCGGCCGGAGATGCGCCGGTCATGCGGCTGGAGAGCACTCCGCCGCCGCCGGGCAGAGGATGAAGTCCAGCGAACTCGCCCTCGCCGTCGATTTGCTGCAGAGTCCCATCGAGCGCGACAGCGAACAACGGCTCTTCTCCGGCGACCGGGGCGGCAAAGACGATCTGCCGCGAATCCGGAGCCCAGGCAAACTCATCGACCCAGTTGTCGAAGTTCGGCAGCAGGTTTTTGCCCTTCTTCGTTGCGCGGTCATACAGCCAGAGCCGGAACAGATCGCTCTCGTAGCCAGCGCGTCGCTGCGAGCGCCACGCGATGTACTTGCCGTCGGGCGAGTAGGCGGGCGAGAAATTCCCTCCGGCCGAGGTCGAAATCTTGACCGGCTTTGCCGCCGGGTTGGTCAGGTCGAGGGTGAAGATATCGGCGTGCGTGCTGATCGCCTGCACCGGATCGAAGTTTTCGGTGAAGGCCAGTTCTTTTGAATCGGGTGCAAAAGCAAAGCCGCCGCCGAGCCCCTGCGAAGGATAGTCCGGCGGCACGTCGTGCGCCTCGTTCGGGTTCAGGTCGCGCATTCGGCCGGTTGCGACCCCGACGAGGAAGAGGTGCGAAATTTTGTCGCCGGTGAAGTGGTTCCAGTGGCGATAGAGCAGATGCGTGAAGACCTGCGCCTTGACCGGACTGGTGGCCAGCGCCTGGTCGCGAGCGGCGTTGCAGCGGTTTCCGCTGGCAAAATCATCCTGCGTAATGGCCGGGCAGTCGGGATAGACAGCCGAAGTGAAGACGATCGACTTGCCGTCGGGCGACCACTGCGCATTCTCGGCGCCGGTGGCGAGGGAGGTGAGCCTGCGCGGCTTCGAGGTCGCGCCGGTCGTGGCGTCAAAGCCGGCGAGCCAGATTTGCTGGCCACCCTCGCGGCCGCTCAGAAACAGAATCTGCTTGCCATCGGCGGAAAATTGCACGCCGTTGTCGCCGGGCTGGGCAGCGGCGAGCTTGAAGGGTTCGCCGCCGGATATTTTTTGCAGCCATAGCTCGGTTTTTTTCTGGTTTTGGGCGAGATCGACGGTCGTCACTGCGTAGGCCAGCCACTTGCCGTCGGGTGAGACGGCGGTTTCGCCCAGGTGTTTCATGGCCATCATGTCGATGAAGGTCATCGGCCGCTTGTGCGGCGCGGTCGTTTGCGCCCGGCTGGACCATGGGAACACCAGGAAGGAAAAAACAACCGCAAGAAACCGGAATCTACGCATAGAACCTCTCGTCGCGCGCGGAGCCGAAGCCGGAAGCGTGCGAAGAAAAGTGTACACCGAACGGCAGGAGGAAAGAGATGAGACGCAACCCCTCAGACAGGACGATTGCAGGAAGAGTTGCATCGTGAACGGAGCCGCCGGGAACGTACGCGGATCCGGCCGGTCCGGAGTTTACCAACCACCGTTCAGCGCCACGCATCCACGGAGACGAACCGGTGGCTTGCGGTGTAACGCGCCAGCAGCAGCCGCGCGGCAAGGACGCTCGGCTCGCGATTGGCCGTCGCATCCCGATGGCCGCCGTCATGCAGCACGATGTTCGCCGCCCGGCCGCGCCGATTGAGGGCATCAATCCTTTTTGCCAGCCGCTCGGCGATGTGCTCGGCCGATGGAGTGCTCCAGTCGGAGGTCATCGCGTTCCAGAGCACGGGTTCCAGGCCCAGTTCGCGAGCCATGCGAAAGACGACGGGCCGCCGCGCGCCAAAAGGAGGACGAAAGAAGCGCACCGGCGCGCCAACGATCTGCTGCAACTCGTCGCTGGTCCGCCGCATCTCTTCGCGGATGCGCGCTGTGCTGGCGCGGGACAAATTGCAGTGCGACCACGAGTGGTTGCCAATCGTATGTCCCGCCGTAGCGATGCGCCGCACCAGCTTGGGCTGCGCGGCGGCGCGATGGCCCAGCAGGAAAAATGTTCCCCGAACGTTTCGCTCGGCAAGAATCTCCAGCAGGCGCGGCGTCCATACGGCGTTCGGGCCGTCGTCGAAGGTGAGCGCCAGTTCGCCGGGCCGGGCCGGGGCCGTGAGCGCACGGCCAAAGAGACGCGATCCGGGCCACAGCGAGGCATAGGCAAAGCCGCCTGCCGCCAGCCCTGCGCCTGCGGCGGCGCTTATTCCGGCGTAGATTCCCGTTGCAAGTGGAGAGAGCATTCCGACTGTCAGTATGCGGCGGCGCAGCCTGACGAAGCAACCCGCGAAGCAGCCGCAAACAGCGTTCGATCGCATTCCGTCCTGTTTCGCGCCTGCGTAAAGCCCGCAGGCGCGGCGGCGAATCCCGCTCCGGTTTTTACGCTGTTTTCGCCGGAGCCGTCTGCGCGGTGGCTGCCGCGATGCGCCGCTGCGCGCGCTGCTCGCTCGAACGCCGTTCCTGCCGCCAGGTCGTCATCGAGGTCACGCCGTAGTTCCACACTGCGGAGAAGAGCAGGCCCATGAACGCGGCCAGCCACCATGGCACGCCGCGATCGAAGGCCTCGTTGGCGACGGCCACATTCGCGGCTACGCCCAGCCCGCAGGCGAGGCAGAAGGTGACCAGTCCGCGCACGAATCTCCAGCCGCGCAAACGCCGGTCGCGATAGGTCACCGTGTTATTCAGGACGAAGTTCAGCACCATCACGAGAAAGGTCGTGGCCGTCTGGCCCTTGGCGAAGCCGACGCCGGCCAGATGCAAAAGCCCGCGCAGAATCAGCAAATGCACGCCCACGCCCAGGGCGCCCACCATGCCGAAGAGCACAAAGCGCACATTGACCAGATTGCCGAGGTGCTTGTCGATGAGCAGCTCAAGGTATTCAAGACCGACCATCATATCGAGCTTGCTTTCGCCATGCTCGCGCAGGCGGAAGCGATAGGGAACCTCGGCGATGCGCAGCTCCGGTCCGGCCGAGAGCACGATGTCGAGCAGAATCTTGAAGCCGAGGGCCGAAAGCCGGTGTGCAAAGCGCTCGAAGGAGGAAACGCGCACCATGAAATAGCCGCTCATCGGGTCGCTCAGCTCATGTGCGGCGCCCATCAGGCTCAGCCGGCGGCCCCATTGGCTCAGCTTGACGCGCCAGGGCGCGAACTCGCCCATGCTGCCGCCGGCGATATTGCGCGAACCGATGACAAGATCGAGATTCTCCTCGCGGATGCGGGCGAGCATCTGCGGCAGAATGCTTTCGTCGTGCTGCATGTCGGCGTCCATCACGGCCACGAAAGGCGCCGAGGCAGCCAGAATTCCTTCGATGCAGGCCGAAGCCAGGCCGCGCCGCCCGATGCGATGCACCACACGCACGTGGCCGCGGTCACGGGCGATGCTCCGCACCAGATCCGCCGTGCCATCGGGCGAATCGTCATCCACAAAAAGCACTTCGTAGCGAATTCCGCCGAGCGCGCGCTCCAGCCGATCGAGCATCGGGACGATATTTTTGCTTTCGTTGTACGTGGGCAGAACGATCGCCAGATCGTAGGCCATGCTTTCCTCCGCGTGCCGGCGCGCCGCCAACCCTGGGCGAGCGCGAACACGAGCCATCCTTCCTTATAACATTGCCGGGGCAGTGCGGTTGCGTTTCCTGCCGTTTCAGCCAGGGACGCCGCTACTCTTTGCTCTTGTCGTGAAAGACGACGGCCGTGAACTGGAAGATGTCCGTGTTCTCGTCCCGCCAGCAGTCGGCGTCCATGCCGGCTTTGCGGCAGGTCTGCGCCAGAAAGGTCGCGCGGTCCCAGTGCTGCTCGACCGGAACCTGCGGCAGCAGCAGCCCTTCGAAACCGCCGTTTTTCATGATCAGCCCGTCGCGGCCCACCTCAATCTGGTTCACATCGCCGATGCGGCGCAACGGCGAAAGCACGGAGATTTCGTAGGCGAGCCTGGGCAGCTCCGCGGCGGCCACCGGCGCAAAGCGCGGATCGCGCAGCGCGGCCAGCGTGGCCGTGTCGCGCACCGTCAGATAGAGCGGCTTGGTGGGCGAGGTGTAGCCGATGCAGCCGCGCAACTGGCCAAACTCGGTGAGCGTGGTGAAAGCGCCGTACTCGCGGTTGAGCGTTTCGCTGGCCGGAGCCGTCGGCGCATAAGGCTCGTTGTGCTGCACGATGTACTCGACCGATTTGCGCGCCACGGCGAGCAAGTCGGCTTTCTCCTGCTCGGTCAAGGAAAACGGCGTCGCTGCGGCGTCCGCGTGGGCGGCCTTGACGAACACGTCGGCGCTATAGCCCACCACGCGCGATTTGTCGCCGGTGATGTCGCCCGAGTTCGCGTACCTGAGCACCTCGGCCCGATTCGCGCCCCGGCGTTCGGCATAGATCATGGCGGCCACGATGGGCGCGCCGCCGCAGGCCTCCCAGATTCCCGGCTCGCCCTGCCCGCGCCACTGGAAATTGCGCGACATGCTGAAGTAGTCGTAGACGGAAAGCGCGTGAAGCGTCTTGTGATCGATGGTTTCAGCCTCGGCGTAGGGATGGTAGTGCGAGAGATCGGAGCTGGCGAGGACGAGCGTGTTCGAATCGTTCTGGAGCAGTTTGGCCAGGGCCACGCCCAGTGCGCGACTGCTCTCGTAGCTGGTGTCGCCCATGACGATCGGCACCAGATCGAAGTGGCCCAGAATCGTTTGCAGCCACGGCAATTGCACCTCGACCTAGTGCTC
>JAJYFB010000127.1 GCA_021785495.1 Acidobacteriota bacterium | reverse complement strand
AACATTCATCCGAATATGTCTACGGCACGGCTGAAGCCGTGCCCTTTCAAAACAAAATCATCCCGCAAGCTGAAATGCGTTTGCCCTGGTAGAGTCGGGCGTCAACGTAATGCGATCAGCCGAAGATGCGAAACTGGAAGCGGGCGTTGTTGCTTCCGCGCTCCTGGAAAGACTGCGAGCAGAGAGACCATGAAACCAGAAGAACTGATTGCTGCCGGAGTTGTGATCCCGCGACCGGAGACCTGCGTCCTCGACGCCGCGGTCGAAGTCGGCGCTGGAACCGTGATCGAGCCCTACGCGCAATTGCTGGGCCGCACCCGCGTGGGCGCGAACTGCCGCATCCGCTCCTTCTCCGTGGTGGAAAACTGCACCCTCGGCGACGGCGTGCTCGTGCGGCAGAGTTCGGTGCTTGAGGACTCGACGGTGGCCGACGGCGCTCAGATCGGCCCCTTCGCGCACCTGCGCCCCGGCAGCGAGATCGGCGAGGGCGCGCACGTGGGCAACTTTGTCGAGACCAAAAAAGCCCGGCTCGGCAAGGGCGTCAAAGCCAACCATCTCACCTATCTGGGCGATGCGGAGATCGGCGAGGGCGCGAATATCGGCGCCGGCACCATCACCTGCAACTACGACGGCGTTCACAAGCACACGACGCGCATCGGCAAGGGCGCCTTCGTCGGCAGCGACTCGACGCTTGTCGCGCCTGTGGCGGTGGGCGACGGCGCCTACGTCGGCGCTGGCTCCTGTGTTACGAAAGACGTGCCCGCCGACGCACTCGCCGTCGGCCGCGCCCGGCAGGAGAACATCGAAGGCTGGGCCGCGCGGCGTCGCGCCCAGCGCGACGCTCAGCCGCATTGACTTGGCCCGCATGGGCCCGGCCGGAATCGCGCCGCGCGGCGCGCCACCCCTTTCCGCGTTTTGTGTGGAACCTCGTATGCAGACACGTGCGGCGGCTTTCTGCGGGTTCCTTGTGCGCTTTGCGCGGCGCGCGTTCTCACCAACGGCCGCGCAACTTCTTTGTCGCAACGGGGTTTCCATGGACGGAGACTGGAGACGCCGTCGATGGCCGCCCGGTTCTCGAAAGACAGGAGGAAAGTTCCATGCAAGTGATCCGTTGGCTGCGTTCGAAATCCATGCGCGCGCTGTGCTTGGCGTTGCTCGTTTGTGCGATCCCGGCCTCGTCCTGGGCGGGAGTTTTTGTCAGCGTGGGCTTCGCTCCGCCTGCGCTGCCGGTGTATGCGCAGCCGCCGTGCCCGCAGCCGGGCTGGATGTGGACGCCGGGCTACTGGGGCTATGGTTCCGATGGCTACTACTGGGTTCCGGGAACCTGGACGCCGGCTCCGTACGCGGGCGCGTTGTGGACGCCTCCCTACTGGGGCTGGAACGAGGGACTCTACGTCTTCCATGCCGGCTACTGGGGACCGCACGTCGGCTACTACGGCGGCGTGAACTACGGCTTTGGCTACATGGGCATCGGCTTTGTGGGCGGCATGTGGCATGGCGGCGTATTTTCGTATAACACGGCCGTCATGAATGTGAATCGAACCTTCATTCGCAACACGTACATCGACAGAACCGTCGTGCGCAACAATACGATCATCAACGACAGGCATGTGGCCTATAGCGGCGGACCGGGCGGCATCAACCATCCGCCGACGCCGCAGGAGAACGCCTGGTCGCACGAGCAGCACATGGCGCCCAACTCGTTCCAGGCGCGGCATGAAGCTGCGGCCATGGGCAATCGCGACTTCTACGCCAGCCGCAACGGCGGCCGTCCGCAGAACCTGGCCATGAGCCGGCCGATGGGCAGCAATGCGCGGCAGTGGAATAGCGCCAACGGCCGGGGCGCAAATTCGAACCAGGGCCGGAACGCATACCGGCAGAATGGGCCATCGCGCCAGGAGCGCGCAAACCCGCGTGGCGAAGGACGCGACCATCCGAAGTGGTAAACCGTTCCTTTTTGTCGCAGTCCCAAGGCCCACGGCGACGTGGGCCTTGTTTTTTCCGGAAGAACATTCGCATGAATCGAGGAAAACGCATCGCCGCATCCGCGCCGGGGCCAGTTTACGCCCGATGTTTCCACTGCCGGACCAGGTCGGATGCGGCCTCGGGCCAGGAAGGAAACTGAAACGCGAAGCCGGCGTCGAGCAGCCGGCGCGGAATCACGAAACGGCTCTTGAGGATCAGTTCCGGCTCGCTGCGCAGTAAAAACATGCCCAGCGCGAGCAACGCCGCGGGTGTGGGCAATCCGTTCGGCACGTTCCATGCTTCGCGCAGCGCGGCCATGAAGGCGCGGTTGGGCAGCGGATGGGGCGCGGCCAGATTCACCGGGCCTTCGATCTCTTCGTGTTCGATCAGAAAAGCCAGGGCGCGGGCGTAGTCGGCCTCGTGCATCCAGGCGACAAACTGGCGGCCATTGCCCGCTGTGCCGCCCAGACCGGCGCGAACCAGGTACGAGAGCACGGCGAAGACGCCGCCGGGAGCGGGGCTCAAGACAAGCGAAGTGCGCAGCGCGATGCGGCGCGTGCGCGGCAGGGGCGGAGCGAAAAACGCCTCCTCCCAGGCCTTCACCAGTTGCACCGTCCAGTTCCACTTCTCCGGGGCACGGCGATGGCGCGAGATGGGTTCGTTGCCGCCGAATTCGCCGGTGATTTCATCCATCGGTTGGTCGAGCGAGTGGCGATAGATCGTCGCCGCCGAAGCGTTCATCCACAGACGCGGCGGGTGCGCAAGGCGCGCAAAGGCTTCGTGCAAAAGCCGCGTGGGCCCAATCCGCGAATCGTACAGCTCGCGGCGATGGCGCGCCGTGTAACGGCAATCGATGCGGCGGCCGGAGAGATGAATGCAGACGTCGGCGGCTTCCAGGGTTTCCACCCACGGACCGAGCGTTTGGCCGTCCCAGTGCACGGTAGTCCACGGGGCCGTGTACGGACCGCGCGTCAGCACGGTCACGTGGTCGCCGCGCTCGTGAAAAAACCGCGCCAGCATCCGGCCCACCTGGCCGCTGCCGCCGGGGATCACGATGCGCAGGGGATGCGTGCCCGATCCGCTCATGGAATCAGCTTACGCCGGGGCGAGCGCGACCGGCCACTCGGAGGCCCGGTCGACCAGAACGTCGGGGCGATTCTGGTCGAGCGTCGGCACGCCGAAGCCGAAGCTGCACCCGAGCGACCAGACCCCGGCGTTACGCGCTGTCTGCACATCGACCTTGCTGTCGCCGATCATCGCCGTCTCTTCGGGCCGCGCGCCGGTCTCTTCCATCAGGCTGCGCAGGCCAACGGGATCGGGTTTCTTCGCCGGAAAGCTGTCGCCGCCGTAGATGTGCAGAAAATAATCGGCCAGGCCGAGTCCCTCGCAGATGCCCTGCGCCGGCCGCACCGGTTTGTTCGTCAGCACGGCCATGGCGCGGGCCGTTGCGCCCGGCGCGTCGTGCAACTGCCGGAGCGCCCGCAGCGCATCGAGAACCCCGTCGTAGGCGTAGGTGAAGTCGAGTTTGTGCTCGCGATAGTGCCTGAGAAAAAAGGCGTAGGCGCTGTCGAAGAGATTTTTCTCTACCTGATCGGGCGTTGCGCCCGAGGCCGCGGCCAGCGCGCGCCGCACCAGCAGCGGCGCGCCGTTGCCGACAAAGCCGGCGATCGACGGATCGGCCAGCGGCCGCAGACCGAACGCGACGAGCGCGGCGTTGACGCTGTTGCAAAGATCCTGCGCGGAATCCACCAGCGTGCCGTCCAGATCGAAAACCAGAAGTTTCAATTGTGCGGCGGGAATGGGCCGAAAGACGCGAATCATGCTTCCAGTTTAGCGGTCGCGATGCGGCAGAGCGAGCGCCTCCGCCGATGGCGTCTGCATTCGCGCCGTATGCTTCCTCGATCTCCGCCGCGCGCCTCCATGCGGTTCCCGAATAGGAACCCTTGCGCGCCATGCGCGATTTTCGCTGCGCGCCGCATGACGCCGGCCATCTTCATCAGCGAAGAGCACTGGAAGACGGCGGCTCCTCCGTCATATACTGTGCTGCACCGGCGCGCAGTTGAACGCCGCAAATGACGACGACCGAGCGGAGGCGAAGATGGATGTGACATTGACGGCAAGAAAAGGCAACATCTCCAAAGCACTGCGCACGCAGGCCGAAGAAGGCATGGAGCGCATCGGCCGCATTCTGGGCCGCACCGCGCGCGCCAACATTACCTTCGGCAGCCAGCGGCACCTGCACATCGTCGAAATGGTCATCCAGGCGCGCGCGCAGAAAATTGCCGCCGCAGGCAAGGGCGACTCGCCCACGGCGGCTTTGCGCGAAGCCATCGAGCACGCCGAGCACCAGGCCAGCCGCTATCGCGACCGCCGCATCGTCGGCAAGCGGCTGCCCAAGGAAGAAAAAGTGCTCACCGCGCCTCCGGTGGCGCGGCCCAAGGCGCGCGTGGAGCCCTCGGCCGAAGCGGGTGCGGCCAAGCCGCCGCGCGGCAGGGCGCGCGCTGCCATTGCGGTGCATTCCTTTCCACCGCGCGCCGCCGTCGTCGAGCCGCACATCGTCAAAAGCAGCGAGGCCATCGCCCTCAAGCCGATGACCATCGAGGAGGCCGTCAAGGACGCCGAATTCCGCGACCGCGAACTGCTGGTCTTCCACACGCCGGAGGGAGAAACGTTTGTGCTGCATCGCCGCCGCGACGGACAGATGGGACTGGTCGCGATTCCGTAGTGCTTGCCTTGCCCGCAGGCCAGTCTTGGCGACTCGCCTGCGGGCGCAATCGTTTTTTCTGCCTGCGATTCAGACCCCCGGTGTAGCATGAACGCATGACGTCACCGAACGACGCGCGCCCGCCGGGAAAGTCTCCTGACTCCGCCCGCCAAGAGCAGCCTGCCACGCCGCTACGGCTCGATCTGAGCGATCTTTCGTCTTCGGAACGCAAGCAACTGGTGATCGTTACCGGAATCTCCGGCGCCGGCAAGGCCTCGGCGCTCAAGGCCTTTGAAGACCTCGGCCTGCACTGCGTCGACAATCTTCCTCTCGAACTGCTGCCCAACTTTGCCCGCCTCGTCGTCGTTTCGCCGGAGGTGCGGCGCGCGGCCATTGTGATTGATGTGCGCGAGGGCGCAACGCTCGACCGTCTGCCCGAGATTTTAAAGGAGGTGCGCAAGCAGCTCGAAACCCGCGTGGTCTTTCTGGACGCGCAGGACGCCGTGCTGGTGCGCCGCTACTCGGAGACGCGGCGTCCGCATCCGCTGGGCCGCAAGGAGACCGTCTCGCGCTCCATCGTCGAAGAGCGGCAGTTGCTCGACCCCATCCGCAACGTCGCCGACACGCTGATCGACACCTCGAACTTCAACGTGCATCAACTGCGCGCCGATATTCTGGCCCGCTTCGGCCAGGAGGACGGCTCCCGGCGGCTGCTCGTCTCCTGCCTCAGTTTCGGTTTCAAGAACGGCGTTCCGCTCGACGCCGACATGGTCTTCGACGTGCGCTTTCTGCCCAATCCGCACTTCGTGCCCGAATTCCGCAAGAAGACCGGTCTCGATCCGAAGGTCGCTGGCTACATCTGCGGCTTTCCGCAGACTGGCGAGTTCCTCGATCGCGTGACGGAGTTGATGCTCTATCTTCTGCCGCATTACGTCGAGGAAGGCAAAAGCTACCTGACGGTGGCCTTCGGCTGCACCGGCGGCCAGCATCGCAGCGTCATGATGGCCGAGGAGATCGCCCAGCGGCTTGGCAAGGCCGGCTACCAGGTCAAGGCCCTTCATCGCGACATCGTGCGGCGCGCCTGAGCCGCCTTCCCTTCCAGACGGTCTGGATTGGGCAAATATCTCTTTTCCGCAAGGCCTGCGTCGCAGGCGCGGTCGGAATGTTCCGGGCGTTCTCCATTTTAGCCGCGCTTACGAGCCCTGCACACGCAGCAGCAGCCCGCTGCCGGCATAGAGAACGAGCTTGCCGCGATCCGAAGCGAGAACGATGGTTCCGAGCGGCTCGGCGCGGCCCGCATGGACAATGCGCAGATGACCATAGCCATAGACACCACAGGCATTGGCGG
Source organism: Acidobacteriota bacterium (assembly GCA_021785495.1). GTDB lineage: Bacteria > Acidobacteriota > Terriglobia > Terriglobales > Acidobacteriaceae > Telmatobacter. The sequence goes on along the minus strand of JAJYFB010000127.1, from coordinate 2,605 downwards.
AGAAAAGCCAGAGCGCCTGGGGCTGACTGGATGCGCCGAGGACGCCGCGGCAAGGCCGATCGGGTTGCGTGCGGGGAACGGCCAGCACGCCGTAGGGCTCGGGCGTACCCACGTTCACCTTGCCTTCGGTCACGGGCCCGCCTCCGCGATAGACCTGATCACCGCCAATTTGCTCCGTCGTCCAGCTCTCTTCATTCAGGCCGCGCGAGGAAAGATCCTCTGGATCCTGCGCCTCCTGCACTTCCAGAAACGAGGCCAGGGCGCGGAGGTTGGCTCGCAGCGGAATCTGCTGGCGATGGGTGCGCACCGCATCAAAGCGGATCGTCAACTGGCTTTGTCCTTTTTCCTGTGCGTTGACCTTCACCACGTGGCCGATCACCTCCGCGCCGCGGCGAACCGGCGTTCCCGGCACGCTCTGCATGACCTTGGCCCGAATCTCCATCCCCGCACGGGCCTTGCCCGCATTCAGGCCCCGATCGAGGCTGACGGGAAGAATTGTCCCCGCTGGCAGGCTGTTCTGCGCCATCACGGCGGCCGGCAAGGCCAAAGTTGCAGCCAAAATCCAAACGTATTTCATAGAACCCTCCTCGGAAGAACCAGCCGATGCGTCCGTTCCCATCGGTGCGGCGTATGCAAAGCGGGCGATCGGACTCTTCCGTAGACTTTGAGTCGGCGATGCGCGCGAAGGATGCCCGCGCGGAAGATTTTCTCGAACCATCCAGAACAGAAGACCGCGCGCCATGCGGACCTTCCCGCCGCGCGCCGCCCCACCGTTCGCATGGATCGCGCAGGCATCGATTACCATGAGGAGGACGATAGAACGGATACAAACCTGCGGCAGGCTATGATGGCCGCCTAACTTCGGGCAAGCTGGCGAAGCAATGCGGAGAGGCGCATGAGAAAAGCGAGAAAGATCGAGCGGTTCCGGGGGATAGCCATGGCGCGCGTCCTGGGAGTGGGGCTTGGGCTGGTGGCGAGCGCATCCGTGCTGTGCGCGCAGCAGAGCGCCGATGCGCAGGGCGCACCGCGCCACGCAAGCGCACGGCAGTGGAGCGGCGACACGGACGAGGCCGGCGGTTCTTGCGATACTTCGGAGCTTGGCTCGCCCTACGTTCCCGATGATTTCTGGGTATATCCAGAGGTTTTGCGTCTCTACTCGCTGGGCTATCTGGATCATGTGTTTCTGGGCATGCGGCCCTGGACGCGCGCCAGCCTGCTGGAGATGCTCGACAACGCCAACGGCCTGATTGAGGACGGAGAAAGCCGCGGCGACGCGGCCGCGGAACAGGCGCGCGCCATCTATAAATCGCTCGACGACGCGCTGCGCGCCGACAAAGCAGCGCTTTGCGGCGCTCATCCTGGCGGAGCCATCGCCGAGTCGGCCTACACCTCCGTTCGCGGGATCAGCGGCACGCCGCTCGACGACAGCTTTCACCTCGGCCAGACCATCATCAACGACTACGGCCGCCCCTACGAAAACGGCCTCAACAGCGACACGGGCGCCAGCGGCTATGCCCTCGATGGACGTTTCGCGGCCTACGTGCGCGCCGAGATCCAGCAAGCGCCCTCGGCCACTGGCTACTCCCAGGCGTTGGCCGAGACGCTCTCCTGCTCGATCGATGGCATCTGCCCGGCGACGTACGTTCCGCTCTCCACCATTCCCATGGGGCCGATCGCCAGCACGGCGCACGCCAGCCTGCTGGAGGCCTACCTCAGCTACCGCCTGCTCAATCATGAAATTTCCTTCGGCAAGGAGGACGAGTGGCTGGGACCGGGTCTGGGCGGAAGCTTTGCCTACTCGAACAACGCCGAGAATCTCTACGCCTTCCACATCGACCGCATCGAGCCGCTCTGGGTTCCCGGGCTGTCGAGCATCACGGGGCCATTTCGTTACGAGTTTCTGGTGGGCGAGCTGCGCGGGCATACGCTGGTTCCCAACCCGCTCTATACGCCCGGCTCCACTACGCAGCCAAATGTCATCACGCCGGGCAATCCGTGGGTGCATCTCGAGAAGGTCAGCTTCCGGCCCACGAAGGATCTCGAATTCGGCTTCGAGCGCACGGCCATCTTCGGCGGCGCGGGGCACCAGGGCGTGAGCCTGCACTCCTTTCTGCGCAGCTTTTTCAGCTTTACGGCCGGCACTCCGACGCAGAAATACAGCAACGCCGATCCGGGCGCGCGTTTCGGCGTCTTCGACTTTTCCTGGCGGTTGCCGTTCCTGCGCAACTGGCTCACTCTGTACGCCGATGGCCTGGTGCATGACGACATCTCGCCGATCGACGCGCCACACCGCGCCGCGTGGCGGCCCGGACTCTATCTCTCGCACGTTCCCGGTCTGCCCAAGCTGGATATTCGCGGCGAAGCGGCCAGTACGGCTCCGCCGGCTCTCATCAGCGGCAATCCGCCCTCGCTGGAGCGCGGCGATTTTCTCTACTGGGAGACCATTGAGCGGCAGGGCTACACCAATCAGGGGCAGATCTTCGGCGACTGGATCGGCCGCGAAGACAAAGGCGGCCAGATGTGGATCACCTACCACCTCAGCGGGAACGAGTGGTTGCAGGCCAACGGCCGGTATCAAAAAGCGACTACGGATTTCATTCCCGGC
>JAJYFB010000126.1 GCA_021785495.1 Acidobacteriota bacterium | reverse complement strand
AGAGAGGGCACGCGCTGGCGCTAGGGTGCTTTCTGGCAGTTGTACTGGCGGGACTTGAGGCTTTTGCGCTGGCGCAGAGCGCGCAAGGGCGCGACGCAAAGACGGTTGAGGCGCTCTTGGTCAGCGACATCCACTTCGATCCCTTTTCCGATCCGACGAAGGCCGTCAAGCTGGCTGCCGCGCCCGTGGCCGAGTGGAACGCGATTCTGGCCGCTCCGGCTTCGGCCGACGCCCACGCGCGCTGGGTCAAGATCGAAGACGCTTGCTCCGCGCATGGCGACGACACCACGTTCGCGCTCTACCGGTCGAGTCTGCGCGCGATCCAGGCGGATGCGCGCGGGGCCAAGTTCGTTTTGTTGAGCGGCGACCTGATCGCGCACGATTTTTCCTGTAAATACGCAGCCGTTTTTCCCAAGGCCGCGCCGGACGCCTACCGGGCCTTCGTCGAAAAAACCATGGATTACGTGCTCACCGGGCTGCGCGCGGCGCTGCCCGGCGTTCCTGTCTATGCCGCGCTGGGCAACAACGATTCCGACTGCGGGGACTACCGGCTGAACGCCAATAGCCCATTTCTCCGGGAGAGCGCGGCGCTTTTTGCGGCCGATCTGCGCGGCCGGGAACAGACGCAGGCGCGCGCGAGCTTTGCTGCGGATGGTTCGTACCGCGTTGCGCTGCCCGCGCCATTCGTCAACACGAGGCTGCTCGTGCTCAATAATCTCTTTGAGTCGAGCAACTACCAAAGCTGCGGCGGCAAGGCGGATCGCGCACCTGCCGCGGCGCAGATCGGCTGGCTCAAGGCGCAGTTGAACGAGGCGCGCGCGAAGAAGGAAAAACTCTGGGTGATGGCGCACATTCCGCCGGGCGTGAACTCCTACGCGACGGCGCGCAAGTGGAGGGCCCTCTGCGCCGGAGGCGAGCCGCAGATGTTTCTCGCGTCGGAAACATTGCCGGAAGTTCTGGCCGGCTACGGTGACGTGATCCGGCTGGTGATCTTCGCGCACACGCACATGGACGAACTGCGGCTGCTTGCGCCGGCGAAGGCCGAGGCTGCGCAGAAAGCCGTCGCCGTGAAGATGGTGGCCTCGATCTCGCCGATCCACGGCAACAACCCCTCGTTCACGCTCGCGACGATCGACCCCAAGAGCTCGGTACTCGATGACTATCGCGTGATCGTGGCGTCGAATCGCACCGGGGTCGATGCCGCGTGGAGCGAAGAGTACGATTTTCGCAAGACCTTCGGCAAGCCTGCGTTTACCGCAGAGGCCGTTCGCGATCTGATCGCCGGTTTCAAGGCCGATCCAGCGGAGCAATCGACCGCCAGCCAAAATTATCTTCGCTACACAATGCCCGGCGTTGATATGCGCGGCATGACGCTGCTCTGGCAGCCGTATGTCTGTTCGCTCACCAACTCTTCGACTGCGGTCTACAGGCAATGCGTTTGCCGCAACGCGCCGTAAAACATGCGTTCGCCGTGGCCGCCCCGCATCATCCTTCAATGGCCTTTGACAGCGCAGGTTGCGCAAAGCGCGACCGGACGCTGAACCAGACGCTGAGAACGGAGGTGCCGATGCCGACGGAGACGGGGAACCATAGGTCGGGCGAGGGGCTGACAAAGGGCAGCAGGCCAACGGCCAGAGCCGGCGGCATGTGCATGCGAAAGATTTGCAGCAGAGCGATCGACACAGCGACTGTCAAAAGAACGCCAAGCGGCGAATGACCGAGCGTGCGCAAGGCAAGGAGCCCTGTCGATGCGGTTAAAAAACAGACCAGAGGGAAAAAAACAGGCTGTTCGATCCATGCGGGCACTTCGGGGTGAGCAAGCAGTTCGTAGGCCATCACGACCAGCGGCGGAAAGAGGAGGAAGCGCAGTCCCGTCCACTCTCCAGCCAGTCCGAGCACCGCGACAAAGGCCAGCAGGTGAATGAGCCAGAAGCGGTCGCGCGAACTGCTTTCAAGCGTGTCGTCGATCGAGATGGCTTCGGTCTCAGGCGGCAGGCCGTTGGCGCGCAAACTCCATCGCTTCCAGAGCCAGAGAACGCCGGCCAGAGTGACCAGCCCGGCGGCGATGGCGGGCGGATAGAGCCAATGCCGCTCGCCGAGAACGAACGGGAGTAGCCCGGCGGAGATCGCCGGCCCGATGGCCGAGCGCAACAGACGGATGGTTGCAAGGCAGAGAACAACGATCAGCAGAATCGCAAGCGCGCCGTAGCGCATGTGCCGCGTGACGAAGAGGCCCATGGCACCGGTCAGCAGCGGGGTTGCGATCAGGCGCAACGGCTGGCTTGCCCATTTGCCGCGCGGACGGGCGAGCACATCGAACGACAAGGACGATAATTCAGGAAAGAGAAGCAGGCCAACGCCCGTAAATTTTGCCGCAACGGCGACGAGGCCCATGAAGGCAACCGTCACGAATTCGGCGGCCAGCAGATGGCGCCTGCGCCGCGTAATCGGGGAAGACAAAACGACCGATCTCCTTTCGCAAATCAAGTCTCTGCGACTCAACGCAGAAGACAGAAACAGATGGCGTGCTGCGACCTCTTTCGCTTTTGCGATGACTTCGACGGCATATTCATCTCCCCATTTCCGCATCTTGCGCGGAAATGGGGCAAGGCAGCCTCGAGCGTTCCCTTGCGGGGCTGTTGTCTAGCGCGAGCCGACGGCCGCGGCGTGGCGCAGGCGCAACGGCCGCTCGTCCATCGAAGCAAGATACGCATCAACGGCGGCTGCGGCCTTGCGGCCTTCGGCGATCGCCCAAACCACGAGCGACTGGCCGCGACGCATGTCGCCGGCGGCGAAGACGCCATCGACCGAGCTCATGTAGTTCGTGGCGGCGACGTTGCCGCGAGCGTCGAGCGCGAGGCCAAGCTCGTCGATCATGCCGTTGCGCACCGGGCCGAGGAAGCCCATGGCGAGCAGGACGAGATCGGCGTCGAGCGTAAATTCGGAGCCGGCGACAGGGTCGAACTTGGGCGGCGGGCCGACGCGGACGGCGTGCAACTGCTGGACGTTGCCTTCGGCATCGCCGGTGAACTTCAGCGTGCCGACGCTCCAGTCGCGCGTGCCGCCTTCTTCGTGCGAGCTTTCGACGCGCAGTTGCAGCGGCCAGAGCGGCCACGGCGTCGCGGCCGCGCGCTCGGCCGGCGGCCGGGGCATGATCTCGAACTGATGCACGCTCTTTGCGCCCTGGCGCAGGCTGGCGCCGAGGCAATCCGCGCCGGTGTCGCCGCCGCCGATGATGACGACGCGCTTGCCCGTAGCAAGAATGGAGCCTGCGGTCCGCATCGCGGCCAGCAGCTTTTCTTCGGAGTCGCCTTCGTTGCGGCGGTTCTGCTGGGGCAGAAACTCCATGGCGAAGTGAATGCCCTTGAGTTCGCGGCCGGGGATGGCGAGGTCACGCGGCTGCTCGGAGCCGCCGCAGAGCAGGATGGCGTCAAACTCCTCGCGCAGCGACGCGACCGGAAGATTCACGCCCACGTGCGCGTTCGTGCGAAAGACCACGCCCTCGGCCTGCATCTGCTCGACGCGGCGATCGATGACGCGCTTTTCGAGCTTGAAGTTCGGAATGCCGTAGCGCAGCAGGCCACCAACGCGATCATTTTTTTCGAAGACGACAACCGAGTGGCCAGCACGGCGCAGTTGCTGCGCGGCGGCCAGTCCGGCTGGACCGCTGCCGACGACGGCGACGCGCTTGCCGGTGGCCTGCTCGGGCGGCTCGGGTCGAATCCAGCCCTCGTCCCAGGCGCGCTCGATAATCGATTTCTCGACGAGCTTGATCGAGACCGGCGGTTGATTGATGCCGAGCACGCAGGCGGCTTCGCACGGCGCCGGACAGATGCGTCCCGTGAATTCGGGAAAGTTGTTGGTCGCGTGCAGGCGGCGAATGGCCGTCTCCCAGCGATTGTTATAGACCAGATCGTTCCAGTCGGGGATCAGATTGTTCAGCGGGCAGCCGTTGTGGCAGAAGGGCACGCCGCAATCCATGCAGCGCGCGCCCTGCTCACGCTGCTTTTCCTCGGGGAACGGTTCATAGATTTCGAACCAGTCCTTGACGCGCTCGTCGGCCTTGCGCCGCGTGGGCTGCTCGCGGCCGATCTCCAGAAAGCCAGTGACCTTACCCATGTTGCACCTCTCCGGCCGCCGCCACGAGAGGCGACGCAGTGGTGGGTGGAGCGTAAACCGATTCCGCACGGGCGACGCCAAGCACGCGTTTGTACTCGTGCGGGAAGACCTTGATGAAGCGGGGCTGCGCGCCGGCCCAGTGCTCCAGAACCCAGGCGGCGCGCGGGCTTCCGGTCAGGTCGCGATGGCGCGCGAGCAGGTTGCGGACCAACTCGACGTCTTCGGTCGCGACGAGCGGCTCCAGATCGACGCCGGCCGTGTTGCAGCGGCGGATCGAGAAGTCGCCCTGTTCGTCGTAAACGTAAGCGATGCCGCCGCTCATGCCGGCGGCGAAGTTGCGGCCCGTGGAACCGAGAACGACGACCGTGCCGCGGGTCATGTATTCGCAGCCGTGGTCGCCCACGCCTTCGACAACGGCCGTGGCGCCGGAGTTGCGCACGGCGAAGCGTTCACCGGCAATGCCATTCAGGAAGACCTCGCCGCCGGTCGCGCCGTAGAGCACCACGTTGCCGGCCAGGATGCTCTCTTCCGGCAAAAAGCTCGAGGTCTTCGGCGGATAAGCAAGGATGCGCCCGCCGGAAAGCCCCTTGCCCAGGTAGTCGTTGGCGTCGCCTTCGAGTTCGAGGGTGACGCCGTTGGGAACGAATGCGCCGAAGCTCTGACCGGCCGAGCCGCGGAAGTTGAAGTGGATGGTTTCGTCCGGCAGACCAGCCGAGCCGTAGCGGCGGGCGATCTCGCCGCCCAGCATCGCGCCCACCGTGCGGTGCACGTTGCGGATGTTGAAGCTGGCCGTGACCTTCGTCTGCGTTTCGAGGGCCGGCTTGGCTTTGGCGATCAGCGCGTGATCGAGCGCGGCATCGAGGCCATGATCCTGGCAGGTGGTGCGGCGGCGCGCCACGCGCGAGGGCAGCGTGGGCACGTGAAGAATCGACGCGAGGTCGATGCCCCTGGCCTTCCAGTGCGACTGGTCGATGTGCGTGTCGATCTTCTCGACCCGGCCCACCATCTCGTCGACGGTGCGGAAGCCGAGCCGGGCCATGTGCTGCCGCATCTGCTCGGCGATGAAGAAAAAGTAGTTGACGACGTGCTCCGGCGAGCCGTTGAAGCGGGCGCGCAGGACCGGGTCTTGCGTGGCGATGCCCACGGCGCAGGTGTTCAGGTGGCATTTGCGCATCATGATGCAGCCCATGGTGATGAGCGGCATGGTGGCGAAGCCGAACTCCTCGGCGCCGAGCAGCGCGGCGATCACCACATCGCGGCCGGTTTGCAGTTTGCCGTCGGTCTGCACGCGGATGCGCGAGCGCAGATCGTTGAGCAGCAGCACCTGCTGCGTCTCGGCCAGGCCCAGCTCCCACGGCAGGCCGGCGTGCTTGATCGAACTGAGCGGCGAAGCGCCCGTGCCGCCGTTGTCGCCGGAGATCAGCACCACGTCGGCGTGCGCCTTCGAGACGCCGGCGGCGACCGTGCCCACGCCGACCTCGGAGACCAGCTTGACGGCGATGCGCGCCTGCGGGTTCACGTTCTTGAGGTCGTAGATGAGCTGGGCCAGATCCTCGATCGAGTAAATATCGTGGTGCGGCGGCGGCGAGATCAGGCCTACGCCGGGCGTCGAGCAGCGAATCTTGGCGACCACTTCGTCGACCTTGTGGCCGGGCAACTGGCCACCTTCGCCGGGCTTGGCGCCCTGCGCCATCTTGATCTGAATCTCGTCGGCGTTGACGAGGTAATTCGCCGTCACGCCGAAGCGTCCGCTGGCCACCTGTTTGACAGCCGAGCGGCGCGAGTCGCCGTTCGGGTCGGGCGTGAAACGCGCCTCGTCCTCGCCGCCTTCGCCGGTGTTCGACATGCCGCCCAGGCGATTCATGGCGATGGCCAGCGTCTCGTGCGCCTCCTTGCTGATCGAGCCGAAGCTCATGGCTCCGGTCGTGAAGCGCTTGACGATCTCTTTGGCCGGCTCGACTTCTTCGATCGGCAGCGGCTTCTCGGCGTACTTGAGCTTCAGCAGGCCGCGCAGCGTGCAGAGATGGCGATTCTGCTCGTCGATCAGGTCCGTAAATTCCTGAAAGCTGGCGAAGTTGTTTTGCCGTACGGCGTGCTGCACCTTGGCGATGGTCTGCGGATTGAGCAGATGATACTCGCCGCCCTCGCGGTATTGATACTGACCGCCAACGACAAGATCGGTCTCCGATTCAGTCAGAGGCTGGAAGGCGAACTCGTGCTTCATCAGAGCTTCGCGCGCCAGCACGTCAAGGCCGATGCCTTCGATGCGCGAGGCCGTTCCGGGAAAGTAAGCCTCGATGAGCGATTCGTTCAGGCCCACCGCCTCGAAGACCTGCGCGCCGCGATAGCTTTGCAGCGTCGAGATGCCCATCTTCGAGAAGGTCTTCAGCAGCCCCTTGTTGATGGCCTTGATGAAGTTCTTTTCGGCGTACTCGGCTGTCAGCGATTCTGGCAGCAGACCGCGGCGCTTCAGGTCGTGAATGGACTCGATGGCGAGATACGGATTGATGGCGCTGGCGCCGTAGCCGATCAGCAGGGCGAAGTGCATCACCTCGCGCGGTTCGCCGCTCTCGATGATCAGCGCCACCTGGGTGCGCGTCTTCTCTTTGACCAGCCGGTTGTGCACGGCGGCCATGGCCAGCAGGCTGGGGATCGGCGCGTAGGTCGCGTCCACGCCGCGATCGGAGAGAATCAGCAGCGTGTAGCCGGAGTTGACGGCGTGCGCGGCGCGATTGGCCAGATCGTCGAGCGCGTGCTTCATGCCCCGTTCGCCGTCTTCGGCGCGAAAGAGGGCCGGCAGCGTGGTGGCCAGCAAATCGCCGGAAGAGACGCGGCGCAGCTTTTCCAGGTCGCGGTTCGACAGGATCGGGTGCGGCAGCTTGAGCGTGTGGCAGTTCTCCGGCGCCTCGTCCAGAATGTTGCGCTCCGTGCCGATGTAGCTGATCAGCGACATCACCATCTCTTCGCGGATGGGATCGATGGGCGGATTCGTCACCTGTGCGAAGAGCTGCTTGAAGTAGTTGAACAGCGGCTGCGGACGGTCGGAAAGACAGGCCAGCGGCACATCGTTGCCCATCGAGCCGATAGGCTCCTGCCCAGTGACGGCCATCGGCGTCAGCAGGATGCGCAGATCCTCTTCGCTGTAGCCGCAGGCGCGCTGGCGGCGCAGAAGCGTCTCCGGGTTCGAGGCGATGATGCGCGCCGGCTCCGGCAGCGCGTCGATCTTGATCTGCTGCTGCTGCAACCATTCGCCGTAGGGCTTGCGGGCGGCCAGATCTTTTTTGATCTCGCCGTCGGCGACGATGCGCTGCGCAACCGTATCGACAAGGAACATGCGGCCCGGCTGCAGGCGGCCCTTCTTCAGAACCTCTTCGGGCGGAACCTCGATGACACCGGCTTCCGAGGCCAGCACGACCAGATCGTCTTTGGTGACAACGTAGCGGCCGGGCCGCAGGCCGTTGCGATCAAGCGTGGCGCCGATGACCTTGCCGTCGGTGAAGGCGATGGCCGCCGGCCCGTCCCACGGCTCCATCAGCGAAGCGTGGTACTCATAAAAAGCGCGCTTGTCCTCGTCCATGTCCGGATTGCCGGCCCATGCCTCGGGAATCAGCATCGCCATCACGTGCGGCAGGGAGCGGCCGGACTGGTAGAGAAATTCGACGGCATTGTCAAGCGAGGCCGAGTCGCTGCCGCCGGGCACGACGATGGGAAACAGGTCGTTGATCTTTTCGCCGTGCAGCGGGCTTGCCAGCACCGACTGGCGCGCGTTCATCCAACTGATGTTGCCGCGGATGGTGTTGATCTCGCCGTTGTGCGCCACGTAGCGATAGGGATGGGCCAGCTTCCAGCTCGGAAACGTGTTCGTCGAAAAACGCTGGTGAATGAGCGCCATTGCGCTGGTGACCAGCGGATTGGCCAACTCGAAGTAGAACTTCTCGATCTGCGGGGCCAGCATCAGTCCCTTGTAGACGATGGTGCGGCAGGAGCAGGAGGGGACGAAAAAGGTCTCCTTGTCCTCAATCTCCGAGGCCGCGATCTCGTTTTCCGTGCGGCGGCGCACGCGATAGAGCAGCCGCTCGAAGGCGTCCTCGTCGAGGCCCTCGGGACGGCCGAGGAACAGTTGCTCGATGTACGGCTGCGAACGCCGCGCCTCGCGGCCGATGGCGTCGCCGTTGACCGGCGTGTCGCGCCAGCCGAGAATCTGGCAGCCCTCTTCCTGCGCGATGCGCTCGAAGACGCCTTCGCACTGCAACCGGTTGTGCTTTTCGACAGGCAGAAAACACATGGCCACGCCGTAGGCTCCGGGCTCTGCCAGCTTCATGCCCAGTTCCGCACACTCGCGCGCAAAAAACGCGTGCGGAATCTGAATCAGGATGCCGGCGCCGTCGCCCGTCTCCGGGTCGCACCCGGCCGCGCCGCGATGGGTGAGGTTGATGAGCACCTCCAGGCCCTTGCGGATGATTTCGTGGCTTTTTTCGCCGCGAATATGTGCGACCAGACCCATGCCGCAGGCGTCGT
>JAJYFB010000125.1 GCA_021785495.1 Acidobacteriota bacterium | reverse complement strand
GAACTGGAGATCGATACCAAAGTCGTGCTTCTTCAACATTGCAATCATATCCTGTAATGTATCGCGGTCCTTGCTGCTCACCCGCACCGTGTCTCCCTGGATGCTGGCCTGTGCCTTTTTTTTCGAGTCTTTCACCAGACGCACAATTTCCTTGGCGCGTTCGGCGGGAATCCCCTGCTGCAAGTCGATCTTCTGCCGCACGCTCTGTCCGGCGGCCGGCTCGACCTTGCCGTAGGTCAGATTCTTGAGCGAGACACCGCGCTTGACCAGCTTCTGCGAGAGGATGTCCTTGACCGCCTCCAGTTTGTAGTCGTTGGCCGAGGCCAGCCGGATGGCGTTTTCGCCCTCCAGATCGATCTGCGAATGCGAGTCCTTGAGGTCGAAACGCTGGCGAATCTCCTTGATCGCCTGGTCGATGGCGTTGCGCACCTCCTGCATATCCACTTTGCTGACAATATCGAATGAATTTTCCTGCGCCATCTTCTTGTCCTCGAATTCCGAAGGGCCGTCGAATCGAAAATGCAACGGCAACGCCCGCCGCGTATGAAACTCGCCAGTTGTCCGTGCCCGATGCGATGGGCCTAACGCCGCGAACCTTGCTGACTCCGTTGCTCTCTCTAGTTTCCCACGTTCGGGCCGAGTTGAAACAGCCTCCAAAAGTTTTCGCTGGTTGCGGCGGCCAGTTCGTCCTCGGCGACCTTCAAGAGGCCGGCCAGCGTGCGGGCCGTCTCGACCACGAGGGCCGGTTCGTTACGCTGGCCGCGTTGCGCAGCCGGCGCCAGCCACGGCGCGTCGGTTTCCACCAGCAGGCCGTCGAGCGGCAGCCGCGCAGCTACCTCGCGCAGCCGCTGCGCCTTCGGGTAGGTCAGATTGCCGGCAAAAGAGACCAGAAAGCCCATGTCGAGGGCGCGGCGCGCCTGTTCGTACTCGGCTCCGAAGCAGTGCAGAATGCCGCCCAGGCCGGTTCGCGCCCAAAAGGAGTCGAGAACCGGAAAAAGATCGGCCCATGCGTCGGTAGATTCTTTTGTGCCCCGGCAATGAATCGCGATGGGCCGCTTGCGTGCGGCCGCGATCTCAATTTGGCGCATCAGCCCCTGCCGCTGCACCGTACGCGACGCGCCTTCGTGGTAATAGTCGAGGCCGATCTCACCGCAGGCGATCACCTCCGGTTCGGCCAGCAGCGCGTCGAGTTTGGCGAGCGCTTCGTTATCGGCTTCGGGCGTGGTGTGCGGATAAATTCCCGCGCTCGCATAGAGGCGCGGCAGCGACGATCCGGCCGCGCGCTTCGCATTGAACTCCCGGCAGAGATCGCGCGCCTGATGCATCTCCGCCGGACCTTCGCCGATGCCGATGGCGAGCACCGCGCCCACGCCGGCCTGCCAGGCGCGGGCGAGCACAGCTTCGCGATCCTCCGCGTAACGCGGACTGTCCAAATGAGCGTGAGAATCGATGAGCAATGCGATGACCTCGCGAGCAGCGGCGGAAAGACTCAGTTCAGCGGACTCTCCGCGGGATGCACCACGCGCAGGCCCAAATGACGTTCGAAAGCGTCGAAATCGCGGTCGCGGTGCAGCAGTCGATGACCTGATTCGATGCAAAATGTGGCGATCAAGCAGTCCATCGATTTGCGGATCGTGATGCCGCGGGCGCGCAGATGGCGATAGTTTTCCGCCGCAGCCACAGCCAATTTCCCGTTCATCCCGTCGAAGTTGCAATAGCTGGCCAGATAGCGACGGGTCTTGTCGAAATGCGCCGGATCGCGAATCCCTTGCAAGACCTCGTACAGAATCAGGCTGCTCAGGCCGATCTCTTCGTTGCGGATCGATGACTGCAACCACGCCGTATGCGCATTGACCGTTCCCCAAAGCGCATCGATCCACACGGAGCTATCGACAATAACCATGGCTATCTTCCGCACTCCGAAGCGTTCGTCATTGCCGGAGCTTGCGTGCGCGCGAACTTTTTTCTTGTCGCCGTTTCCGCGCGCATCTCCTCCCAGTCAGGAAACCGGGCTTCGCGCATGGCGGCCAGATCGCCCTCCCATCGAACTTTTCCAAACAACTCCAGAATCCCGGCCTGCCTGTCGAGCCGGACCGTCAGGCGCATCGCCTCTTCGACAGCGTTTTTCTTTGTCTTCGCTCCTGAAACGCGCATCGCCCGCCGCATCAACTTATCGTCGATCTCAATGTTTGTTCGCATCGGCAAACTCCTTCCGGCTGCGGGTTCCGGTCCGTTGCAATTCGGCGAACCACTCGTCCAGGCGGCCTTCGCGCATGGCCTTTTGACGGTCTCGCTCCCGGAGCCGCATGGCGCGTTCCAGAGCCTTTTCATTGGCCCTTGCGGCAAGGTACTTGCGCAGCGAAGCCTCGACGGCGGCTCTCTTGGTGCGTGCCCCGGTGGCCCGCATGGCCTGCTTCATCAGCTCGTCGTCGATGTCGATGTTCGTGCGCACAAGCCGCTCCGTCGATGTGTAAGTATTGCACGATTGAAGTGTATGCGGCAAACCTGGCCGCGGACGCGATTGAAGAGCGTCGCAGACCAAATTTCATAGAAAATCGCGCGCCGTCACGGAGTGGGCGGCATAAAGCGGGCGAACCAGTCGATGGCGCGCTGCTCGACGTCGAAACGGTGGGCAGGATCGGTAAAGCCATGGCCCTCGTTCGGATAGACGACCAGCCGGGTGGGGACATGCAGATCGCGCAGGGCGTGCCAAAACTCGAAGGACTGGGGCGCGGGGCACTCGCCGTCGCGGTCGCCGACGACCAGAAGCGTGGGCGCGGACACATCCTTGACGAAGTTGATGGCTGAACTGCGCGCATACCTCTGCGGCGCGTCATACACCGAAGCGCCAAAATAGGGAATCATCCACTGGTCGATGGAATTTTCGCCGTAATAGGAGAGCCAGTCGGAGATTCCGGCCCCGGCCACGGCGGCGCGGAAGCGATGGGTCTGCGTGACGGCGAACATCGCCATGAAGCCTCCGTAGCTCCAGCCGGCGATGCCGATGCGGTGCGGATCGACAGGGTATTTTGCCAGCACGGCATCGACGCCGGCGAGAATGTCACGCAGATCGCCGTAGCCGAAGTCCTTGCGGTTGGCCTGGGTGAACGCCTCACCCTGGCCAAAGCTGCCGCGGGGATTGGGCAGGAGAACGAAGTAGCCGAGCGAGGAAAAGACGGCCGCGCTGAAGCCGCCCGCGCCGCCATTCCAGCGCGAATCGACATCGGCGGCGGGGCCTCCGTGAACCTCGACCAGAAGCGGATACTTCCGGGCCGGATCGTAGTGCGCCGGCAGCAGCAGCCAGCCTTGAACAGGAAAGCCGCCATCGGTCCACGTGAGCGATTCGGCGCGTCCCCATTCGGGCTGGATGCCGTCGTTGTCATGCGTGAGTTGGACGAGGCCGTTTGCGCCGATGGGAGCAAGCGCAACCGCGCCCGGTCCGGCGGCGAAGATCGCCGGAGGACGGTTGAAGGTGCTGGCCGCAAAGACGAACAGGGAGCGGTCGGCGCTCACGGCAAGGCCGCGATCGCCCGCGCCGATGCCAACCGAGCCGGGATAGGAGAAGATGGTTGTACTCTCGCCTGCCGCCGCATGCGGGCTGTTTTCGACGCCAAGACGCACGAGTCGGCTGACGCCGGCGGCAATCTCACGCGCAACGATCTGCCGGTTGCCATCCCAGGCGATCCACTGCGCGGTGGCGCGCCGGTTGGGCGTGAGGTTGCGCGGCTGGCCGCCGCTTGCGGCCACGCTCCAGACGTCGCCGCCGAGGACGCCCTGATCGCTCATCAGACCGCCAAGGAAGGCGATGGTTTGCCCGTTGGGCGACCAGCGGGGCATGGCGATCTGTAAGCCGTGCAGCGGGCCGGAAACGTGCGCGGGATCGAGAATCGCCGCAGGGAGGGCCTTTCGCCGGAGCGGCTGCGCGTACAGCTTGGCGACCCACCAGTTATTTTCGCCGGGCGGGGGGGCGGCGATATAGGCGAGGGAGCGCGAGTCGGGCGACCAGTCAAATTCATAGACATGCAGGCTGGCAGGGGTGAGAAACGCGGACGCGGTGGGTTTGGCTGCCGATACGGAGACGGCGGCAATGCGCTGGACTTCGACGTGCTCTTCGCCGATCACGCCGGAGGGCGCATCCATGGCTGCCAGGGCGCCTGCGGGACGTGTCGCGTTGGCGACATAGAGAAAGCCGATGCGCTTGCCGTCGGGCGAAAAGGCCGGCGACTGAAGATAGCCGTTGAGCGCCGTCAGCCGCACGGGGGGCCTGCCGTCAAGATGCGAAAGATAAAGATCGGTCTGGTCGCCGAGATCGGCGCAGTCGGAAAGAAAGGCGAGCGCGGCGGAGTCGGGCGACCAGACGGGCGCCGACTCCGCGCAGGAACCGTCCGGCGAAGAGGCGGCGGTGACGCGCAGGCTCGTATCCAGACGGTTGAGTGGCGCGACGCGAATCTCGCCATTCTCGACCCAGGCCAAGCGCTTGCCATCGGGCGCGAGGGCGATCTGGCTGAAGATGCGGACGGCCCGATGGTTTGCATCGCTGCCGCGGCTGCCCGTGCCGCTCTCTGCGGCGCAAACCGGCAAAAGGGCGATTCGGCAAAGAAGAACGAACAGAACTGCGCAGCGGCGACTGCGGGGCGTGCTCGGCATAGCTAGAAATAGTAGCAGGCGCAAGGCGCGCAATGGGAGCGAAATGGATGCGAGCGCCGGCGGGCGCCAGAGCGCCGACAAGGAGAAGCTTTTGTTGTGATGCGCCCATCCCGAAGGCAATCGGGAAAGAATGGGTGGAAAAAGCCTCCGTGCCGATGTCGATGGACTCGCTTGCATCGGCATGGAGGCTTACCGCGCGCAGGGGCGCGGCCTCGATTGCAGTCCTGCTGGCGGCTTCGGGCGATTCGGAATGCGCGGTTACAGTTCCTCGACTGTGACGCGGTCGTTGGTGTAGATGCAGATCTGGCCGGCGATCTTCATGGCTTTTTCGGCGATCGAGCGGGCGTCGAGTTCGGTATTTTCCAGCAGCGCGCGGGCCGCGGCCGTGGCGTAACTGCCGCCTGAGCCGATGGCCGCCAGCGGCTCGTCGGGATCGATCACATCGCCCGATCCGGAGATCAGAAAGGTCTGGGCCTTGTCTGCGACCAGCAGCAGCGCCTCCAGATTGCGCAGCATTTTGTCGGTGCGCCAGTCCTTGGCCAGTTCGACGGCGGAGCGGTTCAGGTTGCCGGCGTACTGTTCGAGCTTGGTCTCGAAGCGCGCAAAAAGATTGAAGGCGTCGGCCGTCGATCCGGCGAAACCGGCGAGAATTTTCTCCTGATAAAGGCGGCGAATCTTGCGGGCCGAGTGCTTCAGCACATGATCGCCGAAGGTGACCTGGCCGTCGGCGGCCATCACCACCTGGCCGTTGCGGCGCACGCAGACCACGGTGGTCGAATGGATTGCGGGATGTTCTTTCACAGCGATGTTTTTCCTTTGCGCATGGAAGGCGCGCGGCCTTCGCCGAGCTTTTCACTTCGGGCGCAACCTTGAGTATAGGCCATTGGGCGCTGATTGGCCGTTGTGCATTCGGCCGGGCGGCAGGGCAAACGCATTGCAGCTTGCGGGATGATTTTGTTTTGAAAGGGCACGGCTTCAGCCGTGCCGTAGACATATTCGGATGAATGTTTGCGGCCTTTAGGCCCTGCGGGATGGGTTCTGCATCCCAAAAACATCCCTCGGCGGCTCAAGCCGGTCCGTTTTTCGCGCCTGTTTCGGCACGGCTGAAGCCGTGCCCTTTCAAAGCTCTTCCGGGCGGCAATGCGAAATCCAAATGCGGTTGCCCTGCGGCCGGCGGGGAACGCAGAGGGAACGAACTCCGCCCACTCCATTTTCTCCGCTGACTCCACCCGCTCCACGGTCTCCGCCGCCTGCCGGCATTGACCCGGCCCGTGCGGCTCCCTACAATCGAATCTTCGGCAATCATGACGATCTCCGCGCTGATCATCGACGACGAACAACTGGCCCGCGACGAGTTGAAATATCTGCTCGACGAGGTGGGCGAAGTCGAGGTGCTGGCCGAGGGTGCGAACGGCATCGAGGCTGTGGATCTGATTGAGGAGCACCATCCCGACGTGGTTTTTCTGGACGTGCAGATGCCCGGCCTGGATGGATTCGCGGCCATCGAACGCCTGATGGAGAGAAACCACGCCGCCTCGGCGGCCATGAAGTTCGCGCCCGCGCTGCCGCATGTGATCTTCGCCACGGCCTACGATCAGTACGCGGTGCGCGCCTTCGACGTGAATGCCGTCGATTACCTGCTGAAGCCCTTCGATCGCGCGCGCGTGGCGGAAGCGGTGGAGCGGGTGCGGACGCGGCTTGCGGCAGGCAACTCGCCGGGTGCGGCAGCGACAGAGGCGGAGGCGCAGCTTGATCGCTTGTTGCGCCTTCTGGACCGGCCGCAGGGGCAGGAGCCGGCGCGGCCACCGGCCAAGCTCATCGTGCAGGCGCAGAACCGCCTTCTGCTCGTCGATCAGGCCGAGATCTGCTTTGCGGCGATCGACGAGGGCGTGATTCGCGTGGTCACACGCGCCTTCGAGGGCCAGTCGAAGTGCCGCACTCTCGAAGAACTGATGGAATTGCTCGATCCGGCGCGTTTCTGGCGGGCTCATCGCGGCTTCGTGGTCAATATCGACCAGATTCGCGAAGTGATGCCCTGGTTCAAATCGAGCTATCAACTGCGCATGAACGACAAGCAGCAGACGGAGATTCCCGTCAGTCGCGCGCAGACGCGGCGTCTGCGCGAACTGTTCAAGCTATAAATGAGGATGCGCAATGAGAATGCTCCCAGCGCGAAGATGCTCACTTCCCGTCAGTCACGAGAGACGGTTCCGGCAAGATTGAGATCGATTTGCACGGTCTTGGCAACCTTGAGGAAAAGAACGCTAGGGTCTTTCAATCCCCACTGCACAAAGGGCACCGGGAAGCTGCCTTTGGCTGTGAGGTTGGCGCCCTCGATGTGAATCTGCATGGGCACGACGATGTTGTGCGGCGCGCCATGCAGCGTGAAAACGCCGCTGACCTGAATCGTTGAATCTCCCGTGAGCGCAAGCTTTCCGGTGTAACTGCTGGGTGCAAAGGCGACTTCCGCATACTTCTCTGTGTTGAGCACTTCATGGTTCATCTTTTTGTCGCGGCCCGCGTCGCCGCTGTTGCCGCTGCCAGCCGCGACCACGATCGAGCCGGACAGCGTCTGCGCGGCGGGATCGAAGGTGATCGATCCGCTTTGCACATGGAAGTTTCCATGCACGGTGTGGCCCGTGGCAGGAAGCGTGAAGGCGACCTGGCTTGTCTGCGGGTCGACTGTAAAAGTCTGCCGCTGGGCCAGTGCGGACGAGGCCAGCGCGAGCGAAAGCACGACGGGAAGCGACTTTGCGAAGAATTTCATGGTTTTTCTCCTGAGGAAGTTGGACGGTGTGGTTGGGAAGCGGACTGCGAAGCAGGTGGAACCACGATCTGCGACAGCCATAAAGCAATCGATGCGATCTGCCGGTTGGAAAGATACTCGTGACCGGGCATGTCTGTGCCTGGAATGCCGAATTTTGCCACCTGCGCAATCGCGAGCGTCAGCTTGTCGTGCGACTCTGGCAGCAGAAGATAGACGTATGGCCCTTTGGCGAGATCGGTGGGAAGGCGCTTGAAACTCGACTGCCAGGCCAGGCGCGTGCGGCCCGTCAGGCTGTGGCAAGTGGCGCAATGCCGCGCGAAAAGATGATTGCCCTCTCTTGCATTGGCCTGAGCCAGAGCGTATTTGTCTGGCCGCCAGTCCTGTTCAGCGTCGGCGCGCTTCAGCACGTCGTCTCCGCCCAGGCTCTTGAGGTAGGCGACCAAGTCGTCGCCTCTCCGGTCGCGAAAAAGGAAACCGTAAGAGGGCATGATCGAGGCTCCGCTGACCTGCGCGGGATCGTCAAAGTGCATTTTGAGCCACAGCGCCGAGCGGCGTGCGCCCACTTCCGCCAGGTCCGGCCCCTGGCGGCGATCGCCGATCAGCGGCGGATGCTCGCGGCGAATCTGCCCAATGGGCGCGGCCGGTCCCCAAAGCAGAACGTCTGCGGTGTGCGGCCGGATGTACTGCGAGTGGCAGTGGATGCAGCCTTCGGAGATGTAGATCAGGCGACCGCGCTCGGCCGGCGTGAGCGGTCGCGCCGGGCGATCCGCGGCGAGAAACCGCTGAGCAAGGAAGGCCGCCAGCGCAACCAGCGCAACCAGCGCAGTGAGCGCAAGTTCGCGAACGCGGCGGCGAAGCAGCGATGCACAATGCGGAAGCAGAATGACAACACCCGCACCGGCAACAAAGGCGGCCGGGATGCGATGGAGATGCTGCGCCATGCCGATGCCCATCGCCGAGCCGGTCCAGCCCGCGATGGCATAGACCCATCCGGCCATCCGGCCGCGTTCCGCCGGAGTTTTTGCCGTAGCCAGCAGCGAAGGGTAGGCGACCAGTGCGACAGAATAGAACGAGACGCCGGCCGGGTAGAGAATCGAGGCCGGCAGCGCGCGGCCAGGGTCGAGCAGAAGCAAACAGGCCGCGCCCAGCGCGAAGAACGCGGCGGCGAGCGCTGCCTGAAGCCCATTCCGCCGCAGCAGCCACGCGCCTGCCAGCGCGGCGGCCAGGTGAACCAGCCCGTTCGACCAGAGGTGCATCGGTCCCTGCCAGGTCGCGGTCTTGAGCGCAGGCGTGTTTTGCACGATGAAGAAGGCCGCCGAGTCCAGCCACACCAGCGCGGTCAATGCGGGCAGCGCATGAGCCAAGGTGGAGCGCGATGCGCGCGTACGATCGGGCCCGTTCGCAGGCGGTGGATGGGCGCTGCTTGTCTGCGCCGGCTTGGGCAGCGACGCGATGGCAACGCCTG
>JAJYFB010000124.1 GCA_021785495.1 Acidobacteriota bacterium | reverse complement strand
CTCAAAAGATTCGACGATTCGCCACATCGGCGCGCTGATGAAATAGAAGACGTTGGCGCCCACCGAGGCCAGCACCACCTGCAGCCAGTCCACATCGATCAGCTCGCCCGACGCGATTCCCTCCCGCATCAGCGCCTGAAAACGCTGGTGCAGCGGCGCAAAGATGCGCTTGGCCAGAAGCGGCAACAAACCTTCCTCGCCGTTGTGCAGCCGGATCATCTCCTGGTGCATCAGGCTGTTGAACTCGTGCTGCGTCAGCATCCGGTCGAAATGGTCCAGCGCCGAACGCAGGGCCCGCTCGCCGGGGCTGGCCTCGCGCAGAAAGATCGCCATTGACCGGTCACGCACCCGTTCGGAGATCATTTCGAGCGTGGCCGTGTAGAGCCCTTCCTTGTTCGTAAAGTAGTAATACAACAGCGCTTTGTTCACGCCCGCCGCAGCGGCGATCTGCTCGGTCCGTGCCCCGGCCAGCCCGTGCGCGGCAAATTCAGTCAACGCGGCTTCCAGAATCCGGCTGCGTGTTTCGGCCGATCGGTCGGTCTGGGTTTCGTTTGTGTTGTGCAGGACCATACAATTAACTAACTAGTTAGTAAAATATAGAAAGACCGCCGGCAACGCAAGCCCTCGCGACAAATTCTTCGAGTAAACCTGTTTCCGCACCTTGATTTTGCTGCGTAGAAAATGAAGAAGCTGGGAGGATGCGCTTGAGCGGCCCACGGGCCAACCCGCGCGATGCTCTCAGGCCAGGAGCTGAACGGGCAAACCCACGGATCCCACGGCATGGACTGGCGAGGCCAACGGCTTTGCCGCCGCATTCCTGCGCGGTCGGGTTGATGAATGAACGCAGGCCAGTCGATCGGGCCGGCTTCGATCAGGACGCAGCCGCCAGGCACATGGCCGAACGCGGTCTACCGTGGACAGGATGCGGTCTGCCGTGGACGGGATGTGACTCTCTTGTCGATAGCCAGCCAAGGGCCGCCCGGAGTCCGTATTCTGCGATCACAACAATTGCCGATGCGCCAAGGCCGCGCGGGGGCGCACGATCGAGTAAAAGCGGCTGGCAAGACTGGGCCTCTCCGGGCAAGCCTGGTAGACCTCGCGGTTGAGCGCCATGAGCAGTTGCACGGCCTCCACCTGCGGATCGCGCGCGGAGGGGAAGCCGCCGGCGTGCAGAAACTCATCGGTGAGGTACTCGATGGCGTGGCCGAGCATTTCGAGAGCGCGTCCGGCTTCGGGTGAGATGCTGCGGCGTCGCGCCACATTCCGGGCCGGCTTGGCAGCCGGCGCCGCTGTGGGCTGAAAAAAAACCGTCCGTGCGGCAAAACTTCCGTCTGCCGCCGAAGGGCCGCATCCTGTCGATCCGCAGCCATTGCCACGCCACACCGAGTCGACCGCGTCGCTGCTGTTCATCGCCAAGTCTCCTCTCGCCGCCAGAATTTTGTTCCTCGCCGGAGCGCCGGATCCTTCGATCCGCGCCGGGCTTTCAAGCTTTTCAATCCTCAAGCTTGTCGATCCTCAAGCTTTTCGATCCCCGCCGGGTGGCCAGGCTTTCTGACTTTTCCCAAGCGCCGGGAAGTTGATCTTCGCCGGTACGGCCAACGATCTAATCCTCTCTTGGACCTATCGGCGCCGGAAGAAAGGTTGTTGAGATCACGAAGGTACCGTTTCAAAACTGAACAAGCAACGAAGGACGCGCTCAAAACGGGAAGGAAGACGGATCGCCGCAGGGCAACTTCGCGTTGCATCGCATCGCGCCGCCGGAGCCGCCCGCAAAGTGCGCGATGCGCTCCATGGCCATCGTTTCCCGCCGATCGAACCGTTTTTTGTTGCTGTCGCCCAAGGATCGATGCGCAAAAGAAGCGCTGCCTTGACGGAATGAGCCCGAATACCTAATCTCAAAAAGAGAGAATCCTGCGTTCTTGGTGTATTTTTTTTGTACACGGAGCATGGTTCTATCGATTTTTTCGGGCAGAGCGGCGATGAACCCCTATTCCTGGCAGTATCTCGCGCTTTTGATGCAGATCCTCGCCGCATTTCTTCTGGGCGCGGGCATGGTTTTGGCCTCGTGGTTTGTGGGCCGCCATCGCAATACACGGGTCAAGCTCGACACCTACGAATGCGGCATCCCGGCCACCGGCGACGCGCGCGGACGCTTCAGCGTGCGCTTTTACCTGGTCGCGGTGCTCTTCATCCTCTTCGACGTGGAAGCGGTTTTCATGATGCCCTGGGCGGTGATCTACCGGCGGCTGCCGGCGTTGACCGGCTGCTCGCGGCTCTTCGGCTTCTGGGAGATGCTCGTCTATCTCGGCTTTGTCGCCGTCGGCCTCTATTACATTGTGCGCAAGGGCATCCTGAACTGGAGCCAGGACAGGGCGGACCTTTAGGGCGAAGCGGAGCTGGCAAAGTTGGCGGAGCTAGCGGGGTTAGGGCCGCCGCGGAAATACGATCACGTTGCACGCACCACGGGTGGGAATCGCAGGTGGGGACTGGAATGGCAAATTCGACACCGCCCCTTAGGGGCAAGCAGGCCGTTCTGGCGGAGATGTCGAGCCACCCGGCCGTCCGGGCGCTGGTGCTTTGGAAGCCGGAGGCGCTCACGGACGCCAAGTTCGAGTACGGCGAACTGACGCTGACCGTCGCCGCCGCCGAGATTCGCGCCGCGTGCGTCGCGCTCCAGGCCGCCGGCTACAACTTCTTTGAGGACATGACGGCCGTCGACTGGTTTCCGCAGTCGCCGCGCTTCCAGTTGAGCTATCACCTGCTTTCGCACGCCTTCAAGGAGCGGATCCGGCTGCGCGTGCTGCTCGACGAAGGCGAGCCAGGGACGCAGCCCGGCGTCGACTCCATCGTTCCCGTCTGGGCGGGCGCCAACTTTTTCGAGCGCGAGGTCTTCGATCTCTTCGGCATTGGCTTCCACGGTCATCCCGATCTGCGGCGCATCATGATGCCCGACGATTGGCAGGGCCACCCCTTGCGCAAAGACTACCCCGTGGAGGGCTATCGCTGATGCGCTCGAATCCCAGCTCCCCCGTTCTCGAACGGCCCACGTCCCTGCCCTCGACCGAGGAGACAGCGCCCCGGCAGATGGTGCTCAACATGGGCCCGCAGCATCCGGCCACCCACGGCGTGCTGCGTCTGGTCGTTGAACTCGACGGCGAGATCATCACCAGCGTCCGGCCGGAGATTGGCTATCTGCATACGGGCATCGAGAAGACCTGCGAGGCCAAGTTCTATCAGCAGGTGGTGCCGCTCACCGACCGGATCAACTACCTCGATCCGCTCTCGAACAATCTTTGCTACTGCCTGGCGGTCGAAAAGCTGCTCGACCTGGAGATTCCCGAGCGCGCGCAGTGGATTCGCGTGCTGCTGACCGAACTGAGCCGGCTGAACTCGCACCTGATCTGGCTCGGGACGCACGCCATGGACATCGGCGCACTGACCGTCTTCCTCTACACCTTCCGCGAGCGCGAGGAGATTCTGCGGCTCTTCGAGGCCGTGGCTGGCCAGCGGATGATGACCAGCTACTTCCGCATCGGCGGCCTCGCCATGGAGCCGCCGCGGGGCTGGTTCGAGCGCGTGGCCGCCTTCATCAAGAGTTTCCCGGAGAAGATCGACGAGTACTCGAATCTGCTGACGGGCAATCCGATCTTCTATAACCGGCTGAAGGGCGTGGGCCCCCTGAGCGCGGCCGACGCCATCGCGCTCGGCGTCACCGGCCCGCCGTTGCGCGCTTCGGGCGTCGATATCGATCTGCGGCGCGACATGCCCTACTCGGGCTACGAGAAGTTTAAGTTTCATGTGCCCACTTCGACCGACGGCGACACCTGGGCGCGATATGAAGTGCGCATGATCGAGCTGCGCGAAAGCACGAAGATCGTCGAGCAGGCGCTCGCGGGCATGCCCGGCGGCCCGGTCAAGGCCGACGCGCCGAAGGTGGTTCTGCCGGACCGCGAGAAGATGAAGACGCAGATGGAGTCGCTGATTCATCACTTCAAGATCGTCACCGAGGGCTTCAACGTGCCCGCCGGCGAGGTCTATCAGGGCATCGAATGCGGCCACGGGCAGGTGGGCTATTACGTTGTTTCCGACGGCACGGCCAAGCCCTGGCGCATCCACATGCGCTATCCATCCTTCGCCACGCTGCAAGCGGTGGAAACCATGGCCAAGGGGCGGTTGATTGCGGATCTGGTCGCCGTGATCGGCACCATCGACATTGTGCTGGGAGAGATTGATCGATAGGGACTGAGGGACTGAGGGACTAAGGGACCAAGGGACTAAGGGACCAAGGGACTAAGGGACCAAGGGACTGAGGAACTAAGGGGTGGACAGCCTGGGGCGTAACCCGGCATGGAAAAAGGCATGGCCTGAGCCCTGCTGTAAGTCACGCTGAAACACGGGGCATGAGCTCCTTGGGAACGTTTTTATCCCGTTTGGACTTTTGGGGCGGGCGGCAAGGACGCGCTATGGCGAATTACGGCGATTTAGCGGAGAGACTGAGCGCGCAGCAAGAGCAGGAGCAGACCTTTCCGGCGCTGCCCGATGACCGGCACTGTACGGCGGCTGAGATCTTCGAACAGTTGAAAGGCTACGTCGCCCAGGAGATCGAAAAGGCCAATGTCGAACTGGGCAAGCGTAAACTGCCTGCCCTCGAACGGCAGTTTCTGCCTTCGTACGGCGGAAAGATCTGTTTGACCTTTGGGCCGTATTTGCTCGGTCTGGTCGATTTCAACGCGGCCCGAGGCCATGTTACGGCCATCCTCGCCGGGCCTCCCAACGCGACGGAGATCGCGCGCAAGGATTTTCCGCTGGACGATGAAAAGAGCCCCGCACCGATTGCGGAGGCCATCGTCTCCGGGCTTTTGATGGGAAGATTTTGACTTCAGGCCAACGCGCAAGGATGGCGGCGTGGGCGCGAGAGTGGATCGAATGAGCGTTGAACAAAAAAAATCCGAGTCCATGCCGGTCTTTTCGCCTGAACTGGCGGCGCGCCTGGATGCGCTGGTCCTGAAGTATCCCGTGAAGCGGTCGGCGCTGGTGCCCATGCTGCTCTACGCACAGGACGAGGTGGGGTATCTCTCGGACGCGGTCCTCGCCGAGGTCGCCCGGCGCATCGGCATCAGCGAGCTCGACGTGCGCAGCGTGGCCACGTACTATTCCATGCTCCGCTTCAAGCCGGCCGGCAAATTCAACGTCCAGGTCTGCACGAACATCAGTTGCATGTTGCGCGGCGGCTACGAGGTGTACGAACGCTTCCAGGAGGAGCTGGGCGTCGCTCCCAAGGGAGTAACGCCGGACGGGCTGTTCTCGCTCGAAGAGGTCGAGTGCATCGGCGCCTGCTGCTGGGCTCCGGCCATTCAGGTGAACTACGACTTTCACGACGAACTGACGGCGGAGAGCGTGCCCGGAATCCTCGATCGCTACCGGAATCTCGCCCAGAACAAGGAAAAAAATGCCTAGACTCGTCTCCCATCCCGACGAAGTGAAGATCGTCACCCGCCGCTTTGGCCAGGGCGCGGCCCAGATCGATCGCTACCTCGAACTGGGCGGCTACGAGGCCGTCAAGAAGTGCCTGGCGCAAGGGCCCGAATGGATCGTCGAGGAGATGAAGGCGAGCGGCCTGCGCGGACGCGGCGGCGCGGGCTTTTCGACCGGCATGAAGTGGTCCTTCGTTCCCAAGCAGTCGGCCAAGCCCAAGTACATCATCGTCAACGGCGACGAAAGCGAACCGGGCACCTGCAAGGACCACCTGATCTTTCTGCACGATCCGCACTCGGTGATCGAAGGCACGATCATCGCCGGTCTGGCCGTGGGCGCGAAGATGGGCTTCATTTATCTGCGCGGCGAGTATCGCTACCTGCTCGAAAAGATGGAGCGGGCCGTGGCCGAGGCTTACGAGCGCGGCTTTCTCGGCAAAAACATCTTCGGCACGGAGGCCGAGTTCCAGATCGTCACGCAGAGCGGCGCCGGCGCCTACGAGGTGGGCGAAGAGTCGGCGCTGATGGAGTCGCTCGAAGGCAAGCGCGGCGTGCCGCGCATCAAGCCGCCATTTCCGGCCGTGGTCGGCCTCTATGGCGGCCCGACGGTCATCAACAACGCCGAGACCATCGCCACCGTGCCGCACGTAATTGCCATGGGCGCGGCCGCCTATGCCGCGGTGGGCACGCCGCGCAACGGCGGAACGCGGCTGTTCGGCATCAGCGGCCACGTGGAGCGGCCCGGCGTCTACGAGCTGCCGATGGGCTACAACCTCAAGAAGATGATCTACGAGGTTGCCGGCGGCGTGCGCGGCGGACGCGGACTGAAGGCCGTGGTTCCCGGCGGGTCGTCCACGCCGGTTTTGTTGCCCGAAGAGATCGACATCGGCATGGACTTCGACCAGGTAGGTAAGGCCGGTTCGATGCTCGGCTCGGGCGGCGTGGTGGTGATCGACGACCAGACCTGCATCGTCGAATTCGCCATGCGCACCATCAGCTTCTACGCGCACGAGAGCTGCGGCTGGTGCATTCCCTGCCGTGAGGGCACGGACTGGCTCAAGAAGACGCTCACGCGCTTCCATGCCGGCTTCGGCCAGCCGAGCGACATCGACAATATTCGCTATTTGGCCGAAAACATGCTCGGCCGCACCTTCTGCCCGCTGGGCGACGCCGCGGCCATGCCCACGCTGGGCTTTGTGAAGAAGTTCCGCCAGGAGTTCGAGGATCATTTGCACGGCAAGCCCTGCCCGTACGCAAGAGCAGGCGTGCCGCAGTTGACGGTGGTGTAGCTTGGGTCTGGTCAATATCAACTATCAACTGCATGGATTGCAAAGTAGCCGTCGGGCATCGAAGGAGTGACAATCTTGAACTGCGGCGACGAAGAGTATTTGCAGGTTATCCTCGACCCCATCAAGGTTTGCGCGCACTACAGGCCAAAGTTCGGACAAGGCGCAAAACGACAGGGGTTGTCGCTCGCTGAATTTCAAGCGCTTTACCGGAATGATCCGTTTTATAACTGGTTTGGGTTGGACAATCCCTTGATGTATGCGGCGCATAAAGCGGCCGGCGGCATGACGAGCGTATACCGACAAATCGGGATTGGCGGCGAAAAGCTTTTTCGCAAGATACTGCAAGACGCGCTCGAACTCTCGCCGGAGGATGTTGCCTGGTCGTATCAATTACCGCTTGCATCGGGAAAGACGCGAACGCTCTATCTCGACGGGCGTATACCGGCCGGTAAAATTTCCGATTTGACAAAGCGCAAGAGGTTTCAGGAGTGGATGCGGAATCAAGGGAAGAGACTGGGCGTCAACTCGAAGGTATTTCAAAGCCTGACAGGCGTTGTTTTTGAGATTCGACAGGGATACAAGAGCAAGGACTCCAAACGTCAGAATGCGGACATCGCCAACGCCGCAGCCGCATACGCCAAAGGTTATCTTCCATGCGCCGCGATTTTATCGACCCAAATCGATAACGATATTCTTCTACGTTATCGGGCAGAACATTGGGCCGTGGTAACTGGGACGATGGGAAAGAGCGATCCGCTCACTTCGACCTACGACTTTCTTCGGGATGTAATCGGATACGATCTGGCTGGTTTCTTCAAAAGAAACAGCAAAACGATGAAAGACGAAATCGATGCAGTACTCCATGCATTGCTTGCACCGGAGGCGGCATGAGCACCGCAACCAGCACGCTGAAGCAACGGGCGGAATACACGTACAAGCATAATTTGCGCTTTGGACGGCATGGATGGTTGAGGCTGACTCCAGCGTACTCGGTCAAGATTGTGGAAGAACTGCTTGGAAGCCGTAATCGTTTCAGGCGGGTTTTTGACCCATTTTGCGGCACGGCCACGACGGCTTTGAGCGCCGCATATTACGGACACGAAAGCATCACAATCGACATCAATCCTTTTCTGGTCTGGCTCGGTCAAGCAAAGACCGCACGCTATTCGGACGGTGAAATTACCGACGCCCGTCAAGCATGCGTTCAAGCTGTCGAATTACTGCGAACAAACCGATCGAAACTGGTATGCTGTCCGCCTCCGATTCACAACATCGATCGTTGGTGGTCGTCCGGCGTGCTTACATTTCTTTGCGCGCTGAAAGGTGCAGTGGACAGTGTAACGGAGGCGAACTCTTCGGCTCGCACTCTTCTGACAATCGCATTCTGCCGAACGTTGATTGGACTGTCCAACGCGGCTTTCAATCATCAATCCATGAGTTTCAAACAAGGCAATCAGTTTCATCTAAACCTTGACATCGACATGCCTTCACTCTACGAGAGCGACGTCGCGTTTGTGCTCGGGGGCGCAGCAGAAAATCCGTTGGGTACAGCTTCCGTTTTCCTTGGAGATAGTCGAAATCCCTCCAAAACTGTCCGTGGACCAGTCGATCTGGTCGTCACATCGCCCCCCTATGCAAATCGCATGTCTTACATCAGGGAGTTACGGCCTTATATGTACTGGCTGGGCTACCTGACCAATGGCCGGGATGCTGGCGATCTGGATTGGATGGCAATTGGCGGAACTTGGGGATCGGCGACAAGCAAGCTCACCGACTGGAAACCCGCGCCCGATACGTTCAAGAGTAAACTGCTGCGGAATTCACTTGAACGTATTGCAGGGGAAGACAATCGAAACGGCAAATTGCTGGCCACCTACATCGAGAAGTATTTCGAGGATATGTGGCTTCATCTCGGAGCCTTAATTCCGTTGCTGGCGAAGGGGGCAGAGCTTCACTATATCGTTGGCAACTCGACGTTTTATAATGTATTACTACCGGTCGAAAAGCTCTACGAGGAAATGTTGCGGGGGTGGGGTTTCTCGAACGTTGCCGCCCGAGCCTTGCGTAAGAGAAATTCCAAAAAAGAACTGGTCGAGTTCGACGTGACCGCCACCTGGTTAGGGTGAGCGACGGAAACGGATTGCGAATGCCCGACGTAACTTTCACAGTCGATGGAAAAAAGCTGACCGCGCCGGCGGGGACGCTGCTGATTGACGCCTGCCGCAAGGCCGGCATCGAGATTCCCGCGTTTTGCTACTATCCCGGCCTCAGCTTGCAGGCGGCC
>JAJYFB010000123.1 GCA_021785495.1 Acidobacteriota bacterium | reverse complement strand
GTCGACGATCGACCTGGCCACGGCCACCGGCGAGGGGATTCCCATCGAAGAGCGGCCGGCCCGCGAGGTGACGCATCACGCCGGCCAGCAGAGGACGCCCGACGGCGTCGGCGTGCGCAATCCGGCCTTCGACGTGACGCCGGCCAAGTACATTGCCGCCATCCTTACCGAGCGCGGCGTGGCGCGCGCGCCCTACGCCGAGTCGCTCCATACGATGAAGGCGGCTGGCTGACCATCCGGCCCGCGTCGCCCCGGATCACCGGCCTCTACGCACCGCGCCCCATCGGCTGTCGCATGATCCGCGAGAACCGATGGGGCGGGGTAAAAAATCTGTTCTGCCGATCGGGATCTTCCGGCCCGATCTCCCGGTTGCCGCTCCTCCGCGCTAAGCGCCCATGAACATGCCGCCGTTCACGTCGAGCACGTGCCCGGTGATGTACGAGGCCGCGTCCGAAGCCAGGAACTTGACGGCCTGGGCCACGTCCTTGGGCGTGCCGCGCCGTCCGAGCGGGATCGTCGCCAGCATGGCCTTCGTCACTTCCTCGCTCAAAACGGCCGTCATCGGCGTCTCGATGTAGCCCGGAGCCACGGCGTTCACGGTGATGCCGCGCGAGGCCACCTCGCGCGCCAGCGAGCGCGTCATGCCGATCAGCCCGGCCTTCGAGGCCGCGTAGTTCACCTGTCCGGCCTGGCCGGCGCGGCCCACCACGCTGGCCATATTGACGATCCGTCCCCAGCGATTCTTGAGCATGGGCGGGAGCAGCGCCTGCGTCAGCAGAAACGCGCCCGTCAGGTTGATGTTCAGCACCAGATCCCAATCGGCCGGCTTCATGCGCAGCATCAGATTGTCGCGCGTAATGCCGGCGTTGTTGATGAGAATCTCGACCTTGCCGAATTGTTCGACGATCGCCTTGGCCCCAGCCTCAATCGACTCCGGGCTGGCCACATTCACGGTAAAGGCCGCGGCGTCCACGCCCTGCGCCTTCATTTCGGCCACGGTCTCGGCCAGCTTGGCCTCGTTCACGTCGGCCAGCACGATGCGCGCGCCCGCCGCCGCCAACTCCTCGGCAATCGCGCGCCCAATTCCCTGCGCTCCGCCGGTAATCAGCGCAATTCTTCCCTGCAAATCGCTCATCTTCTCTCGATTGACCTCAGTACGCGCCCGCAATCGCTCTGGCCGCAAGCCGCGCCTTTCCACGCCCGATTATAAACGGCGCGCGACTGGGAGTCTCGATGGTGGCGCTGCCGGCGCTCCGTTGCGTTATACTTTTTTTGAGCGTTCGCCTTGACGGCATACGTATGTCCTCACTGCATTCTCATCACCCGCCGGAAGATTGTCAGAATTGCGAGCACCGGCATTTGCGGATGTTCTGCAACTTGACTCCCGAAGCCTTGGCCGACTACGACAAGATCGGGATCATGATGAGTCATGCCCGCGGGGCCAAGCTGTTTTCCGAAGGCGATCCGGCGCGCAACGTCTTCGTCGTCTGCTTCGGACAGGTAAAAATCTCCTCAACCTCGCGCGACGGCAAAACCATGATTCTGAAAATTGCCGGACCGGGCGACGTGATGGGCCTGAGCGCGGTGCTGGCCAATGTGCCACACGAGGTCACGGCCGAGGCCATCGAGCCCTGCCAGGTGAAGACGGTGCGCAAGCAGGAGTTCGTCGAATTTCTGGGCCGGCACGGGATCGCCTCCATGCATGCGGCGCAGGCGCTGTCGGGCGAATACATGACCGTCTTTCACGACGCCAAGCGGCTGGCGCTGTCCGGCTCCGCGGCCGGAAGACTGGCGCGGCTGCTGCTCGACTGGGGCCGCGCGGCTGCCGACGGCAAACCGGAGATGCGCTTCACCATGGCGCTGACGCACGAGGAGATCGCCAACATGGCCGGCACCTCGCGCGAAACCGTCACGCGCCTGCTCAATCAGTTTCGCCGCGACCAATGGATCGCCATCAAAGGCGCCAGCCTGACGATCATGAAACCAGAGCAGTTGGAAAAGCTGACGGCGTAAGGCCGGTTTTTTTCTCGTTTTCCAGTCGCTGCCGCCATGCGTCCGAATCCCTGCTTCGCCGGCCTGGAATCACTCCAGAACGATCTCTAACGATCTCTTTTTGCCGCGCTCCTAACGCCGCCTTCGCATGAATCCAGAGGTGCGGGCGCTCTGCGCCGTTTGCAGCGGTGTGCAAGAACTTCAACACGGGCATCCAGCGATCCAAACGAAGATCCCTCGTCGGCAACGCCTTCCAGCCGCGTACCTGCCAGGTTTGATAGCTTGAGGAGATGCGCGAAGAATTGGCTCCTCCCGGTGCAACCGCCCTCGACCTTGAATCTTTAGCCGCCGACGTCGTGGCGCAGGCCATGAAGGCTGGCGCGACCGACGCCGAGGCCGTCGCGCGCGAAGGCGACGAATTCAGCGTGAACCTGCGCATGGGCGCGGTGGAGACGCTCAAGGAATCCGGCTCGCGCGGGCTGGGATTGCGAGTTTTTCTCGGCCAGCGGTCGGCCTCGGCCTCGACCAGCGACCTGACCGCCGACGGAATCCGGCAGCTCGTCGAAGGCGCGCTGTCACTAGCCCGCGTGACCGAAGAGGATCCATTCGCCGGTCTGCCCGATGCGGAGGATTTTGGCCCGGCCGCAACCCGCAAGACGGGCGAGGATCTGCACCTCTACTTCGACGACGTGTATTCGCTGGCCAACGAGGAGCGGATCGAGTGGGCGCGGCGGGCCGAGGCCGCGGCGCTTCAGGCCGATCCACGCATCACAAACTCCGACGGCGGCAGTTTCGACGCCTCGACTGGGCGCAAGGCGCTCGCCAACTCGCGCGGCTTCGCGGGCAGCTATCGCACCAGCTACGCGAGCGTGGCCGCGGCTCCGCTGGCCAAAGACACCGACGGCAGGATGCAGCGCGACGGCTGGTGGTCGGGCGCGCGCAGTCTTGCGCACCTCGCATCGCCCGAGGCCGTCGGCAAAGAAGCGGCCCGGCGCGCGCTACGGCGGCTGGGCGCACGGCGCGTGCCCACGCAGCGCGTACCCATCGTCTTTGCCCCGGAGACCGCGCGAACGCTGATCGGCTCCGTCTTCGAGGCCGCCTCGGGCGACGCCATCTGGCGGGGCGCATCTTTTCTGGCCGGCAAGCTCGGCGAAGCCATCGCCGCCTCGGCAATGACGATTGTGGACGACAACACGCTGCTGCTGCCGCCCGGCGCGGGCGGTTTCGGCAGTTCGCCCTTTGACGACGAGGGCTTGCCCTCGCGCCGCACCGTGGTCGTCGAAAACGGCGTGCTGCGCAACTACCTGCTGAATACGTACACCGCGCGCAAGCTGGGCATGAAGTCCACGCACAACGCGGCCCGTGGACTGGCCGGAGCCCCCGGCGTGGGCTGCGGCAACCTTTTCCTCGAACCGGGAACGCTCTCACCCGAAGAGATCGTTGGCGAGGTCAAAGCCGGGCTTTACGTGACCGGCCTGATGGGATTCGGCACAAATCTCGTGACCGGCGATTACTCGCGCGGCGCAACCGGCCTGTGGATCGAGAACGGCCAGTGTACGCACGCCGTCGAAGAGATCACCATCGCCGGCAATCTGGCCGAAATGCTGCGCAATGTCGCGGCCATCGGCAACGATCTGGTCTTTCGCACCGCGGTAGCCGCGCCCACGCTGCGCATCGACGGGATGACCATTGCCGGCGCATGATGGCCCGCACGCAACCCGCTCGATCTACGCCGCGCGCAGCGTGAAAAGCGAAATCTCCGGCGGGCAATTGAGGCGAAAAGGAACGCCCACGCTGCCAATGCCGCGATTGACGTAGAGCTGCATCCTCTCCAGCCGGTACCACCCCTCAACATATCGACGGCCCATCTGCGGCAGCACCAGCGCGCCCACAAACGGCAGCCGGACCTGGCCGCCATGGGTATGGCCGCTGAGCATAAGCGCAACCGACGGCCCGGCGGGCTGCAGGAGCAGCGTATCAACGTAGTCGGGAGGGTGGCAAAGCAGCACCACCGGCTCGTGCGGCAGATTGCGAATGATCGGCGGGATGGCGGCCTCCAGGTCCGGCAGACCCTCCAGCGGATCGCTCAGGCCGGCCATCCAGATTCGGCCGCCGTTGCGCTCGATGGGCAGAAATGCGTTGCGCAGCACGGCGATGGAGTGCGCCTTGAGCGCTTCGGTGATCGCATCGGCGCCGACCAGCACATCGTGATTGCCCAGAACCGCGTAACGTTGGCGGCAGGCGAGTCCGTCGAGAATCTCGGCGCAGCGCCAGGCCGCGCCGATGGCGAACTGGCGGAGCAGATGCTCTTTGGTGACAAAATCTCCGGTCAGAACCACCGCATCCGGTGCGAAGCGATTGATGCGGCGAACGACGGCGTTGAGAAAGTACGGTTCCGTGAACTCGTCCAGGTGGATGTCGCTAAGTTGCGCAATGCGGAAGCCGTCGAAGGCCTCGGGCAGATCGTCGATGCGCACCTCGTTGTGCGTGACCTCGTAGCGATGGCGCGCGATCTCGCCCGAATAGAGCGCCAGGCCGCCCGCGGCACAGGCGCCGGCGGCTAGAAAGCGGCGGCGGGTGAGCGAAGAATGAGCGGGGAAGTGAAAATCGTCCACACCTCATGGTACCGAATTTTACCTGGACAATTCTCCGAGCGCGGATGGGCAGCGAACTATGCCGCCGGTGAGGAGGGCGCATCGGGAATGCCCGCGAAAAACTCCGCCACGTCCAGCCAGTGATTGACGCGGTCGAAGCCAGCGGCCATCTGGTTGTGCGGCGCGGTGTAGAGCAGGCCGCGCCCCTCGAACCGTTGCAGGTTTTTCGGCAGGTCGTCAATGAGAAAATCGGCGCGCAAAATTGACTTGTTCCCGCAAAAAACATAATGCGTGGGCGGAATGAAAGGAAAGTGGCGCTGCAACCAGCGATACTTGGGACCGAGCGAGTTGGGCACGGTCATCGCCTGCGTGGCGATGAAAACCTCAAAACGCGTCGAAAGCTCCTTGAGCACCGGCTGCGCATTCGGCATCACGTCGAGCACCTCGAAGAAATCCTCGGCGTCGAGAAAGGCGCGAAGCTGCGCCTGCCGGTCCATCGGCGCGACCGCCCAGATGCCTTTGCCGGCAAGGTCTTCGGGGGTCACGTCTTCGTCGAAGGTTTGGTTGTAACGGCGAAGGTGCTCGGCAAGGGTGTCGGCCATCACCTCGTCCATATCGACGCAGATGCGCTGCACGTGCGGCTCCTCGAAGACAGGAAACTGGATTCAGGGGCGCGCAGCAAGCCATGCGGCTCGCCAGCCGTGCCCCTCAAGAAAAGACTATCGCAAAAGCGGAGGACGTTTCTCGAAGCTGATGCCATTCGGATTACGCAGGCGCATTCGGCGGAATGCAAGTTTGCCACGTTCCGTCGACAGAAGGCGAAATACCCTCACCCAAAACGCTATGACCGACAGGCTCCCAGGCGATTTTGACGCGAAATTTAACCGAAAAAGTGCTCTTAAAAGTACATTAAACGATTTTAGGTCCTCTTAAGAGCACCGATGGTGCTTGCAGTATTGGTATCCCTTTTGTATGCTCTTAACAGCACCCTATGTCGCTTTCGGTGCTCTTAAGGGAACATGACCGCCCGTAACCAACTGATCACGACGCCGCCCTACTCAGTGGAGCAGGCCCTCAAGAGGGCAGGCAACAACCTCCGTCTAGCGAGAGTCAGACGCAAGCTAACCATCGACGAAGTTGCCAAGAAAATCGGGGCGGGGCGGCGCGCCATCATGGACGCAGAGAACGGCAAAGCGTCAACAGGCGTCGCTGTCTATACCGCTCTGCTGTGGGTTTACGATCTGCTCGCGCCATTCGAGGAACTCGCCGACCCCCTGAAGGACGAGACAGGAATTGCGTTGGCGTCCCGCAGTGAAAAGCAGCGCGCGCGCAAGAGCGGAGAATTGGACAATGACTTCTAATGCCGCGCGTGAATGCTACGTCTACATCACTCTGCCAGGAACGGTGGCTCCTATAACGGCTGGGAAATTCGCCTTGGACCAAACGCGTACGGGCGTTTCCGTGGGGCGTTTCGTCTACGGCCGGTCGTATCTTGATAACCCACAAGCCGTCGAAATCGACCCCGTGGAATTAAAGCTCTCACGGCGCACATACGAAACTGTCCAACTCAAAGGCGTCTTCGGCGCTTTGCGCGATGCCGGTCCAGATTATTGGGGCCGCCGTATCATCGAGAAACATGCCGCAAGAACGGTCCTCGGAGAAATGGACTACCTTCTTGAATCTCCCGACGACCGCGCGGGCGCGCTTGGCTTTGGCCTCAACCAGGCGCCACCGGCTCCTCTCCGCACCTTCAACAAGACGCTCGATCTCGAAAAGCTCCAGGTGTTGGCCGACGCCCTCGTTCAAGACGAGATCCCCACCGATCCTGCGGCTCCGCAAATTCAAGAACTCCTGCTCCTCGGGACGTCAATGGGTGGCGCTCGCCCCAAGACCGTCGTTGAGGATGATGAGGGGCTCTGGATAGCAAAATTCAGTCGCAACGACGATAGGTGGAACTTTCCGCGCGTGGAATATGCCATGCTTCGCCTCGCGCGCCGGTGCGGAATCAACGTCGCTGAAAGCCGTATCGAAACCGTCGGTGGGAAAGATGTGTTGCTGATCAAGAGGTTCGACCGCGAGAAAGCCAACGCAGGGTATTTGCGGGCGCGCATGATTAGCGGTCTTACAGTGCTGCGCGCAGAGGAAGATGCCAATCGAAGGACCCGCTGGTCCTACATGGTTTTAGCGGAGGAATTGCGTCGCATCGTCGCCGAGCCGCAGAAAGACGGCGGCGAACTATTCCGCCGCATGTGCTTCAATGCGATGATCTCCAATCTCGACGATCATCCCCGCAACCATGCATTGATCGCCAGGAATCAAGAATGGGCATTGTCGCCGGCATATGACCTGACACCTTCGCCCGTCGTGGCTCAGGACCGTCGCGACCTCGCCATGGAGTGCGGCAATCAGGGGCGCTTCGCCAACGCGGCCAATATTCTTTCGCAGAGGGCGCGCTTTCTTCTGCACGAGGAGGAGGCGGAAGGAATCGTCAACGAGATGCGCGAACAGGTGAGCCATTGGTACGAGATCGTCCGCGCCTGCGGCGTCTCGGGAACCGATGCCGAAGCGATCCGCAGCGCATTTCTTTATCCCGGGTTTTCTTATTAGAGGCGGGTGAGGGCAGCGCAATACGCCGCACCGGTGAACCGGAGAGACAAGAGTGGCTCCCTCCGTTCGAACTGCGCCTGGAAGAAATTTTCGCTCCAAAGGCGTCCCGTTTTGTGGTAAACTGTTCCTACCAGTAAGGATGCGCGCCCTCATCGCCCCACACGAGAGCCGAGGCTCGCGGGCAACCCAGGTAAATCCTGATGCGCATGGCATCCTCATCCGAACAGACGAGCGAAGGTGTGTGTTTTTTCGGGAGCCGTCCCGGCTCCGCCTTGGCGCGCGGCTTTGCGCAAAATCGCCGCGCCGCGCAGCACTGTACGGTTTGGCCAAAACGACAGCAGGGAACGGCAGGATTGGACCGCGCAACCGGCAGAAGACGCCCGGAGCTGCGGCACAGCATCTTTTATCGAGAGGGCGACGCACGCATCGGGCGGCGCCGCCGCGGAGAGCAGGAATCCATTGGCGATTGACGACAAATTCGACGACGAAGTGCAGGGACTGATCGACACCGGCAAGGAAAAAGGCTATCTCACCTATGGCGAAGTGAACGACGCGCTACCGGACGAGATGGGCTCGCCGGACGACCTCGACGACCTGATGACGACCATCAGCGGCCAGGGCATCGACCTTCTGGATGCGCCGAAATTTCCCGGAGAAAAGGACTTCGACTTCGAGGAGGGCGAGGATGTCGAGCTTGACCTGACGCCGGGCACGCTCGAAAAGACGAACGACCCGGTGCGCATGTACCTGCGCGAGATGGGTACCGTCCCGCTGCTGACGCGCGAGGGCGAGGTCGAGATCGCCAAGCGCATCGAGCGCGGGCAGATGCGCGTGCTCAAGTCCATCTCGCGTTCGCCCGTGGTGATCCGCGAGATTGTGGCCCTCGGCGAAGACCTCAAGCGCGGCGTGCGCAATGTGAAGGAAGTGGTGGTCTTCGACGAGGAAGAGCTGACCGAAGAGGTGGTGCAGACGCGCGTCAAGGCCACGATCGCGCGCACCGACACGATTATCAAGCACCAGAAGAAGATCGCTCAGCTTGAGGAAAAGCTGGCCGCCATCGCGCCCGGCAACAAGGCCAAGATCAAGGAAGCGCGGCGGCTGCGCTGGTCGATCGCGCGCGAAAAAATCTATGTTTCGCGCGTGGTGCGCGAGCTGAAGTACACGGCTCTTGAACGCAAACGTCTGCTCGACAAGGTGAACAAGACCGTCGAGACCATGCGCACGCTTGAGCGGCAGATCCGCACGCTCGACCAGAAGTACGACGCCTCGAAGAGCGAGGACCTCAAGAAGGAATACCGCCGGCAGCAGAAGAACTGCCGCACCGATCTGGAAAAACTCGAAGCCGAGGCCGGCATCACCATCGCCGAGCTGAAGCGCACGCAGCGCGAGATGATTCAGGGCGACATCGACGCCGAGCAGGCCAAGCGCGAGCTGATCGAGGCCAACCTGCGCCTGGTCGTTTCCATCGCCAAAAAATACACCAATCGCGGCTTGCAGTTTCTCGACCTGATTCAGGAAGGCAACATCGGCCTGATGAAGGCTGTGGACAAGTTCGAGTACCGGCGCGGCTACAAGTTCTCGACCTATGCAACGTGGTGGATTCGCCAGGCGATCACGCGCGCCATCGCCGATCAGGCGCGCACCATCCGCATCCCTGTGCACATGATCGAGACCATCAACAAATTGATCCGCACCTCGCGGCAGCTTGTGCAGGAGCTGGGCCGCGAGCCGTCGAGCGAGGAGATTGCGCGGCGTATGGATATTCCCGTGGCCAAGGTGCGCAAGGTGCTCAAGATCGCGCAGGAGCCCATCTCGCTGGAGACGCCCATCGGCGAGGAAGAAGACTCGCACCTGGGCGATTTTATCGAGGA
>JAJYFB010000122.1 GCA_021785495.1 Acidobacteriota bacterium | reverse complement strand
CAGAATATGTCTACGGCACGGCTGAAGCCGTGCCCTTTCAAAACAAAATCATCCCGCAAGCTGAAATGCGTTTGCCCTGGGTGACCACCGCGCAGGAGAACTTTTTCCCGGCGGCTGCCGTACAATCATCGGAAATCTTCTTCAGGAGATTGCAAGATGAAATCGAGCCGGATTCTTCTGCTGGTCGTCTGCCTGTTGGGCGGCTTCTGGCTGGCGACGAACTATCTTCAGCCGGGATCGTTTCTGAGCCGCCTGGGCTGGTTTGGCCACGGGGCGAACGCGCCGCTGGTGCTCACCGAAGCCTACGCCGCACCCGCCTACAACGCCGCCGAGTTGAATAACATCGCGGTCTACAAGCGCGTGCAGCCTTCGGTGGTCAATATCACCTCGACGGCGCTGGTCTTCGACTTTTTTTACGGAGTGGTGCCGCAGCAGGGGCAGGGTTCGGGCTTCATTCTCGACAAGGCCGGTCATATTCTGACGAACAATCACGTGATCGAGGGCGCCAACCGCGGCATCGAGGTGCAACTGAGCGACAAGCGCAAGTTCCGGGCGCGTGTGATCGGGGCTGACCGCACGCACGACCTCGCACTTTTGCAGATCGACGCGCCCAACCTGCAACCGGTGACGCTGGCCGACTCTTCGCAGCTCAGCGTGGGCCAGGAGGTCTACGCCATCGGCAATCCCTTTGGACTGGCGGGCACCATGACGCACGGCATCATCAGCGCCATCCGGCCAATCAAGAGCGAGAGCGGAGCGCCGATCGAAGACGCGATCCAGACCGACGCGGCCATCAATCCGGGCAACTCCGGCGGGCCGCTGCTCAATTCGAGCGGCGAGGTGATCGGCATCAACACGATGATCGCCTCAAACGGAGCCGACCAGAGTTCGGGCATTGGCTTCGCCATTCCCATCAACACGGCCAAGGCGGTGCTGGCGGACCTGCTGCGCTATGGGCGCGTGCGGCGGCCGGTTCTGGGCATCACTTCGTTCGCCATCGGCCCGGACCTGGCGCAGCAGATGGGCTTGGCCGCCGACTCCGGTGTGCTGATCCAGCGCGTGCTGCCCGGCAGCGCCGCCGAACGGGCCGGCCTGCGCGGCGGCACGGAGCAGGCTTACGTGGGCAACATCCCGATCATGCTGGGCGGCGACCTGATTGTCGCCATCGACGGCCATCCGGTCCAGACTCCGCAGGAGATCAATGCCCTGATGGACAAGCACCAGGTAGGCGACACGGTCAGCGTCACCCTCGTGCGCGGCCAACACCGCATGACTGTCCAACTGAAGCTGGGCGAAACGAAGGAAGCCAACGTATAGAGGGCGCTTCCGTTTCCGGGCGGAAGACTTTTCTTGCGGAGATTGCTTGCAAAGACTGCTTGCGGCGAGGACGAGCGCTTCCGCGGCAGGGTGCGTCCTTGACGCAATCCCTGCCCTGAGCGCGGCTTCTTCTTGTCAGCGTTTTTTCTCTCAGAAGCCGGCCTGCATCTCGGCCTGCTCGGTCGCGGCCACCTGCGTGCGGGCCAGCGTCAACGGTTCACGATAATGCGCCGCGACGATCCGGGCCGAGCGGTTCTCGTCGAGATACGGCCGCAGCATGGCCAGCTTGACGCCCGTCTGCGCGGACATCTTTTGAACCGCTGATTTGCTCGAGATCGAGGCCACCAAAGCGAGGATCGTGTTCGCGATCGTCGCTACGGCCTGAATCGTCGCCATCGCATGGGCCTGGCTCGAAGGATTGACGATCTTTGCCGCATTGAGAAGCGCCACGCTCGCCTGCTGCTGGAAGGTGACCACCTGCGTCTGTAGCTGGGCGAGCACGCTTGCCGAAGGATTGGCGAGATACGCCTTGGCCTGCGTGACCAGCAACTGGGAAGCGGCATCGAAGCCGCTGGTAGCCGCCACAAAGGCCGCCGCGTCGGCGGGCGCGAGCAACGCCGCCGTCGAGTCCACCGTCGCGACGGCGCTTGTAAGCGTCGGCGTCCAGTTCACAATCTGCTGGGCCACGCTCTTCGCGGTGCAGCCTTCCATCCACGGCAGCGGAATCAGCAAGGTAATCAGCATCCACACGCCAAACCGGGCCGTTCCCAGCCGCTTCGTGTCGGCGGTTGACTGCTTGCCGCCTCCGGTGGATGGTCCGCCGCCGGCAGTGGGCTTTTGGCCGCCTGCCGCTTCGGGATCGCTGGCCAAAAGGCCGAGAAGCGCCGTCGCCAGCGCGCTCGCCAGCGAGACCACCGTCCCGGTTCCCGCCTTGCCGAAGGTGATGCCCTGCTGCGCGAGCACGCCGGCAATGGTAACCACCGCAATCAGAACTCCCGCCGCCGAGGTCTTCGGCTGCTTCCAGATGTTTGCAAAAAGATTCATGGCTCAAGACTCCTTCGCGCCGCGTTTGCTGTTGCGGCGGAGATGGTTGGTGTGCGTGCGCGCTGCGTCGGCAGGTGTGCATCCTGCGCGAGCCGGCAAAGCCTCTGCCTGGCCGGCCGCGCATGGCCCCGAGCGGCGCTCAAGCCCGGATGTTGCCGTGGTTCCGGTCCAGGCATCCGGTGGATCGCCGCCCAACGGAGAAACAAATCGGCTGCGCGCACGGCAGGAGGACTTCGCTATCCTCCGCCGTGCGCGCTTATGCGCCGTCCATCGCTGCGGCCCGGTTCTGCCGCTTGGGTCTCGTCTGCCGAATCGGAGGAAAAAGCAGACGAGGCCCGCAGCCGCAAGGGGGAGGGTTCTGCCCATCGCCCGGCGCGTTGTTTTCCGTTGTTTCTCTGGTTGATTTCAAGAGTAGGTCAGCGAAGGCAAATTCCCGGCAAGCGTTCCTGCTGCGAAAAGCCATTGTGAATCATCCATTTGCCGGAGGAATGGAGCCGACAGCGACTTGACGGGCGGCGTGGACGCCGCCGCCGCCCCTGGGCGCAACGTTCCCGCACTTGAAAGCCGGACAAGCACGGTCGTATACTAAATACGGACTTTTCCAGTCGCATATTCCATGCTCAAGCTCACCAAAAAAGCGGATTACGGGCTGATGGCGCTCAAGTTTTTGGCCGAACACCCGAAGACCGCCGCCTTGAGCGCGAAGGATGTGGCCGATGCCTACGGAATCCCGGCGCAACTGCTGGCCAAGATTTTGCAGCGGCTGACGAAGGTGGGCTTGCTGCGTTCGACGGCCGGCATGAACGGCGGCTACGCGCTGGCCCGCAATCCGCGCGAGATCTCGGCCTTCGAGGTGATTCGCGCCATCGACGGCCCGCTGTTCATCACCTCCTGCGTCAAGGGGACCAAGTCGTGCGAGCTGACCTCGAATTGCACCATCCGGGAGCCGCTGGCGCGAGTGAACGAGACCATCGCCGGAGTGCTCAAGAGCATCAGCATCTACGATCTGGCCGAAAGGGAGCCGGCTGAGGCCAAAGGGCAAGAAGGAAGCGATCTGGTGACGTTGACGGGGTAGAACGGGTTGAGCGGGGTGAGCGGAGTTCGTTTGCTCGTCGCCCCGGCTCGCTGTGGAGAGACACGTGCCTCTTCACTTGGCTGGATGGGGCTTCAAGTTCCGCGCCGATTGATTGGGTCACGAACAAACGCCGCTGACTCCGCCGAGAAAGGAACAACGCGATGGATGAAGACAACGAGCAGAAGATCGACGCGGCTGGAGTCAAGCTGCCGATCTACATGGACAACCAGGCCACCACGCCGCTCGATCCGCGCGTGCTGGAGGCGATGATGCCCTGGCTGACGACGAAGTTCGGCAACGCGGCCAGCCGCAACCATTCCTTTGGCTGGGAGGCCGAGCGGGCCGTCGATGCGGCGCGCGAGCAGGTCGCCCATCTCATTGGCGCGACGGCCAAAGAGATTGTCTTCACCTCCGGCGCCACCGAGAGCGACAACCTGGCGATCAAGGGCATCGCCGAGATGTATCGCGAGCGCGGCCATCACATCGTGACGCAGGCCACCGAGCACAAGGCGGTGCTCGACACCTGCAAGCGGCTGGAAAGGCGCGGCTGTCGCGTGACTTTTCTGCCCGTCAAAGCCGACGGCATCGTCGATCTCGACGACGTACGGCGCGCCATCGACGACAAGACGATTCTGGTCTCGATCATGGCCGCCAACAACGAGATTGGCGTCCTCCAGCCCATTCGCGAGATCGGCCAAATCTGCCACGAGCGCGGCGTGCTCTTTCACACCGACGCGGTGCAGGCCGTGGGCAAGGTTCCCTTCCACGTGATCGACGATTTTGTCGATCTGGCCTCGATCTCGGCGCACAAAATCTACGGACCGAAGGGCGTGGGCGCGCTCTATGTACGCCGCCGCAATCCGCGCGTGCAACTGGCCGCCGAGATTGACGGCGGAGGCCACGAACGCGGCATGCGCAGCGGCACGCTGAATGTTCCGGGCATTGTCGGCCTTGGCAAGGCGTGCGAATTGGCTGGCGAGAATTTACTCCAAGAGGCCAGCCGCACGCAGTGCTTGCGCGACCGGCTCAAGGCCAAGCTCGAAGCCGGACTGGACTACGTGCAGGTGAACGGCTCGATGGAGCACCGGCTGTCGGGCAATCTGAACATGAGCTTTCTCTACGTCGAAGGCGAATCGCTGCTGATGGGCATCGACGACGTGGCCGTTTCCAGCGGCTCGGCCTGCACCTCGGCCACGCTGGAACCTTCGTATGTGCTCAAGGCTCTGGGCCTGGGCGACGAAGTGGCGCACAGCAGCATTCGTTTCGGCTTGGGCCGATTCACCACCGAGGCCGAGGTCGATTACGTGGCCGCCAAAACCATCCAGGTGGTGCGCCGCCTGCGTGAGCTTTCGCCGCTCTACGAGATGGTGAAGGACGGCGTGGACCTGAGCAGGATGGAGTGGGATAAAGCAGGGACTAGGGACTAGGGACTAGGGACCAAGGGACTGAGGGACCAGGAGACTGGAAACGAGCCTTCGACAACCGCTCATCAAGGAACAGAGGCAATGGCATACAGCGACAAAGTGGTGGATCACTACAACAATCCGCGAAATGTGGGCACACTCGACAAGAGCGCGGCCGAGGTGGGCACGGGGCTGGTGGGTGCGCCCGAGTGCGGCGACGTGATGCGCCTGCAGATCAAGGTCAATCCGGCGACGCAGGTCATCGAAGAAGCCAAGTTCAAGACCTTTGGCTGCGGCTCGGCCATCGCCAGCTCGTCGCTGGCCACCGAGTGGATCAAGGGCCGCACCATCGACGACGCCTTGAAGATCAAAAACACGGAGATCGTGAAGGAACTCGCGCTGCCGCCGGTCAAGATTCACTGCTCGGTGCTGGCCGAGGACGCGATTCGCGCCGCAATCGGCGACTGGCGCAAGAAAAACAACCTCGACGAGCCGGCGGCTGCCGAGCAGGTGAAGTAAGGAGAGGACGCAATGGCTGAGATGGTTACGCTCGAAGCGAAAACCGCGCAGGAAGCTGCCGTGGCGGAGGCGCAAGCGGCCGCGCCACAGCCTCCTGCGCAAGGCATTCACGTCACGCCGAAGGCCGTGGCGCGCATTCGCGCCTTGCTGGCCAAGGAAGGCCTTGCAGCCGGCGAGGCCGGCATGCGCCTGGGCGTGAAGGGCGGCGGCTGCTCGGGGCTTTCTTACGCGATCGCCTTCGACGCCCATCCCCGCGAGCGCGACCGCGTCTTCCCCTTCGACGACGTGCGCGTCTTCGTCGATCCCAAGAGCTTCGTCTACCTGAACGGCATCGAACTCGACTATGAAGAGACGCTGATGCGGCAGGGCTTCAAATTCAACAACCCGAACTCGACGCGCTCCTGCGGCTGCGGAACCTCGTTTTCGGCTTAATGTTTTGCCGTCTCATCGCAACTCTGCGGCAAGAAGAAGGCGGCGCACAGCGCAGACGCTGGCGATCGGCCAGCCAACGGCGCTGACGCCGTCAACGTCGCTTACTCCGCTTGATTCGCTCCGCCTGAAGGTCGATCCATGCTGAAAGTTCTCGATAGCGCCGTTCCGGTCGCCTGCTGGTCCTGTTCAGTGGCGCACAACGAGTCCACGCTCTTTTGCCCGGATTGCAGCAAGATTCAGCCGCCGTCCACGGGCGATTTTTTCTCCGTCTTTGGCATCGAGCGCCGCCTGAATCTCGACCTTGCCGCTCTGGAGCGCGCGTTTCACCGCCTCAGCCGTCAGCTTCATCCCGACCGCTTTGTCCGCGCCAGCGCAAGCGAGAAACAGTGGAGCCTGGCCGACACGGCGCTGGTCAACGACGCCTATCGCACGCTCAAGGATCCGCTGCGCCGCACGGAATATCTGCTCAAGCTGGAGGGCGTCGAAATGGGCGCGCCCGCCGACGCCTCACGCGCACTCGACCAGAAAACGAATCTGCTCGAAGAGGTCTTCGAGTTGAATATGCAGCTTGACGAGATGCGCGCGGCGAAAAAGGCCGGCCAGCGGAACGCCGAACTTGAGGAGACTCTGCGGCAGGCAAG
This sequence comes from Acidobacteriota bacterium, assembly GCA_021785495.1. Taxonomy (GTDB): domain Bacteria; phylum Acidobacteriota; class Terriglobia; order Terriglobales; family Acidobacteriaceae; genus Telmatobacter. The sequence goes on along the minus strand of JAJYFB010000122.1, from coordinate 2,681 downwards.
AAAATGGAATGCCGGTAGGGTCGAGGCTGTAGACTGCCAGATGCGCGAGCAATGGACGCGCTGGGATGCGGGCGATGCCGCCGCGCGGACTGCAGCGCAGCGCGAACTGGTGGCGCTGCTCGACCGTCGGCGCTTTTTGAGCAACCTGCTCCGCGACGTGAACGAGATTCTGAAAGATTGAGCGGCAAAACTGGCGAAGATGGAAGGTCTGCGGAAGACGCATCGATTTTGGCGCGGCACGCCCAGAGGCGGGGAGACGAAATACGACGATGGCGGAAGGACACGTAGTTGGCATCGACCTGGGCACCACGAACTCCCTGGTCGCGTACATGGAGGACGCAAAACCCGTGGTCATTCCCGGCGTCGATGGCTCGCCGCTTGTGCCATCGGTGGTCGCGCTCGATCCACTGCCCGCCGAGGGCGGACGGCCCACGGTCACGGTGGGCAACAGCGCGCGCCGGGCGCTCATCGAAACTCCAGAGCGGGCGATCTACTCAGTCAAGCGGCTGATGGGCCGCAGCCTCGACGAGGTGCGCGCGGAGCGAAAGTACGTTCCCTTCCGGTTGGCAGATGACGTGGAGGACGGCGAAGTCCCGCGCATCCAGCTTGGCGAGATGCGCTTCACCCCGCCGGAAATCTCCGCCTACGTTTTGCGCCAGCTCAAGCGCAATGCCGAGCGGTTCTTCGGCGCGCCGGTCAAGCAGGCGGTCCTTACCGTGCCGGCTTACTTCAACGACGCGCAGCGGCAGGCGACCAAGGACGCCGGCCGCATGGCGGGCCTCGACGTTCTGCGCCTGGTCAACGAGCCCACGGCGGCCGCGCTCGCCTACGGACTGGATCGCGCCCAAGAAGGCGTCATCGCCGTGTATGACCTCGGCGGCGGTACCTTCGACATTTCCATCCTCAAACTGCGCGACGGCATCTTCGAGGTGCAATCGACCAACGGCGATACGCACCTGGGCGGCGACGACATCGACCAGCTTCTTCTTGCCGTCGCGCTCGACGAGATTCACGCCGAACACGGCGTCGATCTGCGCGCGCACCCGGGCGCGGTGCAGGCCCTGCGCAAGGCCGCCATCGACGCCAAGATCCGGCTTTCCACCGAACCGTCGGCGCCGTTCGACATCGAGCTGCCGAACGGCGATCGCTATCAGCGCGAGATTCCCCGCGCCGTCTTCGAGATGCTGATCGAGCCGGTGCTTCAGCGCACGATGGCGCCCTGCAAACAGGCGCTGGCCGACGCCGGCCTGGCGCCGGAACAGATCGACGAGGTGGTGCTCGTCGGCGGCTCCACGCGCATTCCGGCCGTGCGCGCGCTGGTGGACGAGCTGTTCGGCCTGGGCGCGCGCGGCAAAAAGCCGCACACCGAGCTGAATCCCGACGAAGTGGTGGCGCTGGGCGCGGCCGTGCAGGCGGGCATCCTGGCCGGCGCGACCGAAGCCGCGAGCGAGATGCTGCTGCTCGACGTGACGCCGCTTTCGCTCGGCATCGAATCGCTGGGCGGCGCCGTGGCGCGCATCATTCAGCGCAACTCGACCATTCCCGCCTCGGCCACCGAGCACTTCACCACCGGCGTCGACGGCCAGACAAACGTCGCCATTCACGTGATGCAGGGCGAGCGCGAACTGGCCGGCGATTGCCGCTCGCTGGCGCGCTTTGACCTCAAGGGCATTCCGCCCATGGCTGCCGGGCTGCCGCGCATCGAGGTTCGCTTTCTCATCGACGCCGACGGCATTCTGCACGTCACCGCGCGCGAGCAGCGCAGCGGCAAGGCGGCGGAGATCGACGTCAAGCCGACCTACGGCCTCACCGACGAACAGGTTGAAACGATGATTCTCGACTCCTTCGACCACGCCGAAGAGGACTTCGCCCGGCGGCTGCTCGTCGACGCGCGCAACGAGGCCGATGCGATTCTCGCGGCCGTCGTTAAAGCGCCGCAAAGCCCGGCCTGGAACCAGTTGAGCGCCGAGGAGCAGGCCGCGATCGCCGCCGCGCGCGATCGGCTGACGGTGGTCCGGCAGGGAACGGAGTTGCAAGCCATTGCCCAGGCCATCGCCGCTCTCGACCAGGCGACGCGCCGCTTCGCCGAGCTGATGATGGACGCCGCCGTGACAAGCGCCATCCGCGGCAAAACCATGCACGAGGCCGGCAACGAGTTGAACGCCGCCGTGACCGCTCCGCACAGTTTCGCACCAGCGGAGTTCAAGTAAGAGCGGCGCTTCCGGGGTTCGTATCGCATCATCTTCCGCGCCTACTGGAAGAACGCCTTCGTCAAGCAATACGAATAGTTCCCGGCATCAAAATTCACGACACCCGCCGGAGGGATACGATCAATCAACTCCGTTACGACCTGCGCAAGATGAACGCTCACGGGCTGCTCGAACGCGACGCGGCCGGTACGCCTGCCGGCTCAGCGACTGAAGTATTTCTGTTTACGAATAGAGCGGTAGGAATCTAGCCAGAATGCAAAAGCCCATCCCCGCAGGGATGGGCTTTTGATGAATTAATGCCGGCGATCACCTAATCTCCCACACAGTTACCCGTGCAGTACCATCGGCCCAGCGAGGCTTAACTTCCGTGTTCGGGATGGGAACGGGTGATCCCTCGCAGTATGGTCACCGGCAAACTTGGATGGCGCTTGGCGGGATGGTTTTCCCGCAGCGTGCCGCGACGTCCGTACA
>JAJYFB010000121.1 GCA_021785495.1 Acidobacteriota bacterium | reverse complement strand
TTTGATCCGCGGGCCGACGAAGAGGTGCTCGAGCGCAGCCAACCGCGACCACTTACCGGCCTCGACCTGGCCGAGGCGCGGCTTGCCAACGGGGACGTGGCCGGAGCGATGGCCATCGCCAACAAGACGCTGGCCGCCACCGGCTCCAGCGCAGCCGATGCGGCGCGAGCGCATTTCATTCTGGCGCGGGCCGATCTGCTGAACGTCCATCCGGGCGAATCGGACGATGCGATCGAACAAAGTGTGGACGCAGCCGTGGCGCAATTTCAAAAGACGCTTGCTGCCAGCAAGGACCAGCGGCTGCTGGCCTGGTCGCACATTTACCTGGGTCGCGTGCTCGACATGCAGTGCAATCGCGCGGCGGCCGTGGCCGAGTACCAGGAGGCGCTTGCCTCGCGCGACGGCCGGCTTGACACGCGCCTGGCCGCCGAGCGCGGTGTCAAGAAGGCTTACGCCGTCGGCAGCCAGAGCTGCGACGCGGAGGCCGGCGATGCGGAGCCGGACAAGGGCGCGGCTCCGCCCTCTGCGCAAACGCCGCAAAATACAGCAAGTCCGCAGCCGCAGCCGTAAGCGCGGTTGTCTTCGGTCGAGCACTGCGGCATGGCCCTGCGTCACAATAAGAGTGGGGGCGAGTGAAGGGAATGGCTGCGCAGAGCCGGCTGAGCGAACTCGAACAGGTTCTTTGCTACCGGTTTTCACATCCCGGGCTGCTGGAGTGCGCGCTGACGCACCGCTCGCTGACGCACGAGCAGGCGCAGACCGGCGGCGGCGTCCAGGCGGCGTCCGCGCCAGAGGATAACGAGCGGCTGGAGTTTCTGGGCGACGCGGTGCTGAGCCTGGTGGTGGCCGAGGCGCTCTACGCGATGCACCCGGAGTGGCGCGAGGGCGAGTTGACGCGCGTCCGCGCCGGCCTGGTGAGCCGCCAGCACATGGCGCAGGTGGCCGAAGCGGCCGGCCTCGGCGGCTACCTGCGGCTGAGCCGCGGCGAGGAGCGCAGCGGCCTGCGGCACAAAGCCACCGTGCTCTCGAACTCAATGGAAGCGGTGATGGGAGCGCTCTATCTTGACGGCGGCCTGGAGGCGGCAAGGCGCTTTGCGCGCCGCTTTGTGATGGGTGAGGCCGCCGAACAACTGGCCCGCGACCTGCGCTCCGGCGCCGCGCTGGGCAATTACAAATCGGCGCTGCAGGAGCGGTTGCAGGCTGCGCACGCCGGCTCTCCCGTCTATCGGCTCAAGAGCGAAAGCGGCCCCGACCATCACAAGCGGTTTCTTGTCGAAGTGCGCATCAAGGGCGAGGACGGAGCGCGGGGCGATCCGCTGGCGCGCGGCACGGGCCGCACCAAAAAGCTGGCCGAACAGGACGCCGCGCGCCGCGCTCTGGAGCGGCTGGAAGCCCTCGGCGCAAGCGGCGCGACTGCGCGCACTGCAGAGAGGGACGTTCCCGATGGAGAGCCCCCGTCCGTATGAACGATCCCATCGAAAAGCCCGAAGCCCAGACAGAGCCCACCTTGCCTGCCGGCTCATCGGCCGAAGCGTCGGCGCACAGGCCCACGCTTTGGCAGGCGCTGGGCTCACTGCTGCAAACCATCGTGGCGGCTCTGTTCGTTGTCACGTTCGTGGTGCAGCCGCTGCTTATCCCGTCGGAAAGCATGGAGCATACGCTGCTGGTGGGTGATTTCCTGCTCTTCGACAAACAAATTTATGCAACGCCGGGGCCGATTGGGCGCTGGCTGCTTCCCTATCGCGCCCCGGCGCGCGGCGACATCGCCATCTTTCGTCATCCCTATCCGCCCATGCTCATCAAGCGCGTGATCGGCGTGCCCGGCGACCGGCTGCGCATCGCCGGCGGAAAGGTCTTTGTGAACGGCGTCGCCCTGCGCGAGCCCTACGTCTTCTTCGATTCCGCGCCGCCCGCGGCCGGAGGCGGCGAGTTTCCCGGAAAAATCTACCCCGGCCCCCAGGTCGATCCCGAGTGGTGGCGGCAGATGCAGCAACGGACGCACGCCGGCGAGCTGACCGTGCCCGCCGGCGAATACTTCGTGCTGGGCGACAATCGCAATCACAGCCTCGATTCCCGCTACTGGGGATTTGTTCCGCGCACGGAGTTCGCCGGCCGCCCGCTGGTGGTCTACTTCTCGCTCAACCGTTCCGCGCCCGACGCGGCCGCGCAGGGCTTGCAAGCCTCGGCGCAAGGGCCCGCGGATGATAGACTCGGACACGAGCGGGCCATGGTCGCGAAAATCGAAGGTTTCGCTCGCTGGGAACGCATCTTTCACGTCGTGCGTTAGCGAGAAATCCGGGTGAAATTTGCAAAATCCGCTGTAGAGCGACAGAATGACGAAGAAAAACACGCAAGCCGTTGACGAAGCGCCAGCCGGGCACGTTCAGGCCGCTCCGGGAAAAATCGAAGAGACTCCGTTCGAGGCGCTGGCCGGCATCTGCTCGGTCCTGGTGGTGGGCCTCTACATTCTCACCTTTCTGGCGCAGAACTTCGTCATTCCCTCGGGATCGATGGAAAAGACGCTGCTTGTGGGCGACCATCTGATTGTGGATCGCATCACCTTGGCTCCGCCGGCCCAATGGATGCCGCTCGAGCGCTATCGCGCGCCGCGCCGGGGCGACATTGTCGTCTTCATCAAGCCGGTCGCCGAGCCACAACTGGACGCCGACGGCAATCCGCAGTATTTTTTCCTTGTCAAGCGACTGATCGGCGCGCCCGGCGACCACATCCATCTGCGCGATGGCATCGTCTACATCAACGGCGTGGCGCAGCCGAAGCCACGGGACGGCTCCGACGATCCGGGGCTGGCCATGGACCGGGTCTTTCTCGACGAATTTCCCTCCATTCCGCCGGCCGATGCGCCGAGCGGCGCCGCCACGGAGAGCTGGGCGGTCGATGAGCCTGGCCACGTCGTGAACGGCGATCTCGTCGTGCCGCCGGGCATGTATTTCATGATGGGCGACAATCGCCACAACAGCCTCGACTCGCGCTACTGGGGCTTTGTTCCGCGGCAGAACATCGTGGGCCGCCCGCTGTTCAACTACTGGTCGTTCAAGTCGTCGGAAGACGCCTATGAGCAGACCGGCCTGGGCGCGCGGCTGAGCTGGATGATGCACGTGGCCACGCATTTCTTCACGGGAACCCGCTGGAGCCGGACCTTCCACGTCACGCGATGATCGCCGACACAGTGCGGCCGTTCAGCAGGCCGGGTGCGGCGCGCTGGCTTCACAACAGCTTGCCCGCCGCCAGATTTTTCACCAGGCCGCGATCGGCGGCGAGAAAATCGTAGCCGGGCAGATCCTCGAATTTGACCCAGCGCACCTGCTGATAGATGCGGTTTTCGATCTCGCCATGAAAGGTGCGCACGGCAAAGAAGCGCAGATCCACGGCGCCGCCGCGGCGATAATGATGGCGAATGCGCGTGATGGCGGGACCGATCTCGGCGCGGATGCCCAGTTCCTCGGTCAGTTCGCGGACCAGGGCCTGTTCGGGACTTTCGCCGGGCTCGATCTTGCCGCCGGGAAACTCCCAGAGCGCGCCCATCGGCTGATCCTCGCGGCGCTGGCCGATCAGCACCTCGCGATCGCGCACAATCAGCGCGGCCACGACAAAGCGTAGCGCGGGCGATTGCGGCCTCCCCGTCGAAACCGGCTCATTCTGTTCCACACACCTAGTGTAAACCCCGCAGAACGAATACGATCCGAAGCCGCGGCCGGTGCCTTCCGGCGCAACGGCTGGCGCATGGATCGTTTCTTCTCCGCGCCTCAGCGGCCCTGCCGATTCACCCGCCACAAGACAACGCCGTTCCACGAGGACTGCGCGATTGCGACGTTGCGAAGAGAGTCGAGCGTTGGCTGGGGCGGATCATACGTCCAAACGTAGTCGTACTGCGCCAGGCAGGACGGGGCTGCGATCTCTTCGCACCGCGGGTGGCGAAACTCCAGCGGCTGCTGGCCGGCAAGGGCGAAGAACGTGTCGATGTCGGCATGATGTGAAATCGTCCACGCTTCGATCGCGTGGATGTAGCCGCGCGTAAACTTGCCGTCCGGCTGATTCTGGTCCACCGGACGCACGGCGTAGATGCGCGCATTTTCCGGAAGATGGTCGCCCAGTGCAATGACCTGCTCCGTGGTTGCGCTGATCTTCTCCCAGTCGCCGAGCACTACCGCCTGACGGATGAATTGAACAGCCAGAAGAACGCCCAGCGCGATCGTTTGCGCCCGTCCCCAGCGCGGAGCGATCGAGAGCGCCAAAAGAACGAAGGCCGGAAGCAGAAAACGCGCGTCGGCCGAGGTTCCGGTAAACGCCGAATCGGGCAGGACAAAATAGAGAAGCAAAAAGGCCAGGCCGACGATCAGGATGGGCCTCCGAACTGCTCGACGAAAAAGCACGGCAAAACAGACGAGAAATACGGCCGCGGCCAGCCCATCAAAGGCCGGGTGATAGGCGCGGATCGGGCCAAACAACTGCGTAAGCTTTTGCGATGCGCTTGACCATGCGATGCGCCCGGTCTGGCCGCCATGCCGCATATAAGCGAACATCGCGCCGCACGGGACGAGAATCCATGCGGTCTTGCGAAGCAGGGGCGCAAGCTTTCGTTCGTGCCAGTACTCTCCCAACGCAAGCAGACAGCAGGCTGCGGCGAAGAAGACAAACGACGAGAGATGCGCGTAAAAACAGGCCAAGCCGAGCAATCCGCAGACGGCGAGGTGCATCAGCCGCATTCTCTTATGAATGTGAAGCCAATAGGCAAAAGAGCAGAGAAAAACGCCCACGCCGAAGAGATAATTCGCAAATCCCCAGAAGAGCGTGGAGTTGTAGAAGGTGAAGGCGACGGGTAGCGACAGCCAGCTCGGTTTTCCGCATGCGTAGCGGCCGATGCCGAAGCATCCCAAGGCAAAGAGCAGCGCCGAAAGGGAGAGAAAGATCTTGCCGCTCGCCGCAAGCGGAACGATGCGCTCCAGCGGGACGACGCACAGCTCCATGGCGAGGTTGGGCCGCGGCGCGCGCACCAGGATGTACCGCTCGGCCCAAACCGGCGAGTCGTGATAGTGGGCCAGGATGTAGCAGCGGGCCAGATGGTTGGGATAATCGACCATGCCCGGATCGCGAACGATCCAGATCGGCGCCAGGAGGGCCAGGAGGACAAAACCAAAGAGCGCCCAGTAGAGCGTGGCGACGCGCGTGGAGCGGGGTTCGACCGGCAGGGGATCGGGCTGGCCGGCAAAATCGCCGATTCTCCGCGCCATCGCGGCCATGAAACGCATTTTCTTTGGACTCGCCATGTTTTTCTCTCAGGATCATAACAATCTTGCGCTGCCGGCAGCGCAAGATCGGCCTTGGCCGGGCGATTCAGCCGCTCGGGCGAGGGGCAGTCAGAGAGCGGCGGCAAGCGCGGCGCCTACTGTTGAAGAAGACGGTGCGCAGCCGTTGTCTACCAGCCCATCTGCCGCATTCGCGTCAGGATGATCCGACTGTAACGATCCATCCGTTCGGGCCTTCGCTTGAGCGGCTGCGGCAGAATGGCCGCCAATCGCGACGCCTGATCGCGATCGAGCCGGGAGGCCGGGCGTCCGTACCAGGCGCGGCTGGCGGCCTCCACGCCGTAGATGCACGGCCCCAGTTCGACCACATTCAGATAAAGCTCCAGAATGCGCTGCTTGCCAAGGACGAACTCGGCCACCGGAACCAGCGTGAACTCGACGCCCTTGCGCAGATAGGAGCGTTCGGTGCCGAGCAGGAGATTTTTCACCAGTTGCTGCGTAAGCGTCGAACCGCCGCGCAGCCGGCGTCCGCCCTGCATATCCTCCTGCGCGGCGATCTCGATGGCCTGCCAGTCAAAGCCGTGGTGCGTGTAGAAGCGCGCGTCCTCGGCGGCGATAAAGGCGTGCTGAAGATTCGGCGCGATCTGGCCGAGGGGCACGAACTGATAGCGTTTGCGGTACGGCCGGTGATGCAGCCAAGCCTCGGCGCGCCGCTCGATTTGCACGGTCGTCGTCGGCGGGTCGATCCACTTGAGCGCCACCAGCAGCAGCGCGCCCAGCAGCCACAGCCCGGCGGCGCACAGCGCCAGCCATCGCAATATGGAAAGCAGAGAGACTTGTCGCCACGGCTTTCCTGCGCACGCGTTCGCTTGGGCAGTCACACTACAGAATATATGCGGCGCGGGCTTTGCATTTCAGCCTTGTTCAGGAGTGGCCGAGTCTATGCGAAAATGAAGGCTTGCATACGCAGTCCAGCTTTCGCCTCCTTGTCGTTCGCCTTGGAGCCATGGGCGATATTCTCCATGCGCTGCCGGCCGTGACGGCGCTGCGCCGTGCCCATCCCGGCTGGCGGATTGGCTGGGTCGTCGATCCGCGCTGGCAGGCGCTGTTGGCCGCGGGGGACAGGGAGCAGAGCGCAAGGGGCGAGCCCCTGGGGATCGCGGCTCAGGAGGCGGAAGCCGGCGGCCAAGGCGGCGCGCAGATGCCCCTCCAACCGCCCCTCATCGACCGGCTGCACCTGGCTCCCGTGCGCGACTGGAAACGCCGCCCGTTCAGTCCCGCGACGCTGCGGCAGATCGGCGCGCTACGCAGCCAACTGCGCGCGGCGCGTTACGACGCGGTGCTCGACCTGCAGGGTTCCATCCGCTCGGCCGTTATCGCGCGCCTGAGCGGCTGCCCGCGGCGTATCGGCGAGGCGCGGCCCCGCGAGTGGCCCGCCCGGTGGTTCTCGACCGAGCGCATCGCGACCGAAGGCGCGCACGTGATCGAGCAGGATGTGGAGCTGGCCTCGGCCGTGGCCGGCGATACGCTGCAAGCGCTTGCGCCGCGGTTGCCCATTGATCCCGAGGCCGAAGCCTGGTGCGAGGCGTGGCTGTCTGAGCGCGCCGGCGACCGACCGCTTGCGCTGTTGCTGCCGGGCGCGGGCTGGGGCGCCAAACGCTGGCCTCCCGATCGGTATGCGGCCGTGGCCCGGGGGCTGGCCGAGCGCGGTTTCGCGGTCCTGATCAACGCCGGCCCCGGCGAGGAATCGCTGGCGGAAATCGTTGCCTCTGGCGGCGCGGCCACTCCGGTTGCGGTCCCCCTCGCGCAGTTGATCGCACTCACCCGCCGCATGGCCCTCTGCGTGGGCGGTGACACGGGGCCGCTGCACTTGGCCTGTGCGCTGGGCCGGCCTGTAGTCGGTCTCTACGGTCCCACCGATCCCGGCCGCAATGGTCCTTACGGCGCGCGCGCCCGCGTTCTGCGCAGCCCGGCCAGCCGCCGCGATCACACCCGGCGCTCGGCTCCCGAGGCCGGTCTGCTGACAATTTCGCCGGAAGATGTGCTGCGCGCAGCCGGCGAACTGCTGGCCGAGCTTGCGCAATCCTGACCGCGCAGGCGGCCCGGTCGAAAACTCGCTCCAGGCCATGGTGCGAAAAATTCATGGCGCGAAAAGAATCCGCGGCTGTAGCCTGCCGCCGCTGGCCGCGATTATGATTTGACTTTGCGCCCAGCTTGCAAGGCGGGCGAAAGAATGGATGGTTGCGGTTCCCGATGAAAAAAATGGTCCTGATTCTCGCGTACACATTGCCGGTTGAGGTTGAGCCCGCATGATTCCCTGCGCTATACAACCCCAGAGCGGCGCGATGCAATCGTGGCAGAGGCTGGCGCGGCGCATGCGCGTGCCGCTGGGTTTTGCGACCGCGGCTTTGTATCTCTTCGAGATCGTTCGTCGTCCCGCGCATCCGCAGGCCATCGCCTGGAGCCTTCTGCTGGTTCTGCCCGGATTGATGCTGCGCGCCGCCGCCTCGGGCACGGTCAAAAAGAATCGCGAACTGACCGTGACCGGCCCCTACGCCTACACGCGCAACCCGCTTTACCTGGGCTCGATGCTGATCGCCTTCGGCTTTGCCGTGGCGCTCGTCAGTTGGCTGCTGGCCGTGGTGCTGGCCGTGGGCTTCGCCGTCATCTACATTCCCGTGATTGCCTCGGAAGAGGCGTTTCTGCGCGCCACATTTGCCGGCTTCGACACGTATTGCCGCCGTGTTCCGCGGCTGCTTCCGCGCCTGATCCCGGTCCGGCCGGAGCATCGCAGCGCGGAAGCGCGCGATGCGGCCAGGAACGATGGGGGCGGAGGCGGTTTTGCGCCGGAGCTTTATCTCAAGCATCGCGAGTACAATGCTGCAATAGGGGTGGCGTTGCTGTACCTGAGCCTGCTGTTTCTGCGGCCTGCGCTGGAATTGTTTCTGCGCCTGCCCCACTGAACCTCTTCCGGATTCATGAAGTCCGGATAAACCGCACCGATCGAAAGCATAAGGAGCGCGCCGCATCTTGAAGACACGCGCGAGTGCCATCCGCCTTTTTTGCATTTTCGCTCTGGCCGCCTCGGCCTGGGGCCAGCAGATTGTCACGCTGGCGCCACCCCAGCCGGGCTTCAGCTTTCCCCAGCGCCAAACCCTCACCTACAGCGTCGATTGGCGCGTTTTTCCGGCCGGCGTTGCGGTGGTTCGCTTTGAGGCCGCAGGCGGCCGCGAGCGCATCTCGGCCTCGGCCGATACCGTCGGCGCCATCAATCTGCTTTTCCATGTTTCCGACCGCTTCCAATCAGACTTCGACCTTCAACGCGGCTGCAGCTACGACTTCAACAAGCAGACGACCGAAGGCCGCCGCCAGATCTTCTCTACCCTGCGGCTGGACTACGGCGCCTCCCAATCGATCCTCGACCAGAAAAATCAGGTCAACGGCCAGACCACGCACGTGGAAAAGCCCATTGGCGGCTGCCTGACCGATCTGCTCAGCGGCATCTTCTATGCCGCCTCACAGCCGCTCCGGCTGGGCCACAGCTTTGTTCTGCCCGTGGCCGACGCGGCGCGCACCGTTCCGGTGACCATGAAGGTCGAGGCCCGCGAAGAGATCAAAACCCCGCTCGGCGTTTTCAAAACCATTCGCGTGCAGCCGGTTGCCGACGCCGGCGTGGTGAAAAATCGCGGCAACATCTGGATTTGGTATACCGACGACGAGCGCCATCTGCCCGTGCAGATGCGCGCGCGGCTCTTCTGGGGAACCATCACCTTCCGGCTGACGGCCAACGAGAACAAATAGGGCGGATACGCAGCGCCTGCGCTTGGGCACGGATCTACTTTGCCGCGGCGGGCGCAGGCAAAAGGGCGGACGATCGTCCTGCCTCTTGCCTGCGCTCACCCCTGCGGTCGAACGCGCAACGCGCAACCGGGTTTTCCGCTTGCGGCGGGGAAGCCCCAGCCGCGCTTAAAGCCGCAGGCAGTTACTCTTCCTCTTCCTCGACCGGCCGCTTGGCGTTGGCCAGAATCTTTTCGGCGACGGGCTGCGGGACGACGTCGTAGTGATCGACCTCCATGTGATAGCT
>JAJYFB010000120.1 GCA_021785495.1 Acidobacteriota bacterium | reverse complement strand
AACGCCAAGCGCAGATACCCGCGAGGGGAAGATGCAGCCTTCTGCCTTGTTCTTCGGCGCAAACGACAGGAGCGTGAGAGAAAAAAGGCGGAGGCAGAAGAGCATCCGCATCCTGCCGCCGGGCAAATTGCGCACGGCCTGCCGGATGGTCCACTGCGAGCCAGTTGCGGCGCACGCGGCCGCAGGCGAAGACGCGCCCTGTGCGGGCGATGCGTCTACGCGCCCGCCTCGACGGACCGCTTGAGGAGCCAGGAGTGAAAGCCGTCGACAATCGCCATCAGCGCGGCCTGATTCAGGTCGCTGCTGACGCCGGCCGTGATCCACGGCTCGTGACCGTCGGCGTTGAAGCTGACGGTGACGCGCACATGCGCGGCCGAGTCGTGGGCCGAAACGTCGAGCGCGGCCACGGTGAAGGTGCCCAGGCGCATCTCTTTGAGCGCCGGGTACCACTTGTCGAGTTCGTGGCGCATGGCCTTGGTGAGCGCATCGACCGGACCGGAGCCTTCGGCCCGCGCAATCGAGACCGTGGCGTTGTCGCCCACGGCGAGCGACATGAAGGCCTGCACAAAACGGCCGCCGATCTCATCCGACTCATCGAAGACCCGCCAGCTTCGCACGGCAAACCAGTTGCGTAGCGTGCCCAGGGTGCGCATGCAGGCCAGGCGAAAGGAAACCTCGCTGGCCGTAAAGCCGCCGCCCTCGATCATCGCGGCGTTCGCCTCGATCAGCGCCTGTGCCTGGGCGGAGCTGAGCGGCAGGCCCATCGACTCGGCGAGCAGCATGATGTTGGCCCGGCCCGACTGCGCATTGACACCGACGATCGGGCTGGCGCCGACGCAGGCCGGATCGCACCAGAGATAGGCGCCGGGATTTTTACGCTCGCTCGAACCGTGCATCCCGGCCCAGGTGCCAAAGGCGCCTGCGCCGACGATGGGCGCGCCGTGCGGCGGCTCCAGCGCGAAGGCCGCGTAGGCCGAGTGGGCCAGACTGGTCAGGCCCGCGAGAGCTTCGGGCGCGACAAACTCGGCCTCGCCGCGCAGTTGCATCGAGCCGATGACCGTGGTCAGATTCACATTGCCGCAGCGTTCGCCGGTGCCGATCAACGTGCCCTGCGCCTGCACCGCGCCGGCCAGAATCGCCGCGCGCGTGTTGGCCACGCCCAGGCCGCGATCCGTGTGGCCGTGGAAGCCGAAGCCCGCCTGCGGATAGGCGCGCACCAGATCGCCGATGGCCTGCGCGACCTCTTCGGGGCTGGAGCCGCCGTTGGTGTCGCACACCACGATGCGGCTGACCCGCTGGCGCACGCACTGTTCGACGATGGCGTGAAAATGGTCGCGCGTGCGCAGGGTGAAATCGTCACCGCAGGGATTGCCCTTCTCGCAGCGGCCGCTGAGCGCATCCATGGCGTGCTCCAGATCGACGAGCACCTCCAGGCCGTGCGACTGGAGGCAGTCGATCGTCTCCCAGGCCATGCGCAGATTTTCTTCGGGGCTGGTTTCGAGCGAGCGCTCCACGTCGAGCAGCCGCGATTTGACGACCACGACCGCGGCCGGAATGCGCTCTTTGTGGCGCAGCATGAACTGCACGTCGGGCCAATCGGCGACTTTGGCGCCTCGGCCGCGCGTGCGCCCGAACAGAGCCAGCTTCATCGCGCCGGTCTCGACAGGAGCCAGAGCTTCGGTCAGATCGCTTACAAACTGGTAGGCTCCGGCAAAACCAATCTCCGCGTAGCGCACGCCGAAGGCCGCCATGCGCTCCAGCAGGGCCACGGCGTTCGGCACGGAGATCTCCAGATTCGGCTGCTGCAAGCCATCGCGCAGGCTGGTATCGAAGAGTTCGACTTTTCTCATGGTCGTTTGCGTCATCGGTTCCTGCAATGGGCCGCCCGGGCCCGAAATTTTTCTGCTGCGGGCCAAACTTCCCTCAGAGTATCATCATTTCGGCTCACTCCTTGCATGTGGGCGGCTGGCGTTCGGAACGTCGAACGGGCTACCCGGGAGGGATGGATCGATGCATCCGAAGACAACAAACGTTCCAAGCCATCTTGCGCGGAAAACGTTCTCCATCGGCCCAGCCATTTTTCAGGCTGGGCTGTTGGCCGCGATCGTGGCCGGGCTGAGCACCGCTTCCGCGCAGCGGCCAGCAGGCGCTACGATTCCGCTCGCGACGATCCAGGTGCTCCAGGTGCGGAGCAACGATTTCGCGCCTGGAGGCCTCATTCCGCGCCGGTACACCTGCGACGGGGAAGACTTGTCGCCACAAATCGCCTGGCAGGCCGCTCCGGCGGGCGCAATGAGCCTGGCCCTCCTGGTGCACGATCCCGATGCTCCCGCGGATTTCACGCACTGGCTGGCCTATGACATCGCGCCCGGCACGCGGGATTTGCCCGAAGGCGCGTCGGCGCGTGGCGCGATGCCGGCCGGCGTTCGCGAAGGAACCAATGATTTCGCCCGTCGCGGCTACAGCGGTCCCTGCCCGCCGCCCGGCAAGCCGCATCGCTACGTTTTCAAGCTATTCGCTCTCGACGCGCGGCTCGACCTGCCGGTCGGCGCTACAAGAAATCAGTTGGAAGCGGCCATGAAAGGTCATATTCTGGCCGAAGGGCGACTTACCGGGAGTTACCGGCGAAAAGAATAACCGGAGTGTTGGCGAGGACGTTTTTGTGCCGAAGGGCCTGGAATCGCGTGGAACAAAAACGTTTTTGTTCCACAAAAGACGCCCAGCGGGCGTTGGCTCATCTTCGCCGCCTGCCCGTCGGGGCGGTGTGCGATACTTCCTTCATCGCGATCGCGCCCTTGCCGCGCGCATCCAAACAAAGGAGGATCCCATCGTGCGAAGCTCGTCGATTTTGAAACTGGCGGCAGGCATCGTCTTCATGGCCGCGCTGGCCACCGCGCCCGCCGCGCTTGAGGCGCAACAAAAGGCAACGGTTCTTCAGCCGGCCGCCCTGCAAAAGCTGGTCCCGGCCTCGGTGTTTTATCGCGGGCAAACCGCAACCACGCAACTGCGCAACGCGGCCGGCATTCAATTCGCCGACGGCTACATGGTTCTGGCCAGCCTGGTGGACACCGGCGGTTACTCGGACGGAATCATTGCAAAATACCAGGCCATCTTCATCGTCGAGGTCCCGATTGAGATTGGCGGCAGGAAGCTGGCGGCAGGCGTTTATGGAATCGGCTTCGTGGCCGGAGACAAGTTCCTGGTGACCGACGTTGGCGGCCACGACCTGCTGAGCGTCGCGAGCGCGACCGACGAGAAGCTGCCGCACCCCAAGCCGCTCGAAATCGTGGCGAATGCGGGCCACGGCTTCCGGCTCTACGCCGGACGGCGTTACGTCGAACTGAGCCGCTGAGAGACGGCCGAGTTCTGCGTCATTGATTCGCGGGAGCAGGAGCCGGCTTCCGTTCCCGCGGATAGAGTTTTTCGACCAGCGCGGCGTCGGCCGCCTGGGTAATGTTTTTCGCGATGTCGAATTCCGCTTTGGCCTCGGCCGTCTGGCCGGCAGCACGATAGAGACGCCCCAGCCGCCAGTGCACGTTCACGTCGTTGGGCGCGAGCGACTCGGCCAGCTTGAACTCGCGCAGCGCCTCTGCGGTCTGGCCCGCGCCCGCCTCGATCGCGCCCAGGTCGAGATGCGCCAGTTCGATCTTCGGATCGATCTTCGACGCCTTTTCGAGCAGCGGCCGCGCCTGCTCCGGCTGGCTGAGCATGAAGTGGCAATCGCCTAAATAGGCAAGATCCTCGGCGTCGTCCGGGTCGAGTTTGCGTTCCGCCTCGAACTCTGGAATGGCTTCCGGGTAGTGATGCTTGGACCAGAACAGGTAGCCGAGACCGAAGTGAACGTCGGGAAGGCTCGGGTTGGCCTGAATGGCGGCGCGGAACTGCTCGATCGCACCGTTCCAATCTTTCAATTCGTCCAGCGCTTCGCCGGCCAGCATATCGGCCTCAGCCGAATTGGCGTCCAGCGTGAGAATTTCGCGATAAACGTCGAGAACCTTTTGATCCTGCTTCGACCAAAGGTAGCTGTGCGCCAGGGCCAGAAGCAGGGGCAGGTTCTTCGGGTCATGACCGGCGGCCTCTTCCAGACAAGGCGCGGCCTTGGCGTACTCCCCTGCGCCGTAATAGGACATGCCCAGCAGAATCGTCAGCCGCTGATGATCGGGAGACGCCGCTGGCGTGGTCTTCCAGAGCGGCAGGAATTCCTCAGCCGCCTCTTGCATCTGGCCGTCTTTGAAAAGCGCCAGGCCGAGGTTCAGGCGCAGACCGGAGCCGGTAAAGCGCAGGGCCAAAGCCTTGCGGTCGTCGGCGATCGCATCTTTATATTGTTGCTGACGCGCGGCCAGGACGCCCAGGTGCGCGTAGGCTTCCGCGCTGGAGGGATGCGCCCGGAGCCAGGAACGCCAGGACGATTCGGCTCCGGCGTCGTCGCCCTTCTGTTCGAGCAGAAGGGCCGTTTGCCGGGGATTCGCGGGAGCGGCGGAAGATTGCGCGGCTCGCGCGGCGATGCTGAGCCCCAGCGCAAGACAGAGGGCCAGAACTCCAGTCGGAAAATCATGGCGCAGACAGGCCGCTTTCCAGTTGCAGACAGATTCGATCATGCGCGCTCGCTCCGCGACGAATGTTCCTGACATAATTTTCGCCGATTGTAAAAACGCAGGCAATCTCGATAAAAATACAGGGGCGCGGCAGAGGGAATCTGCCGCGCCCGGGGTGAAAGGCGCAGGATCAGAAGCTGATCTTGCCGCCCAGTTCAAGTTGCCGCGCGTTGGAGGTCACGCTGCCCCCAACCGTATCAGAGTTCAGAACTCCAAAGTTCGACTGACTGGGGTTCGTCGAAAGCACTCCGGTGAACTGTGGATGGTTGGTGGCGTTGAAGGCGTCAGCCCGGAACTGGAAGTTGACGCGGGAGCCAATGAGGAAGGTCTTGTAGACCGAGAGGTTCAACCCGGCCGTACCCGGACCGACCACGGCATCCTTGCCGGAGTTGCCGAAACCGAGATTCGGTCCACCCTTCCAGGACGCAACGGGCGAAGTGAAGTTGGTGCTGTCCAACCACTGCTGGTGGCTCTTGATATAGTGCACCGGGCCGGTCAACTGCGGACGGCTGGAGTACCAGCCACCCAGGCCGACGGTGTCACCGTAGGAGTTCTTGGGAGCCGCACCGCCGAACCACGGCATACCGGTCTCGTCGATGTAGTTGCCGGCCAGTTCCCATCCGCCCGCCACGCTGCGCGCGATGCCGCTGGAGTGCGCGAAGAAGGGCAGTTTGTACTCGAAGTTGATGTTGAGGATCTGACGGCGATCGAGCGCGCCCGAACCCTTGTCATACTTCAGGTTCCACGGGTTGTACGACGGGTTATTGTTGTCCACGTCCACGCTGGTCTGGGTGGAGTCAATCTGGTGGGACCAGGTGTAATACGCGCCGTAGCTGAGGCCCCACTTGTTCTCCTGCCGCAGGCCCACCTGCAAGCTGTTATAGCTGCCGGTGGAGGGATTGGACTGGAGGTTGATGTTGCCGAAGCCAGGATAATAGACGTCGCTGTTGAACTGCTGAGGTGTGAGACCGTTTGCCGCAGCCGTCTGGCGGGTCGCCAGCGGCGTCGTCAGCGGAAAGTTGTTGATGGGGATCCAGTTGTTCTGGTCCCAGGTCACGTTGCCGACGTACTGCGTGGTCAGGATGAGAGCCGGAACGATCTCACGCTGGATGCCCAGGCTGTACTCGGCGGTTCCGGGGTGGGGGTAATGGCTGTTCAGTGAGTTATAGCCCTGCGGATACAACGGCGTGGCCGCGGTGGCGCCGGTCACCCAGTTGGTCGACGGGTTGGAGAATTCCACGTTGCTGGCGGCAGGCGTGCTGACGAACGGCGCAGCGCCGGCGGCATCGTAGATGTCGTTGCCCTGCACGCGCTCATAGAAGACGCCAAAACCGCTGCGGAGGATGGTCTTGCCGTCGCCGAAGACATCGTAGGAGAAGCCCACGCGCGGCTCGATGGTTCCATACTGGTTCTTCGCAAGTGCGCGCGGCACGCCATACCGCCCGGCAATGCCAACGCCATTGAGGTAGAACAGAGGATAATCCGCGCCTACTGGCTGAGAACCGGTCTGGATCACCTGCTGAGTCGCCAGACTCCACTGCTCGAGGCCAGGGCTCATGCCGCCTGTGCACGTGGCGGTAACACCCGTACAGAAGGCGCCGCTGGCATCAAAGGTAGGAGCCAAAGCCGGCTGATAGAGGTTCGGGAAGAAGTTCGAGACCTGGTTGTTGCGCTCCCAGGTCAGCGGCATGGCGTCATAACGAACGCCAAACTGCACGCTGAGACGTGCCGTCACATGCCAGTTGTCGAAAGCAAAGGCGGAGATGGTGTTGTTGACGTAGTGATTGACGGGATCGGCATTGGCCTGGTTATAGGCGGTGGCCAGACCCAGCAGGAAGTCCACGTACGAGTCGCCGGTCAGCGAGGTGCTTGAGGCGCCGGCCTGAGTGATACCGTCGTTGAAGGTATAGCTGCCTTCCGACTGGCTGCCGATGACCTGATTCTTGGTGTAGCGGTTGTAGGCCCCGCCGAACTTCAGGGTGTGTTTGCCCACAGTCGCCGTCAGGTAGAGGTATTCGTTGATGTCCTCGGCGCCGTTGTGCCAGGGATCGTTGCCCGGGCCCCAGGTGTTTCCCATGGTCGACCAGGTGATGTTGGGCAGGCGGTTATCCGGATTCACCGAACTGGTCCCTGTAGTCGGGAAATAGGGGTTCGTATTCCAGCCAGTGGGAATGGCAAAGTTGCCGCCTGACTGGGCCACGGGAATGATGGCAATCTTGTTGCCGTCATAGTTAACGGCCGCTTCCAGCAGGAGGTTGGGGGTCAACGAGCCGGTCAGCTTGATGACCGAGCTATACGAGGGGTTGCTGAAGGTCGATCCCACGGTCGGGATGTTGTCGCCCTGCCACTCAGGAGTGGCCTGGGTGGAAACATTCTCGTCGTGGACAAAGTGACCAAAGACCGACCACTTGCTGTTGAAGTTGTGATCGACGCGGAAGAGTTCCTCACGAACGATGGTCGGCAGATGACCGCCGGAAAACGTGTAGGTGTTCCCGGCATTGGAGGATGTCGGAGGCAGGTTTCCCGTCTTGTTGAAGAGCAGCGCGTTGGCATCCAGCAGGTTGGCTGGAATTTGGTTCGCCACGCCGTTGTACACCCAGGGCATGCCGGGAGTCAGGCCATCGGCGGTCAGCGCGGTGTAGAGAGGTGTGCCCGGCTGGGCGTTTGGCACCAGCAGGCAGCCTTTTCCGGTGGTCTGGTTGCACGTAGCGGCATAGTTGGGATCGTAGGTCGGCAAAGTGTATGTAAAGGTGCTCGCCGCTGTCACCTCGTCGCCGGTGGGCAGGGTCTGAATGGGGTTGGTGGGAACGCCATTGACCATGCGACGCCATTCCTCGTTGTAGAAGAAGAAGGTCTTGTTCTTCTGCGCGGAGTTGTAATGGCCGGGAATGAAGAACGGGCCGCCGAGGTTCATGCCAAAGACGTTATAGCGCAACTCGGTGACCGGCTGCGGCGCCACGTTGTAGTAGTCGCGGGCGTCGAGCGCGTTGTTGCGGTTGAACTCCCAGGCCTCGCCGTGGAACTTCGAGGTGCCGCTCTTGATGGACATGGTGATGGCGGCGCCGGAACCGTAACCGTAATCGGCCTCGAAGTTGCTGGACAGCACCTGGAACTCGCCGAGCGCGTCCTGCGAGGGCATGATGGACATCTTGCCGCCGGAACCGCGATCGTAATCCTCAGCGCCATCGACCATCCAGACATTATGCGCCTGGTTGAGGCCGTTGAAGCTGATGGCATAGTTTGCGTTGACGGAGAATGGATTCTCCATGGAGGGCAGGTTGCCGCTGACGCCCATGCCCATGGTCGCCAGGCTGATGACGTTGCGTCCGTTGGTCGGCAGATCGGTGATCTGCTCCTCGCTGATGAGGTTGCTGACCTCGTTCGAGTCCTCCTGCACGGTGAGCGCATCGGCGTTGACCGTGACCGTTTCCGAGGTCTGGCCCAGTTCGAGCTTCACGTCCACGCGGAAGGTGCGGGAGATGTTCACCACCACGCCTTTTTGCAGGTAGTTCGAAAAGCCCTTGGCGGTGACCTTCAGGTTGTAGTTGCCTGCATTGAGACCGGCGATCGTGTACAGGCCGCTGGCATCGCTGACGGTGGTTCTGCTGAGGCCAGTGGCGGGGTCGGTGAGCGCGATTTGGGCTCCCGGCACGACGGCGCCTGATGGATCGGTAACGATGCCGGTGACCGTCGAGTTGGCCTGCGCGAAGATCTGCACACTGGCCAAAAGGACGAACAACGGAAGCAAGAAGAATCTCACGATTCTATTCCTCGTCATGTGACACTCCAATCAAGGTATGGTGCTGCGGTTTGAGTTGTTCTTTCACCCGGGCATTGCCCGCATCGCCAGCTTGGAAATACAGCTTTGTTTTGTGGCGAAGCGCAGGCGCATGCGGCGCGGGCTGTGGCGAGCAAGACTGGAGTCGATCGGCTACCGGGATGAGCCGGCAGCGGCGATCTCCTTCGGTCTTGCCTTCTCGGACGCGGTGAAACGCCCGAATCTCTTGAAATTTTGAAACGCAGTCTGGGGAGAAATCCCGCGCGCGCACTTCCGTTTTGGCGCGAAGGGAGAGCAGAGCAAAGATGAACCGGCGATCCGTCCGGGAATGCGCGCGAGCGCGCGAAGGCGCGGAAGAGAGGGTGCGCTGCGGCAATCGAGAAGGCTTAAACGTTTGAGCCATTGAAGAAAAAAACTCTCCCAGTGACCGAACCGAACTGGATTCCTTCCTTCGGATGAGGTCTGAACCCGACTTGTTGCGGAGGTGCAAACCCAACCTTTAGAAACCGGTTAAGATTCTGCAATGCGCCGGACGGATTGTCAAGGAGAAAAAAATTAAGCTCAAACGTTTTAATTGGCGGCGGCAAAACCGTCCTCGATTTGAATCCATGAAAACATTTACGCCGGTGAGCTTTTCGCCCTCATTTGAGCAGCTATCGCCTTGTTATGGAACACTTTTTCTGCCGGTGGGGCCGGCTGCCGCCGCACGGGCCGCCGGGGGCGCGCAAGGCGCTCCGCCGCAGAGCGCAGCGACGATTCCCTGCCCCTCCGTAATCGTGAAGATGCGATCGACGGCGGGTAAATGGATTTTTTCCACAGCCCCGTCGGGCCAGTGAATCTCGGCCGTTCCGGCGTCGGTGGCGTCGCCCAGGCCAAAATGCACGCGCAGATCGTTCGATGAGAGATAGCTGCCGCCGCTCAACACGTCGCCCCGCTGGCGCATGCCGTTGGCGGTGAGATAAACGGTCGCGCCGACGGCGTCGCGCGGGCTCTTCGGGCCGCCGACGAGCTTCATTTCCACCCAG
>JAJYFB010000119.1 GCA_021785495.1 Acidobacteriota bacterium | reverse complement strand
CACGGCGATCTCAAGTTGACCCGGTCGATGCGACATGGAACTCATTCGAAACGTAGCGCCTCCGCCGCGCGGACGCGCATCGCGTAGAGAGCCGGGTAGAATGCGCCGGCAACTCCCGTCAGCAGCGCGAGCAAGAGCACCGCCAACATCAGCAGCGGGTGGATGGAGGGGTCGATGTAGCCGTCGAGAGCGGGAAGCGATTTGAGCGTGTAGAGAAAAATCACGCCGACAAGCAAGCCCGCAATCGCGCCGCAGAGCGAAACCGCGGCGGCTTCGCCAAAAATCACGCCGCCAACCTGCCAATGCGAGAATCCGTTCACACGCAGAATGGCGATCTCGCGAATGCGCGTGAAGACGGACATGATCATCGTGTTGGCGACGCCGAGCCCGCCGAGCAGCAGGCCGCAGCCGCCAACCGCCCAGGCCGTGGCCTTGAGAATCCGGAACTGCGAGTAAGCGCGGCCGAATGCGGCGTCATCGAGCGCCATCAGGTCGGGAAACCTGGCCTGCACCGCGCGTCTGAAGGCCGGAGCGTCGCTCCTGTTGCGCAGTTTGATCGTAATCACCGACGAAGCATCTTCCTTGTGGAAAAACTTCTGCGCCGTGGCGAGGGGCATGAAGACTCCGCCGTCCTCAAATCCATTGGCGGTTTTCACGACGCCCATTACGCGAAAGCTGGAATGGCCGAGCTGCAGACGGCTTCCCACCGTCGCGGAGAGAAATTCGGCTGCACGCTGGCCGAGAACGATGTCGTCCGGGTTGCGCGCGAAGCCGGCGTGATCGCCCGCAAGCCACGCCGCTTTGCGAATGCGCGCATCCTCCGGTTCAACGCCAAAGCAGGTCACAATGGGGTGACCTGCGCTCGATACCACTCCGAAGAGAACGGCATTGGCGTGCGCCACCATCGGCCAGGCGCCGATCTGTTTTGCAGCCTGAAGGGGAACGCTGCTGAAAAACAGATCCGAAACGTCGCGCTCGAAGACGATGATCTGGCTGTCGTTCGAGAGAATGTTCGAGAACATGCCAACCGCGCCCTGCAGGATGGACACTACGGTCAGCATCGCCGCCACGCTGAAGGCGACGCCGCTCACGCTGATCAGCGAGCGGATGCGGTGGCGCAGGAGATTGGTGGCGATCAGCTTCAGGAAGATCATGCCGAAACCTCCTCGCGCGGTTCGCCGGCGCTGCGCATGACGGCCGCAAGCTCCTCTTCGAGTTGTCCTCCGAGGCGCGCGAGAAACTCCAGGCCGGGCCGCTGCGCAAGAATGCGGCGTAATGCCTTGCCGCCCAGCGCGATCAGGCGCGCCAGGCGCGCGATGGCGGCGTCGCCGCCGATCGTTGCGGCAAGATTGGGCCGTCCCAGCGCGACGTCGCGCGCCGGAGTCTTTCCTGTCTGCGCGGCGTCCTGAAGCAGATCCTTGAGGTCGTCGAGCGTCTGGTAGCCGAGGCCCCAGAGCAGGGCGATTCGTTCAAGAAGCCGCAGTTCGGCGGCCGAGGCATCGCCAAGCATCGCCGGCAGCACCAGCGTCAGACGAATCAGCGAAACCGTCTTGCCGCGGGCGATGGTCTCGACGGTTTCTTTGGTGTGCGGCAGCGCCGCATAGTGAAGGTCGAGGCTCTGTCCGTTCAGCAGGCCCTCGGCTCCGAGGCTCCGTTCAAGATAGGCCAGCGCCCGCGACTGCGCCTCCGGCGGCGCCCCCGCCACGGCGCGCCATGTGAGCGCGTAGGCGCGATTGATGAGTGCGAGCGCGGCGAGGATCGCGCCGGCTTCGCCATACAGCAGATGTGCGCAGGCCGCGCCCCGGCGTTCCGTCGCGTTGTCCATGCAGGGCAGGTCGTCGAAGATCAGCGAGGCCGTGTGAAAGTGCTCCAGAGCCACGGCAAGACGCTCGGCGCGCGCGGCGTCGAGTCCGTATGCGGTCGCTATCTGGACGACCAGTTGCGGGCGGATCAGGCTGCCTGTGTTGTCGAGAACATGGCGCAGCGCAGCCTGGAAACCAGGGTCGACCCCCACGGGCAGCGGCAGCGACGCGCGCAACGCCGCGGCGATGGGGGCGCGTGAGAATCGATTCGTAACAGGCTGCGATGGCACAGTCATCCTTGGCGGTTCCGTGTGAACAGGGCGTGGCGAAGCCGGAGAGTTGTCGCGGTCGAGGAAGCAAACCCGATGGCCTGCCGGGTTACTGAATAAGACGGCGGCGGAGGCGCAAGGGATAGCCGCGAAAATGGTTTTTCTCGATGACGCTTTGTTCATCTTTGCCATGGAAAACAGGCCGTGCGCTGCGCGATCCGACGAAGGGAAGCGTCCCTGCGCCGCCGAAACAGTTTCTTATAGCCGTGCTATGGTCATCCTCTTGAATATACGCCATCATGACGAAGAGAATACTGCGCGCAAATGAAGGAACCAGAACGCAAAAATGACGATCCATTCATTTGCGCCCTGGCCGGTCCCGAAATGAAAAACAAATTCCTCTGCCCGCTGTGTCTGCATCGTTGCGATGCACTAAGATCGGTCCATGCGTCTGCTGCTGGTCGAAGACGAGATCGACATTCAACGTTTCCTGCTCCGTTCGCTCGAAGAGGCCGGGTACAAAGCGGAGATTGCCGCCGACGGAAAGACGGCGCAGCAACTGGCCGTCGATGGCCGTTTCGACCTCCTCATCGTCGATCTCGGCCTGCCGGACATGGATGGGATCGACCTGATTCTTCGCCTGCGCCAGTTGGGCGTGCGCGCCCCGGTGCTGATTCTTTCCGCGCGCCGGTCCGTGGACGACCGCGTGCGCGGCCTCGAACAGGGCGGCGACGATTACCTGACCAAGCCGTTCGCGCTTGCGGAACTGCTGGCCAGGCTGCGCAACCTGCTGCGCCGCAACCTGCCCGCGCAGGCAGAGACGACGAAGCTGCGCGTGCTCGATCTTGAACTGGACCTGCTGCGTCGCGAAGCCGCTCGCGGCGGCCGGCATCTGCAGCTTACCCAGCAGGAGTTTGTGCTTCTGGAGTACCTCTGCCGCAACGCCGGGCGCGTGGTGACGCGCTCGATGATTCTCGATCAGGTTTGGGGCATGCGCATTCAACCGGATACGAACGTCGTCGACGTACACATCTACCGCCTGCGCGGAAAGGTGGACGGCGACGGCCAGCAGCCGCTGATTCGTACGATGCGGGGAGCGGGCTATGTCCTCCGGGACCGCTAGGCGGCGGATGCGCAGCGCCGCGTGGCGCATCTCCTGCTGGGCGACCGTCGCCTTTGCGTGCGGCACGCTCGCCGTCTTCGTCTTTCTGCATCGCTTTGTCGCCAGCGACATGCAGCGGCGCAGCGATGAGTGGCTCGCCGGCGAGGTGGAGACGCTGGGCGACGTCGCCGAGCGGACGCCGAAGAATGCTCTCTACGATCGCGTCGTCGGCGAAGTCGCCGAACTGGCGGAGCGCGAGGTCTCCAACCGGCAAAGTTCTGCGGGGCAGGCCGGCGCCCCGGTGTTTTTTCTTCAGACCGGCGGCGACGGTTCTCTACGGCTCTGGGTTGGCGCCGGTGACGGCGCGCTCTACCAGCAAGCCTTACGGGCGGCAGCGATCCTTCCCGGCCGGCCGACCGATCTGCGCGTGACCGGAGTGGCCATCCCCTTCCGGGTTGCCTCGGACGCGCTCGACGATGGCAGCCATATCTACCTTGGCCTTTCGGAAAGGGACGAGCTGCGCGTGCTGAACAAGCTGCGCTTGCGCTTCTTTTTGCTCTGGCTGCTGCTGGTTCTGTTCGGCTTTGGCATCGTGTTTTTCACGACCCGGCGCATGCTGGGCCATGTCCGCAAAATCACCGAAGCGGCCTCGCGCATCGGCCATTCCGATCTGAATGCGCGCGTGCCCACCACGCGGCGCAACGACGAGGTCAGCCAGCTTGCTCAGACCCTGAACGTCATGCTCGATCGCATCGAGAACTCGATGCGCCAACTGCACACCATCACCGATGCGCTGGCGCACGATCTGCGCAGCCCGCTGACGGCCATCCGCGGCAAGCTTGAGATCTCGCTGCCCGCCGTCGCCAGGGAAGAAGATGCTGAACCGATCGTGGCCGCCATTGAGGAACTGGATCGGCTGGTGGATTTTCTGAACAAGTCGCTCGACGTCGCCGAGGCGCGCGCCGACGCTTTGCGCATCCGCAGAAGCGGAATCGGTCTTTGTGAATTGCTGCGGACGATGATCGATCTTTACGAGCCGTCGCTAGCGGAGAAGGGAATTGCGATTGCATTGCAATGCGAAGACGAGGTCAAGGTCTTTGCCGATGCGGGGCTCATGCATCGCATGATCGCCAATCTCCTCGACAACGCGTTGAAGCATTTGCCGCGAAGCTGCCAAGTGGCAGTCGCGGCGCGCGCGGATGGCGATCGTGCCCTGCTGATCTTCGAGGACAGTGGGCCGGGCTTCGATCCCGCCGTGCTCGAACACGTCTGCGAACGGCGCGTCAAGGGGCGGAACTCGGACGGTCGCGGCCTTGGCCTGGCCTTTGTCGAAGCCGTGGCGCGCGCGCACGGCGGAACGGTGACCGCGCAGAACCGGCAGCAGGGAGGAGCACGCATCGAGGTCTCGCTTCCGGTGGCTGCGGCCGATCGGGAGTGAGCCGTTCCTTTGATCGATCCGGCGCAACGACGCCCTCGTCCCGCTTGCCGCGCCTACGGCTCCCGCACTGATTACCACGATGCGCGTCTGGCCAGGCCACGTCCTGTGTTCTGTCCTTGAAGCAGCCGGTGGTTCACGGAGTGCGGAAGTCAAGCGCGCTGTGAAAACCTTGCGGCAGCCACGCATCTTCGCGCTTCACGTGGCTTTCTGCGCACAGCCTGCGAAGGAAACAAATCGCCGCCACAAAATTCAAATAGGGGTCTCTTGCAAAGTGTTGCGAGCATGGCAAAAGCCTGCCCTGCAGGGCAAAACGCCGTTTCTTTCGCGCGACGTTCGGTATGGCGGACGCCTGCCCTGGTTACAAAAACCGATTGGTTGAATTTTTCAGCATCCCGTTGCATTTTCGATCGGAATGCCTTCAGTCCCTTCGATGTGAACCGTGGATCAAATCGACGCGGATGCGCGGCTACTGCGCACAAAGGCGCAGCCTTACGAAAGCTGTGCGATCTGCGGCCTGGCCTTGGCGGGAGCTTGCCTCCGGGGCGCGCCCATCAGCGCAAAGCCCACGCGCAAAATCGCAAACGCGGCCAGAATGCCGAAGGCCAACGCGCCCACTGAGGCCGCAATCAACATCGATAAATCCAGCCAACTCGTCATCTTTGCCGCTCCCTCGAAAAAAATCCGACCGCCTGCGCACAACAGCCCTGCGCTTTTGCCGTCCCATCCGTGCGCGCAGAAGGCGCCTCTGCGATTGTCGCAGATTTTGCCCGGCGTTGACCCTCTTTTCTGTTGCCAAATAGAATACCCCTTGAGGAACGATGCTGCGGCGCTGCGCGTCAGAGCATCGTTGCAGAGCCCCACCGTTCACCCATTCATGCCGATCACGCACATTTCGGTGCGCGGGGCGCGCCAGCACAATCTGCGCGACATTCATGTGCGCATTCCCCGCAACGCGCTCACGGTCGTCACCGGCCTCTCCGGCTCGGGAAAGAGTTCGCTTGCCTTCGATACGATTTACGCCGAAGGCCAGCGCCGCTACGTCGAAACCCTCTCGGCCTACGCCCGCCAGTTTCTCGACCAGATCGAGCGGCCGGACGTGGACGCCATCGAAGGCCTGAGCCCGGCCATCTCCATCGAGCAGAAGACCACCAGCCGCAGCCCCCGCTCGACGGTGGGCACCATTACTGAAATTTACGATTACCTGCGCCTGCTCTACTCGTCGGTGGGCACGCCGCACTGCCCGAACTGCGGCCTGCCCATTGCCCGCCAAACGGCCGAACAGATCGTCGCGCGCATCGTCGAACTGGCCAAAGGCGAACGCGTCACGATCATGGCGCCGGTGGTGCGCGGCCGCAAGGGAGAGTTTAAGGATTTGCTCGATGAGCTTGACGGCCAAGGGTTTCGCGCCCGCATCGACGGTGAGGTTTATGACCTTGCCGAGCCTCCGGCGCTCGACCGGCGCAAGAATCACGCCATTGAGGCCATCGTCGACCGCATCCTGCTGAAAATTGCTGCGGAGCCGGTTGCTCCAGGAAAACCTCCCATTGAAAAACGCCTGGCCGAGTCCGTCGGCAAGGCGCTGCAAATGGCCAACGGCCTGGTTCTGATCGCCTTCAGCGACCGCACCGAGCAGTTGTTCTCCTCGTCGATGGCCTGTCCCGACTGCGGCCTCGACGTACCGAAGCTGGAGCCGCGCAGCTTCTCCTTCAACTCGACCTTCGGCGCCTGCCCCGAGTGCCACGGCCTCGGCTCGCTCTACGACTTCGATCCGGCCAAGGTGATCACCGACTGGTCGAAGCCGCTGCTCGATGGCGGCCTCGGCCCCGGTTCGGCTTCGCAGTACCTGCTCAAGCTCATTCAGCTGGCGGCCACGCGCTACAAAATCGACCTTCAAGTTCCCTTTGAAGATTTGCCGCCAAAGCAGCAGCATATTTTGGTTTACGGGCCGCCGAAGGGCGAGGCTCCGCGCACTGGCTTTCACGGTATTCTGGCCTATCTGCGCGACGCACTCGAAGAGGCGCGCACGGACTCCTACCGCGAGTCGATGCTCAGCTACATGTCGGCCGTTCCCTGTCCCGTTTGCCGCGGCAAGCGGCTGCGCCCGGAGTCGCTGGCGGTCAAGATCGGCGGCCTGTCCATCGCCGACTTCACCGCGCTGCCGCTGAACCGCGCGCTCTCGGCGGCCATCAATCTCCAGTTCACCGCGCGCGAGGCTCTCGTCGCCGAGCGCATTCGCCGCGAGGTCGCCGAGCGACTCGAATTTCTCTGCGCCGTCGGCCTGGGCTATCTCTCGCTCGATCGCAATGCGGCCACGCTCTCCGGCGGCGAGGGTCAGCGCATCCGCCTGGCCACGCAGATCGGCTCGCGGCTGCGCGGCGTGCTCTACGTTCTTGACGAGCCTTCCATCGGCCTGCACCAGCGCGACAACAACCGCCTGATCGAGGCGCTCGAAAAACTGCGCGACCTGGGCAACACGGTTCTCGTCGTCGAGCACGACGAAGAGACGATTCGCCACGCCGATTACGTTCTCGACCTTGGACCGGGCGCGGGGCGGCTGGGCGGCAACGTCGTCGCCGAGGGCACGCCCGACGAAATCATGGCCGCGCCCGATTCGCTCACCGGCCGCTACCTCAGCGGCGGGGCGACGATGACACAGCGAGCGCATCCGCGCTCGCTTACCGGAAAATGGCTGACCATTCTGGGCGCGCGCGAACACAATCTGCAAGAGGTCAACTTGCGCATTCCGCTCGGCGTGATGACCGTGGTCACCGGCGTCAGCGGCAGCGGCAAAAGCACCCTCGTCAACGACATTCTCTACCGCTCGCTGGCCAAGAGCCTCTACGGCTCGCGCGAGGAGCCTGGCGCGCACGACGAACTGCGCGGCGCGGAGCAGATCGACAAGGTTGTGCGCATCGATCAATCGCCCATTGGCCGCACGCCGCGCTCGAATCCCGCCACGTACACCGGCGTCTTCTCGCCCATCCGCGACCTCTTCGCCATGCTCCCGGAGGCTCGCGAGCGCGGCTACAAGCCCGGCCGCTTCAGCTTCAACGTGGCGGGCGGACGCTGCGAGGCCTGCACCGGCGACGGCCAGCGGCGCATTGAAATGAATTTCATGCCCGACGTCTACGTCGAGTGCGAGGTCTGCAACGGCCGCCGCTACAATCAGGAGACACTGGCCGTCAAATTTCACGGCCGCTCCATCGCCGACGTGCTCGACCTGACCATCGAAGACGCTTTGCCTCTGCTCGCAGACGTGCCGCAGGTGCGCCAGAA
The DNA here is from genome assembly GCA_021785495.1 of Acidobacteriota bacterium. Taxonomy (GTDB): domain Bacteria; phylum Acidobacteriota; class Terriglobia; order Terriglobales; family Acidobacteriaceae; genus Telmatobacter. The sequence continues at coordinate 1,561 of JAJYFB010000119.1, read as the reverse complement.
GCTCGAAACCCTCGTCGATGTCGGCCTGGGCTATGTGCACCTCGGCCAGAGTGCGACCACGCTCTCCGGCGGCGAGGCGCAGCGCATGAAGCTGGCCCGCGAGCTCTCCAAGCGCCAGACTGGCAAGACCCTCTACCTGCTGGACGAACCGACCACCGGCCTGCACTTCGACGACGTGCGCAAACTGCTCGAAGTGCTCCACCGGCTCACTGATCTCGGCAACTCGATCGTCATTATCGAACACAATCTCGACGTGATCCGCAATGCCGACTGGGTTGTCGACCTCGGCCCCGAGGGCGGCGAAGAGGGCGGACACATTGTCGCCGAGGGCCGCCCGGCGAAGATCGCGGCCACACCCGGTTCCTCCACTGGCCAGTTCCTCGCGCGTTACTATTCGGCGGACGAGCGAAACCGCGCGCTCGCCGAATTTGAGGCCGAAATGGCGACGACATCCGAAGCCACGCCGAACGATCCCATTTCTTCGGCCGCTGTTCCCGATCCGGCAAACGCCAAGCGCTCCCGTGGCCAGCGCACGCGACAAAAGCCCGCAAATCTGTCAAGCTCACGAAAGAACTCCGGAAGAAAACGCTCATGACGAACCCTCCCGAAGACCATCCCTACGAGCTTTCCATCGCGCCCAGCCAGGAATCCGCAGCGGCCGCCGATCCACAGGCTGTCGACGCTGCCGAGCCGCCGCTCTTCGCATCGTTCACGCAGCCGCCGGTTCTCCGCCCCAAGCGTATTCCTCACATGGGCCATCTGCTGCTCCTGCTGGTGATGCTGCTTGGCGCACTGCTCGTCCTGGGAGTGGCGCTGGCGATTGCCGCCTTCGTTCATCTCTTCGGCTGGCAGTTCACCCCCAAGGCCGCGACGAATATCGGCTTCAATCTTGCGGCCGAGGCTATTCTCTATCTCGTCACCTTTGCGCTCGCTCTGGTTGTTTTTCCGGTGCTTTGGCATAAGAGTTATTTTTCTGGCCTTCAGTGGAATGGCCAAATCGCCAGAGAGCGGTTCTGGATGCTGTTCGCTATTGCGCTAGGCTGCTTTGGCCTTGCGGGACTCGACGAGTATTTGCTGCCCGGCCCCACGAACGCGCCCATCGAAAAGATGATCAATTCGCCGGCGGCCGCGTGGGTGATGTTCGCCTTTGGCGTCACCATGGCGCCGTTTTTCGAGGAGATGTTCTTTCGCGGCTTTCTGCTCCCGGCGCTTGCGACGGCCACCGACTGGATCGCCGAAAAGCTGCGGCGTACGCCGTCGCTTCCGCTCGATGTGGACGGCGGCCCTCAATGGTCGCTGCCGGCAATGGCCATCGCCTCGATCATCACGAGTCTTTTGTTCGCGCTGCTGCACTCCGCGCAGCAGGGCCACGCCATCGGGCCGTTTCTTCTGCTCGTCGCCGTCAGCCTGATTCTCTGCGCGGTGCGTCTGCAAACCCGGTCTCTGGCCGCCAGCACCCTGGTTCACGCCAGTTACAACTTCCTGATCTTCGCCATTGAACTGGCCGCTACCGGCGGTTTTCGTCACTTCAACAAGTAATCAGCGTGGCCCGTTCCCAGGC
>JAJYFB010000118.1 GCA_021785495.1 Acidobacteriota bacterium | reverse complement strand
CGCCCTGCGCAATGGCCCACTGGATCGGCGCCGCGCCGCGATACTTCGGCAGCAGCGAGGCGTGAAGATTGATGCAGCCCAGCCGGGGCAGCGCCAGCATCCACGGCGGCACAATGCGCCCGTAGGCCACGACGACCATCGCATCCGGCGCGATGGCCTCAAGGCGGGCGCGCAATTCGGCGTTCGCGCGAATCGTCTCCGGCTGCGTGACTTCAATGCCTGCCGCCAGCGCCGTTTGTTTGACGGGCGGGGCGGTGAGCTGCCGGTCGCGGCCCACGGGACGGTCCGGCTGCGAGACGACGAGGGCAATTGCGTGCCCGGCGGCCAGAAGCGCCTCCAGCGTGGGCACGGCAAACTGCGGCGTTCCGCAGAACACGAGCTTCAACGGGCGCGCGGCCTGCGTCATGGCGCTACCAGTTGCCTTCGCGCTGCATCTTGCGAATCTTGCGCAGCGTCATGCTGCGCTTGAGCGGGCTCATGCGGCTGAGAAAGAGCACGCCGTCCAGATGGTCGAACTCGTGCTGAAAGGCGCGGGCCAGCAGCTCTTCGCCGTCCATCTCGAACCACTTGCCGTTCTCGTCCTGCGCGCGGATGCGCACCTTGGCCGCGCGCACCACTTTCTCGCGAATTTCAGGAAAGCTCAGGCAGCCTTCCTCTTCGTACTGCCGGCCCTCGCGCGCAATGATTTCGGGATTGACGAGCGCGAGCTTCTGCGCCGGGTCTTTGCCCATGCTCAGGTCGATGACGGTGATGCGCCGGGCAACGCCCACCTGCTGCGCGGCCAGGCCGACGCCCTGCGAGGCGTACATGGTCTCGAACATGTCGGCCACGAACTTGCGGAGTTCACCGTCGAACTCGACGACCGGTTCGCCGGGCGTATCGAGAACCGGCTCGGGATATTTCACAATCTTCAGAATCATAGCCATTTATGCGGATAAATCGGAGATTTCGCCAGTCTATCTGGACCACTTGCTACCAAAAATCAACGACGCAAGAAAGAACTTCGCTTCATCAGATGCCTTGGCTCGATTCCAGGCATCAAAAAGCCGCTCAGCTTTATTGACGCAATTCGATGCCCACGACAAACTAATCGTTCTTCTTGAATCCTCGATATCGTAATCGGCAACCTGCCGGGCGTCTTGCAATTCGTCAAATAATTCTGCAACTTCAGCAAGGTCCGGGGAGTAACAGCACAAAACGCCGAGGTTTGCCGAATGTACGGGAAAGTTTTGTTTGCTACGAAAAGGCTCCATAGCCTTTTTCATGACGCCGTGCTCCAACCCGCGTTGAAACCTTCCACGCAGACCGGTTGGAGACGACGGGCATGCCTGCTCGGAAACAGCCGTACCGATCAAATGAAACGCGGCATAATAGGCGGCTGAGACCGCTCGGCGGAAATCTGCTTCGGTGGTTCCATGTGCTGTTACAAGTCTCGCGGCGTGGTCAAGCAAGTCTCTGGCATGCAACACTACGCAGCGCTCCTCTCTTCTTTTGCCAAAAACTGAACCCAGTCCCACTTTGAATCTTTAATCGGTTCTAACTTCTCCTGTAGTTTGGAATAAAAATCGTTCCATAAACGAGCTCTTTCAAGAGATGGAGCAACATCCGGCTTCAGGAAAAAATAAACCATCATGCGAGGAGTTCCATCGTACATCTCATCCGCTTTGATCTCGAATCGCCCAGTTTGAAAATCTTCGGGCCAAATCCTTGGATCAGCAAGAACCTGATGCAAAGCCCGTCGAACCCGCTCTTCCTGCGGATAATCGACCAGATAGGTGGCAACGTCCTTGACAATTCTTCCGTCTTTACACCTTCTTAGGTCGAGTACAAGACCTGCCGCACTTGTATGCCTGTCAATGATCTCAAACAATCCCTCAAATCTTCCCTCATGTGGAAAGACTTCGACCATTTCACCAATGCGCGGGTTGAAATCCAATTCGACCATCGCAGTCCTTCTCACTAGTGTACCCCGAATTGAATCTCGCGCTAATACCGCCTGATCTGTTCGATGTAACCGTCGAAGTTTCGTTTCAGTTCGGTGAGCGAGTCGCCGCCGAACTTCTCGTGGGCCAGGCTGGCGAGCACCAGCGCGACCATGGCCTCGGCGGCGACGCCGGCCGCGGGCGCCACGCAGATGTCGCTGCGTTCATAGCTGGCGCTGGTCGCCTCGCGGGTGTCGAAGCGCACCGATTCGAGCGGCTGGCGCAGGGTCGCGATCGGCTTCAGATGGCCGCGCACCACGATCTCTTCGCCGTTCGAGACGCCGCCCTCGACACCGCCGGCGTGGTTGTGTGGGCGGGTGAAGCGCGTGGGCCGGCCGGGCAGGCTCTCCGGCGCGTAATGAATCGGATCGTGCACGCGCGAGCCGAAGTTCGTCGCGGCCTCCACACCGCGGCCGATCTCGACGGCTTTGACCGCCTGCACGCTCATCACGGCCCAGGCAAGCTGGCCGTCCAGCCGCTCGTCCCAGTGCGCGTACGAGCCGAGTCCGGCGGGGACGCCGTGAGCTACGACTTCAAAGACGCCGTTCACCGTGTCGTCGGCGCGGGTGGCTGCATCCACTTCCTCTTTCATGCGCGCTTCGGTGTCAGCATCGACGCAGGAGAGCAACACTTCCTCCTTTTGGGCGAGCGCGGCGATCTCCTCCCAGGCGGCATCGCGCTCCAGACTTACGCGGCCCACGCGCACCACGTGGCTGGCGATCTCGATGCCGAGTTGGCGAACAAGGATCTTGGCGAAGGCTCCGGCGGCGACGCGGGCCGTCGTCTCGCGCGCCGAAGAACGCTCCAGAACGTAACGCGCGTCAGGAAAGTTGTACTTGAGCGCGCCCGCCAGATCCGCATGTCCGGGCCGCGGCGAAGCCACGGCGCGATGCTTGGCCGGGTCGCCCGTTTCGATCGGCAGTTTCTCCTGCCAGTTCTTCCAGTCGCGGTTGACGATCTCGATGGCGACCGGCGAGCCGATGGTGTGTCCGTGGCGCACGCCCGAGAGCACATGCGCCTGATCGGTTTCGATCTTCATGCGGCCGCCGCGGCCGTAGCCCTGCTGCCGCCGCCAGAGTTCGTGGTTCACAAATTCGAGATCGACAGGAACGCCGGCCGGCAGCCCGGAAACCAGCGCAATCAGCGCCTCGCCGTGCGATTCCCCTGCAGTGGAAAAGCGAATCATATGTCTTTCATTGTAAATGTGAGCGAGCCTCGGCCGCTTTGCCGCCCTGCGCGGAACGTGTCAACGATTCAGAGGCAGGTGGTTTTCGAGTTGAGAGTCGAAAATACCGCTGTAAGGCGATACGCCGAACAGATTCAGTTGGTTGAAAAGGAGCGGCAACTCAACCCGGGAATCGATCTGCCGCAATGCCCGTACGATGGGGGGCTCGAAGAGGGGAAGACTATCGATGCGCCAGTCGTGCGCGTCGCTGGCGCGGCGCAAAATACGGCCGGGGACTGTCCCTATCCCCCTCTCAGCCAGACGACCGCTCCCTTGCCTCTCGCAATTGAGATGCGTTTGCCCTGGGAAGAACGCGAGGCGATTGCGATCACCGGGCAGCTTCGAGCAGCGCCTGTCCGGTGCAAACCGGTCCGATGGCGGCCGCTCCATGCCATGGAGTGCGTCTTGCCTGCACGATCCACATTGCCAATCGCAGATTTGCACACGATTCTTCAAACTCCGCACCAACCCGCCGGCTCAATCCGCCAGAAATGCGAGCGACTGCAAGGTATTGATTTCGAAAGGCTTGCGGCAGCGCATATTGGCGCACTGCAACTTGTCGTCGCGGCGAACCATGTACGATTGGGCCTTGGCGAAACGGGCGCGGTCGCGCTCATCGGCGCCGCGCGGCGCCTGCGGGCGCTTGCGGCGCACCACCCAGGTGACTTTGTATTCGGCCGCCTGGCCGCATTTGGGGCAGGTGAGGCTGTGCGTGCGCTGTTCGATCGTCTCGGTGAAAAAATCCCGCTCTTCCATGAGTTTCTGGTCCTTCCATGCCGTGGTTCGGCGGCATCAAGCCTGCGCCGGAAATTGTTTTCGCCTTCCATTCTCCAAATTCCCGTTCCGGGAAGCCTTGAGATGGGCGGAAATCGCCTTGAGCGCTTTGCTTTGGCACCAAACCTATTCCATACTCGTTCTTGCGATGGCGAAACGCAAGCCAACCCGGTTTTCGGCTACAAAAGCGGTGAAGGCGAACGCGCGGGAGCGGGTGGGCCAACCCAAGCCCTCGCGCGTACTGCCGGAGGGAGTGCGCACCGGCCGTGCGGCCAAACACAAGCCCAGGCTGAAAGATCTTCTGCAGGAAGACAGGTAGGGCAAAAGGCGCGGGGAGAGGGGAGGATCGACTCTTTTTTGCAGATTGCGCGCGCGGGGCCGCCCGCAGGAGATGGAGCGGGTGGCAAAGGCAGTATCGAGTGCGTGCGCGGGATGGGGCGTAGCGGGAGGGCGGCAAAGGCAGAGGTCGGCTGCCGTTAGACAGCAGGCTGCGCCGCGTAAGACATTGTAAAACGTCGTTCGACGCTGTAAGACCAGTCGCAATCCCGTCTTACGCTGTCTTGCCGCGATCGGACAGAACCGGGGAACTGGCCGGCGATCTGTAAGACGCCCAGACGCCCCCCGTTCCACCTCTCAAGGCGCACGCTCCGGCGCACGGCCTGCGCTGAGCAGATTGGCGAAGATGCGGTAAGCGCCCGGAACCAGCTCGGGAAACTGCCGGTAGAGCGCGTAAGACACGTAAATGTACGTGCCCCGACCGCGATGCGCCACCAGCAGTCCGCCGCGTTGCGCGTCCTGGCCGGGATCGGCGGTTTCGGTCAGCGCCGTGTAGCCGGAGTCCCAATGGTCCAGAAAGCCGTGGCCGCGCTCTTCGAACCATCCGTTGAAGTCGTCCGCGGTAATCCGGTTGGGCCAATTGAGGAGCGGATGGGCGGGGTCGAGCAGCTTGACCGGCGCCTGCTCGTCCACGACGCGCTCGGGCATTCCTTTCATCGCCAGCGGCAGGGGCGCGGGGAAGGTGGCGCTTTGATACTGCACGAGGAGCGTGCCGCCCTGCGCGACGAAGTTTTCCAGTCGCGGTTCGGCGGCGGTGAGCTCCGGCCGCACGGAGTAGGCGCGAATGCCGATAACGATCACGTTCCACTGCGCCAGATCGCCGGTGGCCAGTTCGGCGTCCGTCAACAGATGGGGCGCGAGACCCAGCGCCGCGAGAGCATCGGGGACCGTGTCGCCGGTGCCCATGACGTAGCCCACGCGCAAGCCGGGAGCGAGCTTCACATCGACCTTGCGCGTGCGCAGCGCGGCCGGTTGGTACTGGTTGTACGGCCGCAGGCCGGCGTAGCCGATGCTTTGCCAGCCGGTGGAGTAGGTCGTCCTGCCTACATGCGCCGCGGCCTCGATCGTGTAGGCGCGGACGGCGAGATGGGGCTCTGGAAAGACGGAAAAGAGCAGCGGCGGGGTGTCGCCTGCGCTGCTCAGATGAAAAGTTTGCCGTGCAGGTTCGCAGCGCCAGCCCGCGGGCAGCTTCAAATCGACAAAGCCATCCTCCGCGCGCTCGGCATGCACGGTGAGGCGCACGGGAAGCGCGGAACCATCGACCGGCAGGATGCGGGCTTTGGGCTCGATGCGGAGGCCGACGGCTGGCGTGACGACCAGCGGCTCTTCGACGCCGCCTCGGCCAGCGACGCGCTGCATCGTCTGTACAACCATGCCGAGGCGGATGGGCAGGCCGTCGAAGTCGAACTCGGCCCAGGCGCTCAGAGGGTACGGCGCGAAGGAGCGTTCGCGCCAGGCCGGGCGGGCGAGGTCGTAAAAAGGCTGTTCGGTCGAGGGACGGGTGAAATACGGCGCGGTGGACTGGGCATCGGCGGGCACGCGCAGCGCGAAGAGCGTGTTGGCCGCGGCGGCGGCGGTTGGCGGCGTGGTCCACGGTTGGCCGGATGCGGTCTCGATCCAGACCTTGCGCAGGTGCGCGCTTTGTGTGGCGCTGAAGGTATGGACGCGCACGTTGAAGCGCTCGCCGGGATAGACGCTGCGCGCAGTGGCAAGGTCGGCGGTATTTTCGCTGCCGAAGCCGTGACCGCCTTCGCCGGCGACAAAGGCGGCCAGGTCGAGGCCGAGCAGGTCTTTGAAGGCGATCTGGAATTGTTCGATCTTCTCGTCCAGTTCGAAGGCGAGATCGGCCTTGGCCCGGGCGCTCAGGTTGCTCGACCGCACGCGAGCGTCGAGATCAAGAGCTTCGCGATAGACGGGCGCAAGGCGCTCGGCGGCTTGGTTTCCGCTGGAGCTTGGGCAGTCGCGCAGGAAGGCGTCGAGACCGGATTGCATCTGGCGCAGGCCGCTGGTGAGCCAGGCCGGCGGCCTGGGGCCGGCCAGTTGCGCAAGGCCCGTAAGGCTGGTATCGATATGAACCTTGCGGTTGACGAAAAGGCTGGCGTCGCCCTGGCTGCCGCTTGCTGCCGCGGCCGCGGGCGCAACCGCCCACAGATGATAGCTCGACGAGACGGGCGCGGACAGCGTGGGATCGTCTCCGCCATTTTGTGAAAGCTGCCTGCCCCAGCCGGTACGGGCGATCTGCACATACGTCTGGCCGAGCGCCGCGTCCCAGGAACCTACAGGAAGGGTCACGTCGGCCGGCAGCGCGCCTTCGGTCCACTGGCCGGTCACGTCATTGTGAAAGCGCGCCGGGGCCCATTTGCCGGTGGCGTAGTCGAACATTTTTCCGCCCGTGACGGGCGCAAAGGGCGTGCGCGAGTAGACGGCCAGCGGCTGCCACGGCTGCAGGCCGTTTTTCAGTTGATCAGGAAAGACCTTCGGGTCGCCAGCGGCCAGAAAGGCTTCCTGCGCGATCTCGCCGGAGACCTGGTGCTGCCCATGGCCATCGGTCAGGCCGCCGACGAAGGTGGAAAGAATGATCTGCGGCCGCGTCTTGCGCACGGCGAGCACGGCGTCGTAGAGCACGCGATCGTGGCCCCACTTGGCGAAGGATTCCTCCTGCGTTTTCGAGAAGCCGAAGTCGGCCTCCGTGCCCCAGAGCTGGCGCACGCCGTAGTAGGCGTCGGCCTGGAGCAGTTCGTTGGTGCGGATCAGCCCGAGCGCGTCGTCGCTGGCGGCCGAGATGGCGTTCTGTCCGCCCTCGCCGCGCGTCAGCGTCAGCAGCGTGACGCGCGCACCCAGCCCGCGCGTCAGATAGGTCAGCAGCGCGCCGTCCTCGTCATCGGGGTGGGCGACGATGAAGAGCACGCTGGCCGTTGTTCCCAGCCGCTGGATGGCCTGTTCGAGGCTGGCCGCGCCGCGGTCCTCGGGCAAAGGAAACGCATCGGCGGCAGGCTCCGGCAGCGGAATCCGGGCAAGTTCCTCGGCTGGCGAGAGCTGCCGCGGTTGCTGTGCGCAAAGCCGCACGAAGCACGTTCCGGGCAAAAGGACGGCCATGCTGGCGATCGCGGCCCTACGATATATTCTGCGGAGAAACGAGTTCATCACAGGCCAGTGTACAGGGTGGCGAGCAGGAACGATTGCCTTCATGCGACGCTTCGCGCGGCAACGGGCGACGCATCGTGCTCCACGGCTCATTCCGTTCGCGATGAGGCGGAATGCCGACGGAACCATGCGGACAGCTCCGGTTCCGTGAGTTCGCCGGCCGCTAGGCGAAGAAAGGTCAGGCAGGCCTCTTCCTGGCTGGCGGTCACTGTGCATCCATTCGCTTCGAGAAAGACGAATGCAACCTGCATCGCGGTGCGTTTGTTCCCATCGATGAAAGGATGGTTCGCCGAGATTCCTGCCGCGTACGCGGCGGCCAGCGATGCCAGCGAGGGCTTCTTGCGGGCGTAGGCAAAGAGATGACGCGGGCGCGCCAAAGCCGACTCCAGCAGTCCCCGATCGCGCAGCCCCTCGGCTCCGCCAAAAAGCTCAATGAGCTGCGCATGGAAGGCAAGCGCCTCGATGGTGCGAATCCAGCGCGGCTCGTCCACTTATTCCGCCAGCTTTTTGAAGGCGTCGCGGTAACGGCGGATGGTTCGCTCAGCGATTTCCATCTTGGCGGAGAACTCCGCGTCGTAGGGGGTGATTTGCAGGCCGGAGGGCGTCTCCTGCAGATAGAGCGAATCGCCCTTGCGCACGTTGAGCCGGGCCAGCGTCTCGCTGGGCAGCACGATGCCCGCCGAGTTGCCGATCGCGATCACTTTAGCCGTGGTTGCCATGGCGCGTCCTCACGCACTTGCCCATTATAACGCAAGTTATAATGCGCTTCTTACCGCCAGTCGTCGTGCGCGCCGGTCATGCCCTGGTTCGCAAGCGCCTCGAAGCCGGTGTGCTTCTTGATGAAGATCGCGCTGAAGTGGCGATCCTGGCGGAGCAGGATGGCCTGCAGGCGGACCAGTTCGAGCAGCGCGAGAAACATGGCGATCAGCGCGCGTTCGGAGCGGGTGTGGCTGAGCAGCCGGTCGAGCGCCACGGGCTTGTCTTCCATGTTGAGCCGGCGGGTGAGGAACTGAATCATCTGGCCGACGGTCACCGCGTCCTCCTCGACGTTGAGGACGGGGCGGTTGCGCGCGCGTTCGAGGATGCTGCCGAAGACGCGGACCAGATCGGTGGTGTCGGCGGCGATCTCCGGCTCGGCGTCGGAGTCCTGGCGGAACTCGCGCAGGCCGGGATTGGTCCACGAGGCGGCTTCGAGCATTTGCTTTTCGAGCAGCATCTGCGCGGCGTTCTTGAATCGCTCGTGTTCGAGCAGGCGCTCGACCAGCTCGCGGCGCGGATCTTCGGGCGCGTCGTCGGGGCCGGCGGGAGCGCGCGGCAGCAGCATCTTGCTCTTGATGTGGATGAGCAGGGCCGCCGTATAGATGAACTCGCCGGCCACGTCCATGTCGCTCGAGCGCAGGCGATCGACGTAGGCCAGAAACTGCGCCGTGATCTTGGCGATGGGAATGTCGTAGATGTCGATGTCCTGCTTGCGGATCAGGTCGAGCAGCAGGTCGAGCGGGCCGTCGTAGACCTGGTTGACGAGGACGGAAAAGGGCGACTGGTCAGCGTTCTCGCCGCGCGCCTTGAGGGCGGCGGCGACCTTCTCGGCCGTGGTGCGGCCGGCCGGCTTTTCGGCAAAAGGCAGCGTGGGCGCGGTTTCTTCCGGTGGCGCGGGAGCGGCCGGCACGGGTGTCTCCGCCGGTGCGGGTGCGGGTTCGGGTTCCGGCTTCTCGGCCGCTTCTTCGGCCGGGGCGGCTTCGACGCTGTTCGCCGCTTCGGCAGGCGGAGCCGGTTCGTGCGCGACGGGTTCTTCCGTCGGCTCGGATGCGATAGGAGCTTCGGGCTCAGCGGCGGGAAGACTTTCCTCAGGGGCTAAAGCCCCTTCCTTGCTGGCGTCGGCCTCGGCACGACTGAAGTCGTGCCCTTTCAAAGCATCGGGCTCGTCGGCGGCTTCGGTCCCCGGTGATTCTTCAGGCGCATCGGCGGATTCGTCCTCCGGTGTTTCATCAGGCATATCGACAGGCTCGGCTGCCGGTGTTTCTTCGGGTTCGGCTTCCGGCTTCTCGGCCG
>JAJYFB010000117.1 GCA_021785495.1 Acidobacteriota bacterium | reverse complement strand
AGATTTTGCAGCGCCAGGGAAAGTACCAGAAGCGGGGATAGACCGATTCATGCAGAAACCCCTCGCGAAAGACGCGATGCACATGATCGCTTCCGCATTTCTCACAGAAGATTTTCTCTTTTCTCGCAGACGTTCGGACAATTTGCTCTTCGAGAACTTGCGGGGACGAATCCAGTGGCATCTTTTCACGTTCTCCTCGAAACCGCACAGCCCTTCGACACGGCGGCTACCGCTTGTTCCCGGGCAGCATTTCTGTGTGGATTTTCTGTTTGCCGATGCAAATAGGCACGCTGGAAAACACTCCGCCAGCGCCCGTCTTCACCCATTCTATTGTTCTTCGCTGCTATGCCAATTTTAACGCGCGCAGCTTTTGAGCCTCTTGCGAAAGTCAGTTACGGAGCGTCGCCAATGAAAAAACTCCCTCATGGGCGCAAGTCTCATGGATTTTGGCTGGCTTATGGTCCGGCTGAAGCCTGACCCTTGTTACATAGCCTATTCTGTCGGTTTTATCGCATCCTTTCAATCCGCGCCCTTGCCAATCCGCGCCCTTGCCGATCCTGCGCACGCCGATGGCATTTTACGAGCGGTGGTTCTTCCGCTTCCTGCCTGCAAAAGGCTGCTTGCGCCGCTAATCTTTCACTTCTGCCCGGACTCGGCCTGAATCTGGTGCAGAATCTTCTGCGCCGCAGGATTGACGGGATCGAGTTTGAGCGCGGTCTCGGCTTCCTGGCGGGCCTCTTCGTCGTCGCCGCTGCGCAGCCGCACTTCAGCGAGGCCGGCGTGGGCATCGGCGCTTTGATTGTCGGCGGCGACCGCCTCCTGATCGATTCTCTCGGCCTCCAGGAGCAGGCCGCGATCAAGAAATCCCTGCGCGCGCTGGCACAGCGCCTGCGCCCGGTCGCGCGGGGCGAGCGAGGCCAGCCTCTGGGTTTCCATCTCGTCCATCATCGCCGCCGCCTGTTTGAAGGCCGCGGCATCGAAGGTGCGAACGATTCGCTCCAGCGGATCAGCGCTGACGCTTCCAGTCGCCGTGCCAGCCGGTGTCTTCCAGGCTGCCAGCAGCGTCTGCGCCTCGTCGTCGGCCGGATGCAGCTTCGCGCACTGCGCCATTTCGCCGATCGCGCCCGGCAGGTTGCCGTGGCGCTTCAGGCTGATGGCCAGGTTGAAATGATAGTCGGCGTCGTCCGGGTCGGCGGCAGCGGCCTGAATGAAAAAGGAAGAGCCGTCCTTGTCCTGGCGGCTCAGGGCCACGCCTTCGTTGTTCAACACGCTGGCCAGCGGCAGCACGCGCGCCACATCGGCGAAGGACTGCGCGGCCGGAGCGTAATCGCCTTGAAACAGAAGGGCGAGCCCGCCGTAAAAACCGGCTTCCAGCCCGTCGGCGCTGCTGCGATCCACTTTGGCGTAGGCCTCGGCCGCTTCGGCATACCGCTGCTGGTTGTACTCCTCGCGTCCCAGCGCCATCCAGGCTGAACTGAAGCCGGGGCTGAGCTTGACCGCCTGTTCCAGGTGCCGCTGCCGCTCCGCCTGATCCGGCTCGGTGACGCCGCGGATGTACTGCTCGAAGGCGTCGACACGAATCTGCCGGCCGGCGGCGATGAACGTCTCTTCGGAGCCGCGAAAGCCGGGATCGAGTTGTCGCGTCAGCTTCCATGCAAGAGCGCTGAAGACACTCATCATGTCACGCATCGGGCCGCTGGCGTTGACGGCCGGCATCATGCGCAAATTTGGAACGTCCACCAGCGAGGCCTCGGCCACGAGGGTGTTTCCGTCGATGGTGTAATTGCCAACGACAATCGAATCGGCGTCGAGCGTTTGCGCGAGCTTGATCGAGCTGGCACGCGACGGCTGAAATCCCTCGGGCAGGCCCAGATGGTCGAGGGCGTACATGCGGTCGGAACGGCTGGTAGGATCGAATCCAGCCGAAGCAAAGCGCGTGCTCAGAATCGCGGCCGCCGCCTCGCGCATCCATTCGAGACTCGGCTGGCCGGTCCGGTTGTCAAAGGGCAGCACCAGCAGAACACGTCCGCCGGGAGCGGATTTGACGCCTCCGCCCTCGCTCGATGCCGCGCTCGGCGGCTGCTGGGCGACGGCTGCTGCTGACAGCCAACAGAGACAGGACAGCACTGCGCCAGCCGTGAGCCTTCGTAACTGCCTTGATCGTGCTCGCAAAGTGTGCATCACAACAGGTCGATTATAATTTCCGGCGGCGAAGACGGCGCGCCTGGCAGGCTGCCCGTTCGCAAAAAATCTCGCCAAAGGCGTCTCGGGCAAAATTTCAGAACAGAGACGACGAGATGGTTCGCCATTGAACGGTGCTGGCAACGGGATCTTTGCCATGGGGTTGGCGGCTGAGCCGGTTTCGCATTCGCTCTCGGCGTTTTCGGCCAAGCCGCGACCGAGTCTGACGGCTCTTGCTGATCCACGGCGGCGATTTCTTTTTTCAGCGGGTCCATCAAAGTTCGAGCCAGGCGCGCCCAGCTTCTTGACGCTTCCCACCTGCGTAGCTGCACTTGCATCCGGTCATGTTTTCGATGCTCCTCAACGCAGGTGCAGATTACAAAATCGCCCGATCCCAGTGTTCGAGTGTTTTTTGAAACTGGCTCATGAACTTGCCGGCGTCGGCGCCGTCGATCAGGCGATGATCAAAGCCCAGGCAGAAGGATTGCATCGAGCGGATGGCGATGGCGTCGTTGCCGTCGGCGTCGACGAGGACCGCCGGTTCCTTGCGCAGTCCGCCGATGGCCAGAATGGCCGCCTCGGGCTGGTTGATGATCGGCATGCCGAATTCGCCGCCGAAGGCGCCGGCGTTGGTGAGCGTGAAGGTCGATCCGCCGACCTCGTCGGGCGAGAGCTTCTTAGTGCGGGCCCGCTGCGCCAGATCGGCAATGGCGCGCGCCACGACAGCAAAATCCTGCTCGCTGGCCCGGCGCACCACAGGCACGATCAGCCCCCAGTCAAGCGCCACGGCGATGCCCAGATCGATCGTCCGGTGGTAGCGAATGGCGAGGTTCTCCCCGGAGCCTTCGAGCGAGGCGTTCAGAATCGGAAAGCGGCCAAGCGCCTCGATGGCCGCCAGCGCGATAAAAGGCATGAAGGTGAGCTTGACGCCGTGACGCTGTTCAAAGGCCGCCCGCTCGCGCTCGCGCAGATGCGCAATGCGCGTCATATCGACTTTGTAGACGCTGTAGGCGTGCGGAATCGCGCGCGCGCTTTCGACCATGCGGCCGGCGATGATGGTTCTCATGCGCGAGAGCGGCACGGGCTCGGCGGACATAGCCTGCGGCGGAGCGGACGCAGAGACGCGCGATTGCGATGTGGTCGATTGCGCGGCCCGCAGCACGTCGTCCTTGCCGATGCGGCCGCCTGCGCCCGTGCCCACGATCCGGCTCAGATCGAGGCCGTGCTCTTTGGCGATGCGCCGGGCCAGCGGCGAGGAGCGAATGCGGCCGGCGGCCGGGGCGGGAATGGCCTGCTCAGAGGTCTGCGGCGAAGCCGCCTCTTGAATCTCGTTTTCAGGAAGCGGCGCCGCAGGCGACAACGTCGCCGTCGGAACCGATCCGGCTTCGCCGAGGACGGCGACCACCGTATTCACCTCGACGGTCGCGCCTTCGCCGATGCGAATCTCGACGAGCACGCCGGCCTCGGGCGCGGGAATCTCGGCATCGACTTTGTCGGTCGAGATTTCGAAGAGCGGTTCGTCTTTTTCCACCGCGTCGCCGGCCTTCTTGAGCCATTTCGTGATGGTGCCCTCGAAGATCGATTCGCCCATTTGCGGCATAAGAACGTCGGTTGGCATGATTCCCCTCTTCGCGGTTGGCAGATGCGCGGTGCGGACCCGTCTTCAGCCGGATTATAAATTGCGGATGCGTTCGGGGCGGAATGCGCGCGTCAGGCGCGCGTGGGCCGGTTCGTCGCGCCGCGCAGCCGCTCGATGGCCGGCGGCCTCTGGAGCGGGGTGTCCTCGGCCGGAAAGACGGCGGCGGCCGAGGACGAACACTTTGGCTGATCGTCCGGGGCATTCGCGGCGGACGCTCGCAAGGCTTCCAGGCTTTCCAGGCGCACAACCGGCTCGCCAAAGACTCTCCCGAACTGCCGGGCGGCGCGCTCAGCCATCGTGGCCATTGCGGGCAGTGCGTCCGGATTGGCTACTTCGCGATTCAGATTTGTCACCGGCCGGTCGGTGATGCCGCAGGGGTTAATCAGCCGGAAGTCGTCGAGGTTTGTGATGACGTTGAAGGCGAAGCCATGCGAGGTGACTCCGCGCGCGACGTGAATGCCGATGGCGGCGATCTTGCGCTCTCGCCCTGCCGGCGGCAGCCCTTTGAACACGAGTTGCGGTTGAGTCCGCGTCGGGCTTTCGCCGGCCGTCGCCGGCGGCAGCCCGCACCAGACGCCCGTCAGTCCGCTGATGCGCCCGGCGGCGACGCCAAACTCGCCGCAGAGCCGGATCAGCGCCTCTTCCAGGAGCCGCACGAACTCCACCGGGCCGAGCCGCGCGCCGCTGGCGTTGCGCAGGCTGCGCAGATCGAAGATCGGGTAGCCCACAAGCTGCCCGGGGCCGTGATAGGTCACGTCGCCGCCGCGATTGATCTCGTGCAGAGTGACGCCGCGCGCGGCCAGCAGCGCATCGGAAGCAAGCACGTTGGCGCGGTTCGCGTTGCGGCCCAGGGTCAGCACCGGCGGATGCTCGAGCAACAGCAGCACGTTGCCGATCCGTCCGCCGGTGCGCAGCCGGACCAGTTCTTCCTGCAGTCTGAGCGCTTCGCCGTAGTCCACGCGGCCGAGATAGAGGGATTGAATCATCTGCTTTCTCGATTGTAACGAGCCGGAATTGCGCGGCGATGAAAGAACTTTTTCCGTCGACCGGACAGGGAGCAGGGCATCATCGAGGGACGTCCTGTCCTGACGCCGCTGCGCGGAATCCGTTGCAAAAACCGGGGGACCATGCGGGATACTGTAGGCAGGACCGCGTTTTGTTCGGATGGTGGGGGTCTCGCAAACCCAACCTCTCCGCTCAACGCGGCCTTGCCTCTTCGCCAGACGCACGGCTGAAAAATCCTGTCGTGGAAATGAGCGATGTTTTCGATCAAGGTGTAACGCATGACCAGTTCCGCGCCGACGGGCGCATCGAAATCGCAGCTTCGCAGAAGCATGGGCTTCTGGGACGTTCTTTTGTTCAACATCGCCGCCGTGCTCGGGCCGCGCTGGATCGCCGCGGCCGGCCACAACGGCGCTTCGTCGATCAGCCTCTGGCTGCTGGCCGCCCTGTTTTTCTTCGTGCCCAGCGCGCTGGTCATCAACGAGCTGTCGTCGCGCTTTCCCGAGGAGGGCGGACTCTACGCCTGGGCGCGTGACGCCTTCGGGCCGTTTCATGGCTTTGTCGCCGGCTGGACCTACTGGATTTACACCGTCTTTTACTTTCCGGGGCTGCTGCTGGCCAGCGCCTCGATGGCCGCCTACATCTCGTCGAGCCGCGGCGCGGCGCTCTCGCAGGATCGCGTCTTTCTGGTCTGGGTTTCGCTGGGAATGCTTGCCGTCGCGGTGCTGCTCAACATCGTCGGCCTCGACATCGGCAAGTGGCTGCAGAATGCCGGCGGCGTGGGCACCTACCTGCCGCTGGTCGTCCTGGCTGCTGTGGCGGCCTTCGTCTGCCTGCGCCACGGCTCGGTGACGCACTTCACGCTTGCCGCCATGCGCCCGGCGTGGAACTGGGACACGGTCAACTTCTGGTCGCAGATCGCCTTCGCCTTCACCGGCCTCGAACTGGTCAGTTGCATGGCCGAGGAGGTGCGCGATCCGCACCGCACCCTGCCGCGCGCCGTCTTCGCCTCGGGCGCGCTGATCGCGTTGATGTACATTGCCGGAACCTTCGCCGTTCTGGCGCTGGTTCCCGCCGATGCACTTGACCCCAAGAGCGGCGTCTTTCAGGCCATCGCCTCCGGGTCGGCGACGATCGGCATCGGCCTGATCGGCGTGGTCGCCGCCTTGCTGGCTACGGCGGGCAACGCCGGCGGCGTCGGTTCGACCGTAGCTGGCGTCGCGCGCGTGCCCTTCCAGGTGGGCATTGACAACTACCTGCCGGCGGTCTTCGGCAAAATCCATCCGCGCTGGAAGACGCCCTGGGTTTCGATCCTCGTGCAGGCGGCGCTCTCCGGCGCGATCCTGCTCCTCAGCCAGGTGAACGAGACGACCCGCGGCGCGTATCAAGTCCTCATCGACGCGGCCATCATCCTCTACTTCATTCCGTTTCTCTACATGTTTGCCGCCGTCATCAAGCTGGCCGGCCGCAAGGACCGCACGGCCAATCTCCACGCTGTGCTGATCCCCGGCGGCAAATTCGGCGTCTGGCTCTGCGGCGGGTTGGGCTTCGCGGTGGTTTTGCTGGGCATTTTCGTTTCGCTGATTCCGCCCGGCGACTCGGCCAGCAAGCTTGGTTTCGAACTCAAGCTGGTTCTCGGCACGGCCGTCTCGATCCTGATCGGTCTCGCGCTCTACTGGCGGGGCGCGAAAAAACGGCGCGGCGAGAAATGATCGGGAGTGGACGATTGCGCAGGGCCCGATCCATCGTCAGCGGTTCGTTGCACGCATGTTCCATAAGTCAGGGTGACGGCGTCGAGTTCAGCGCGCCGCAGAGGCGAGCGCCGCACGCAGAGCTTCAGTCACGTACTGTTGCTCTTCGGACGTAATGCGGTTGAAAAACGGCAGCGCCAGCGTGCGGCGCGCAATGGACTCGGTGAGCGGCAGATGCGGAGCCGGGCCGCGCCCGCGCCAGGCCGGCTGCTGATGAATGGGCGCAAAGTAACGACCGGTCGCGATGCCCTGCCGGGCCAGCGCGGCGCGTACGCCGTCGCGATCCACGCCCTCAGGCAAACGAACCACATAAACGAACCAGCTTGTTTCGCTGCGCGGCAGCGCGCGCGGCGGGCGCTCCAGCCCGGGGATCGCCGCCAGCAGCGCGTCGTAGCGCCCGGCCGCTTCGCGCCGCAGCGCCAGCATGGAGTCGATGCGCCGCAACTGCGCACGGCCGAGCGCGCAGGCCAGCTCCGAAAGCCGGTAGTTATAGCCGGGCTCGGCATGGTCGAGCCAATCGGCATCGGCATCGCGGCCTTGATTGCGCAGCCGCCGCAGCCGCGCGGCATACGCGGCCTCGCGCCCGAGCACCGCGCCGCCCTCGCCGGTCGTCATCTGCTTGTTTGGATAGAAGCCGAGTACCGCCAGATCGCCGAAGCTGCCCGCGCGCCGTCCGTCGAAGTGCGCTCCGATCGCCTCGCAGGCATCCTCGATCACCCGCAGATCGTGTCGCCGCGCCACCTCCAGCAGCGCGTCCATCCGCGCTGGAACGCCGAAGGTATGCACCACGACAAGGGCGCGCGTGCGCGGCGTGATCGCGCGCTCGACGGCCGCCGCGTCGAGGTTGAGCGTGCGCGGATCGATCTCGGCGAAGACCGGCGTCGCTCCAACCTGCAGAACCGTATTCGCCACAGCGACAAAAGTGAACGAGGGCACAACGACCTCGTCGCCTGCGCCGATGCCGAGCGTCTGCAGCGCCAGGTGCAGCCCCGCGGTTCCCGAACTGACGGCGACCGCATGCTCCACACCGTGATAGGCGGCCAGCTCGGACTCGAAGGCGGCAAGCTCCGGGCCAAGGCTAAGCTGCCGCGTGCGCAAGACTGCGACGACGACCGCAATTTCGTCCTCGGTGACGTCGGGCGCCGAAAGCGGAATTGCAGCCGTCATGCGCGATCCTCGCTCGCGTCCGCGCGGGCGGGCGGCGCAGGCGCTTTGACGAGCAGCCGGTCGAGCGGCGCCGTGGCCAGCACGCGCGCAATGGTCCGCGCCGCGGTCCCGTCGCCATAGGGATTCGTCATGCCGGCCAGGCTCGCGCGGAAAGCCGGGTCAAGCGCGCGGGCAAGCGCCGCGCGAATCGCCTCCGCATCGGCGGCGGCGTCGAGGGTATTCGGCGCACGCTCGCGTCCCTGCTGCCTCATGCCGACGTTGACCACGGGCAGCGCAAAGGAGGCCGCCTCCATGATTCCGCTCGACGAGTTGCCGATCAGCGCATCCGCCTGACCGAGCAGGCTCCAGTAGGTAACCGCGTCAAGGTTCACATAGACGTGCGTCCCGGCGCGGTTCGACGCCAGCATGCGCGTTCGCTCGATGAGCGCGATGCCGCCGGCGTCGGCGTTCGGATAAACGAAGACGATCTGCCCCGGCGCCGCCGCAAGCGCGGCGAAAAAAGCATCCGCCTCGGCGTTCGTATCACGCAGAATCGTCACCGGATGCCACGCGGCAACGATGGTGGGCGCGGACAGTTGCAGGCCAAGCCGGGCTTCGAGAGCGGCCCGGTCAAGCAGATTGGAACGGCGCAGATGATCGAGCGAAGGGGCTCCGGCGCGATGGACGCGCCACGGCTCCTCGCCCATGCCGATCACGCGCCGCCGCGCCGTTTCTGTCGAAGTGAAATGGAGATGCGCCAGTTTGGTCAGCGCGTTGCGCACCTGGTCGTCGATTGCGCCCTGACTCACCTCGCCGCCTTCGATGTGCGCGATGGGGATGCGCAGCGCCACGGCCGCGGCGGCCGGCGCCAGCATCTCATAGCGGTCGGCGATCAGTAGCAAAAGGTCGGGCCGCCACGCGGCGAGCGCGTCGGCAAGGCCCAGAATCGCCACGCCGATGGTCTTCGCCATGCCCGTGTCTGTATCCGTGCCGAGCAGGCACTCGATGCGCGCGCGCATCGGAAAGCCGTCACGCTCGATCTCACGAATCGTGTTGCCGAACTGTGGCGCAAGATGCGGACCGAGCGCGAAGACGCCAAGTTCGACCGTGGGATCGGCCTCGAGTTCGCGCAGCGGCCAGTACAGATGGCTATAGTCGGCGCGCGAGGTGGTGACAACGCCAATGCGGCGCTTCTTCGCCTTCGGCCGATCCGCCTGCACGCCGCTGGCCTCGACGCTTCTGCCGCCCGCGTTCATCCGACCTCCTGGCAGGCGCGCCCGGCGGCAAGAGCCAGGACTGTCTGGCTTGGATGAAAGCCGGGAACGAGCGCACAAATCTCTGCGAGGGCTGCTGTCAGATCGCGTTCGCGCACGGCAAGGCGCAGTGCGGCGAGAGGACGATTGAGGTCTTCCCGCTTGCGGCCTGCGATGTCGATCGCTCGGAGTCCGCCCTCCGCAGCGCCGGCAAACTCATCCTCATCCCAAAGCCGTTCGGTCAGTTTATCGCCGGGGCGCGAACCGGTGAAACAAAGGGAAACTTCGCGGCCAGGAGCAAACACACGCGCCAAAAATCTGGCCAGTTCGGCGACGCTGTAATCGTCCGCCAGCGCGGGAACGAGCAGCGCGGATGAGTTGCGCGCCGCAACTGCGCACAATAAATCCACAGCTTCGTCCAAAGTTAGAAAAAAGCGCCGCGCCTTTGGATCGGAAACGGTCATCGGCCCGCCGCGCAGCGCCTGCCGCGCAAAGACCTCCGCCGCGCTGCCGCTTGAGCCGAGCACGTTGGCCAGACGCAGCGCCGTTCCTCCGCCGCCCAGCACAATCGCCTCGGCTACACGCTTGGTCGCGCCCATCACCGAGGCTGGCTGGACCGCTTTGTCGGTCGAAAGCAGCAGCACGCGCGCTCCGTATTCTGCGGCCACAGCAGCCACGTTCGCGGTGGCGAAGACGTTGTTTGCGATGGCGGCGAAGGGCTGCCGTTCCAGCAGCGGAACATGCTTGTACGCCGCGGCGTGGATCGCCAGGCGCGGCCGGTGCGTCCTGAAAATATCCTCAAGAAACGCGCGATCTCCAGCGTCGCCGAGAGCCAA
>JAJYFB010000010.1:43373-43765 GCA_021785495.1 Acidobacteriota bacterium | reverse complement strand
CGATCTGACGGAAGTGGAACGGCGCATCGAGGCTGGCGACGGCCGGGCCGCCGCGGTCTTTGAGGCCATGATCTATCAGATCGGCAAGGAGGCAGGCGCGATGGCCGCCGTGCTCGAAGGCCGTGTGGACGCGGTGCTGCTCACCGGAGGAATGGCCTATTCCGAGCGCGTCATCGCACGGCTTCGCGGTTTTGTCGAATGGATCGCGCCGGTCGCCATCTTTCCCGGCGAAGACGAGCTGCGGGCGCTGGCCGAAGGCGTCTTCCGCGTGCTCGACGGCGAGGAAAGCGTCAAGCGGATCGAAAGCAGAACGTTCGAGAACGAAGAGACGGCCGGTCCCGCCGAAAAATCGTGACGCCGGAGCCACTTGCAAAATTCAATCGATGATCGCT
>JAJYFB010000010.1:0-43363 GCA_021785495.1 Acidobacteriota bacterium | reverse complement strand
GCACGACTTCAGTCGTGCCGTAAAATACCTGGAATGAATGGGGCTTTAGCCCCTGCGGGAGATTTTTCTTCTCGCAGAATACACCGGAACTGAATTTTGCAAGTGGCTCGCCGTCTTCCGCCCTTTTGCGCGAGAACGCGAAACAAGAAGCGGCCGCATCGTTGCCGAAGCGGGTTGAACGACGGTTGAACGCGCGTCAACCGGTCGCAAGCAGCCGTTCGGCGACGGCCTCGACGATCTGTTCGTGCACCTCGCCGATCGTCAGGTCGCCCTCGACGACGGCGACGCGATCCGGCTCACGGGCCGCAATCTCGCGATATTTTTGCCAGACGCGACGGAAGAAGGCGTCCTTTTCGGCCTCGAAGCGGCCTTCGCTTGCGCCCGTCTCCGCCTCGACGCGCTGGTTGCGGCGTCGCGCGCGGGCCAGCGAGGTCTCCAGGCTGGGCAAGAGCAGAAGGGTCAGATCGGGCTGAAGGCCGCCGCAAACCAGCCGGTGCATGGCCAAAACCAGCTCCGAGCCCAGTTCGCGGCCGCCGCCCTGGTAGGCCTCGGTCGAATCGGTGAAGCGGTCGCAGAGCACGATGCGGCCCGCATCGAGGGCCGGCCGCACCACTTCAGCAATCGCCTGCGCGCGGTCGGCGAACATCAGCGCCATCTCGGCCATCGGGGCCAGCGCGGCCGTGCGCGCGTCGAGCAGAATCTGCCGGATGCGATCGCCGGTAGCTGTGCCTCCCGGCTGGCGCAAGAGCGCCGGTTCATGGCCGCGCCGCCGCAGCCACGCGGCCAGACGCTCAATCTGCGTCGTCTTGCCCGACCCGTCCAGGCCCTCCAGCGTGATGAAGATTCCGCGCGGCATGGGCTGAGTCTATCACTGCGGCTGCGGCGGCTCCGAGCGCTGGCGCGGCTCCGCAGCCTTCGATTCAACGACCGCCTTCGACAGATTGCGCGGACGATCGACGTTCACCCCGCGCTCCAGGGCCATGAAGTAGGCGAACAACTGCAGGGGAACCACTTCGGTGAGCGGAAGCAGGTACTCGGGCGCGGGCGGAATCTCCACGCAATCGGAGACTCGCGCCGCCACCGCCCGGTCGCCGGCGTTCGCCAGCGCGATCGTACGCGCTCCCTGCGCCTTCATCTCGCCGAGGAGCTGAAGCGTCTTCTCGTAGCGCAGCACCGAGCCCTCGTTCGCCGGGTCGTGCGTGGCCAGCACCATCAGCGGCACGCGGTCGCTGACCAGCGCATTCGGTCCATGCTTGAGTTCGCCGGCGGGATAGCCTTCGGCATGAACATACGCGGACTCCTTCAGCTTCAGAGCGCCCTCGCGCGCCACCGCGTAGTGAATCCCGCGGCCGAGATAGAGAAACGTGGACGCATCGCGATAACGGCGGGCCAGCGCCTCCATCTGCGCACGCCAGCCGTCCAACTGCCCGGCGATGTGATCGTTTTGCGCGCGCAGTTCGCCAATGGGACCGGCCAGCGCGCTGTCATCGATCCGCCCCAGGCGCGCCCCCTCGTAGAGCGCAAGAATGTAGAGCAATGCAAGCTGGCAGGTAAAGCTCTTCGTGGCGGGAATCGCCAGTTCCGGCCCGGCTGCGAGCGGCATCGAAAGATCGGCCTCGCGCGCCATGGTCGAGCCGGCGGCGTTGGTGATGGCCAGCGTCGGCTCGCCGCGCCGCGCCGCCGCGCGCAGGGCGGCCAGCGTGTCCGTGGTCTCGCCCGACTGCGAAAGCACCAGGCAGCTCGCCCGGCGCAGAGCGCGGCCGCCGCGGCAACTGTACTCGCTGGCGTACTCCACATCCACGGCCAGGCCGCACAGATCCTCCAGCAGAATCTCCGCCGCCAGCCCGCTGTGACGGCTGGAACCGGAGGCGGCGATCAGGACTTCTCCTTGCGGAATCGACCAGGCGCGCAGCCGCTCGGCGATCTCCGGCCGCAGACCGGACTCGGTCAGATAGAGCGCTTCCGTGCGCCGCAGCGCTTCCGGTTGCTCGTAGATTTCACGCAGCATGGCATGAGCAAAACCCTGCCCGGATTGCGCGCTGTCTTCCGGGCGAGTCGCGATCGGGATCGACGATTCCATGTTCATATCATGCCATAATAATCACATTTACGACCATAATTATGTTAAATATCACATTTTTTGAAGGATTTTCCCGGTCTTGCCCCCTTTCCTCGCGCCTCGTCCACTAGCCGAAAAGGCGCATTCCGGCGACGCATGAAGGCGTGAAACCTCCTCCGCCCCGGCGCTACGCACTGTTGCGAGCGGTCGATTTCCCTTTCGCGTCCCTACGTTGTAGCATTTTCACGGATGGGCTTCTTGATGCCGGCCCACAAGGGACTGGAGTTCCTATGAATCGCAAGACATGCTTCGCCGCTGGCCATCGCGCCCGGCGCATCGTTGCGCCCGACGGCTTTACGCTGATGGAACTGCTGATCGTCATCGCCGTCATCCTGATTCTGATGTTGATGGCGATGAAGACCATCGGCTCGATGAAGATTCGCGCCGACGAGGTCTCGGCCATCAACTCGCTGCGCGTGATTACGCAAGCTGAGATCGAGTACGACTCGACCTACCCGGCCAATGGCTATGCCTGCGACCTGAAGTCCCTGGGCGGGCTGCCCGGAACAAGCTTGCCGACGCCGACGGCGGCGCAGCTTCTCGATAACGACTTGGCCTCTTCGGGCTTCAAGTCCGGTTATCTCTTCAAGATCACGAACTGCCAGAAGGTGACCGTGAATGGAACGGACCGCATCACCGGCTACCAGTTGACGGCCGTTCCCGTGGCGCCGGGCAAGACGGGCAACCGCGGCTTCTGCACCGACCAGTTTGGCGGCAGCCCCAAGTACGATCCCACCGGCGGCACCAATTGCACGCAAGATCTGCAATGAACCCAACGGTCCCTTCAGTTTTTTTCAGCCGGCGGAGATTTCTGGCCGCCTGCGCCGCTGCGGCGCTGGCCGTGATGGCAGCGATCCCCGCTGTCAGCGAGCCGGCGTCCGCGCTGACGGCTGCGGCGCTGGCCGCGCGCGTCGATCGCCACTACGACCGGCTGCATTCGCTCAAGGCGGGCTTTCGCGAAGAGTACGCGGGCCTCGGCATGACGCGCGCCGAGGCGGGAACGCTCTTTCTGCGCAAGCCCGGACAGATGCTTTGGCAATACTCCGCGCCCGAGGGAAAGATTTTTCTGCTCGATGGCAAGTATGCCTGGCTTTACGCCAAGGGCGATGCGCAGGTGCAGCGCGTTCCGGCCAAGGAGTTGGACGATCTGCGCTCGCCACTGCAGTTTCTGCTGGGCCGCACCAAGCTCGAAAAGGAACTGAACGGGTTGAAGATCGCGGGCTTCTCGAACGGCCTGTACACGCTCGCCGGAGTACCCAAAGGGCAGGAGAACCGTGTGGCGCGGCTCTCGCTGGCCGTCACCGCAGAGGGCGCGATCGCCACGATTGAAGTGGTCGAGATCAGCGGGGCAACGACGCGCTTTCGCTTCACCGGCGAGCAGCCTGACGCGCCCATCCCGGCCACGCTCTTTCGCTTTACGCCGCCGCCCGGAGTTCCGGTGGTCGACGCGCCTCCGCCCGTCTAACACAAAACCAGCGAGACTGCGTCCTCACCGAAGTTGCGCAAGGCCGCCGCTTCCTGAGGGTCACAGCAACGGCAGAACGTTGCCGCAGGAATCGACCCACTCTGATTTTGATCGAGACGGAGGAGCCACTTGCAAAATTCAATCGACGGTCGCAAAACTTGAAAGGGCACGATTTGAGTCGTGCCGTGAGACGCCTGAAATGAATGGGGCTTTAGCCACTGAGGGAGGTTTTTTCTCCTGCTTACGCTCCATAACTGAATTTTGCAAGTGGCTCGAAGACCTGTTTCAATCTCGACGCGCGGTCTCTATGCGCTTCGATCCAGAGCCGGCGCCTTTTTCGGATCGGGCGCCTGTTCCCGCGCCCGGTCCTTCAGCCATTCACCAAGCCGCGCGTCGTCGTTCTCGACGTGAATGACCAGCCAGTCGCGCAGAAAGTTCAGCGCATGAACATTCAGGGCCGCAGTGTTCTGGACGTGCCGCGCGACAAAGGCGTCGATCTTTTCCAGCAGGCGCTGGTGGTTGGCTGCATGCAGGCCGATGCCGGGATACTTCGCCTCGCGCATCACCGCCTCTTCGTCGGCAAAGTGCCGGACGGTCGCTGCGGCAAGCGTCTTGAGCAACTCGCCCATCTCCGCGGCGTCCGCCTTGCGGTTCATCGCCGCTTCCAGCGCCCGCACCGCGGCAAACATCTCCTGGTGCTCGTCATCGATTGACGCAACACCGACCGCGTACTTTTTCTTCCACTGCAAATCCGCCATGGTCTTCGCCACCAACCGGCGAAGAGGCACGCCGTGCGTCCGGCGGGAGGATGCCGGCTCCGCGCGGCGCGCCTCTTCCAGCGTGCGCTACCGTGCGCCGCTTTGTTTCACGCACGCGCTGTACTGTTTGTCCTCGTGCAAAATGTGCTTGGTGAGCCAGTCGCTGAGGAAGCGGATCAACTCGATATTCAGGCTGGCGTCGCCTTTCTTGTAGCGCGCCGCGAACTCTTCCACCTGCTTGGTCAGATCCCGGTGGCGCACGCGATGGGCGCTCAGGTTGGGATACTTGGCCGCCTCCATCATTTTTTCTTCGTAGGCAAAGTGCTCGTGCGTGTACTTCACCAATTTGTCCAAAAGCGAGCCGAGCACGGCCTTGGCCTGCCCCTTCATCATCGCGGCATGCAGATCGTTCACCATCCCAAACAAACCAGCGTGCTGCCGGTCAATGGTGGCCACGCCCACCGAATAGCTGTCGTTCCAATCCAACAGAGCCATGTGCACCCTCCGCCGGCGGCAGCCAGCAATCACTTTATCGGAACAGGCGGAAGAAAGTTTAGCCAGCGCCCGGCGCAAAGGGCGCGTTCCGCCTTCCGTGCCGATTCCCCCTCGCCCGGCGCCACTGTCGTAGACTGGTTCACAGATTCTCGATCGCTTTTTCGGCGGAGTTCGCAATGTCCAAGGCAGTTTCTTACGCCCATTGGTCTCTGGAGCCGTACTGCATCGGCCTCAAGCTGCGCTCGCTGCGCAACAACAAGCGGCTTACGCTCTCGCGGCTGGCGGCCGAAACCGGGCTCTCCACGGCGCTGCTCTCCAAGCTCGAAACCGACCGGATGATTCCCACGCTGCCCACGCTGGCCACCATCGCGCGCGTCTACGGCGTGGGCATGGAATACTTTTTCAACGAGCCCGCGCACCACAAGCTCTCCATCACGCGCAAGGCGCATCTGCAGGGCAACGGCCGCGGCATGGAGCCGGTGAAGGTGACGCCCTTGAATGCCGAAGGCGAGGGGTTCCGCCTGGTGGCGCAGATTGTCGAGTTCGCGCCCGGCGGATCGACCGTGGCCATGAACGCCTTCGAGCAGACCGGCGCGATGGTGTACGTGCTCGAAGGCCGGCTGCGGCTCGACGCCGGCGCGATGCACGAGATTCTCGAAACCGGCGACTGCGCCTGCATGGAGAGCGAGATGCCGATGGCCTGGAGCGCGGCTGACAAACATCGCTGCCGGGTGCTGGCCGTGCTGCCCAGCGCCCCGCGCCCCAAAGATTGAAACCCCGCAAAACCCGCCGCGCCCTCCCTCTCCGCACAATGTGCGTCGGGCCATGAGCGCGGCGTGCATGCCGACGGGCCAACGCGCACGCGATGCGCCTGTCGCGCCTTACTGCACCGGCAGCAGCTCCTGTTCGAGCGCCACGGCGCGCGGAAAGAGCAGATTGTTTTCCAGATGCACGTGCCGGTGCAGATCGGCCTCGAACTCCTTCAGGCCGTAGTAGAGCCCGCCGGTGGTGGGGCAGGCGCCCGGCCAGGGCGTAAAGCCGCGCGTGGCCGCGCGCATCTCTTCAAGCAGGCTGGCCGCGCCCTCGTGCTCGGCGATCATCTGCCGGATGGGGCTTTCGACCGAGCCGAAGCAGGCATGCGGCAGCGCCGCGCCCTCCTTGCCGCTCTGCTCCAGCGCTTCGATGTATGGAAACAGCACGCGCTCTTCCTTGTCCAGGTGAAACAGCAGTTCCCCAGCCAGTTGCGCCAGATTGCGCTGCAGAAACGAGGCTTCCGGATGCAGCGGGCTGTGCTTGGCCGTCACGCGATCGGCCATCTCCCCGAGACGCGGCAGCTCCCGCCGGATGTAGGCGTGATGCGTTGCGACGATGTGGCGAATCAGGACGCCGAGCGAGGCTCCGGTCAGATCCTCGGCAGCCGGCGTGCGGCGAATCGCCTCGTGCAATGCGGCCAAAACGGCCTCGGCGGCAAGGTTTTTCTCGGCGCAGGCCGCGGCCAGCGGGCGGTTGCCGCCGCAGCAATAGTCCAGTTCATAGTGCTCAAAGACAGGGATGGTGGCCGGGTGTTCGAGGGCGATCGTGCGCAATTTGGTTGCGGAATCCATGGTGAAGAACCTCCATGACCCTGAGCGTAGGCGATCCCGCGCGGAGCGGCAGCGACTAAAGTCACTCCCCGCCGACAGAGGTAAGAAACGGCGCATTCTCCCCATTTTTCCAGGATTTTCCGGCTTTCCAGGATTTTCCGGCGCAACAAAGGCTGGAAGCAAGGATTCTCCGCCGAAAGAGACCCTCCCGTATTTCGCGCCGGAGAGCGAACGCAGGCTGGCGTTTACAGCGCCTCGATGGTGTGAATGTTCTCGGTCACGTCCTTCTTCAGCGCCTCGGCCTCGGCCGGAAAGGCCTTGCGTTCGCGTTCCGGCAGCATCTCCAGCAGATCGGCGAAAGGCGCGGTTTCGCAGCCGGGAAATGCGGCAAAACCGATGGTCGAGGCCAGGGCGCAACTGACCTTCACCAGTTCCGTGTCGTCCCAGCCGCCGGCACGCCGCGGCTCGTGATGCTGCGAGACGATGGCGTCAAACTCTTGGGGCAACTTCCAGTCGCCGATCAGTTGCCGCCCCGTCTGGCAGTGGTCCCAGCCGAAAAGTTCCCGCTCGGCCTCCAGCATGCTCCCGGCAGGGCCGCGATGCTTGTCGAGCAGCGCGGCATAGGCCGCCGGCTGCACCACGGCCAGGCCCATACGGCCCACGTCGTGCAGAATTCCGGCGGTAAAGGCGGTGTCTTTGTCGAGGAATCCTGCCTGCGCGATACGCTGCGCCACCAGCGCCGTCGCAAGATTGTGCCGCCACAGCGCGCGCATCGCCGGATGGGTGAGCGTCTTGCCAAGATAGGCCCGCACGCCCACCGTCACGCACATGCCTTGCAGCGTGTTGGCTCCGAGCACCGCAACCGCCTGCAGGATGCTCGTCGCCGGATAGCGCGGCGCGTAAAGCAGCGAATTGGCGACCAGCAGCACCTCGCTGGCAAAGGCCGGGTCCGACGAGATCAGGTCGCACAGTTGGTGCATCTGTACGTTCTCGTCCCGGGCCATCTGCAAGACTTTGACCGCAACCTGCGGAAACGGCGGCAGCCGCAGATGCGCCCAGGGCAATGCGGTTGCCTGCCCGCGCCTGTCTTCGATCGCCATCGCCGCACCTCCCTTCGACTCGCCCTCGACTCGCCCTCGACCTTGCGCACCGACCGAACTCGCCACACACCGCCCCCCAGGCGCGGAGAGAACACGCACCGTGGGCGACACGCACCGCTGGCACTTGCTTCTTCGGCAAGGCGGCGGGTTTCAAGAGGGAGAAGATGCGGCGCGAAAACCGAATCGGGCGGCCAACGCCAATTTTGAGAAACGATCCCCTTCGCCAGTCCCCAACTGCGCCGAACTCCGGTCATTCAAAAATGCACAGAATCCGCCGCATCGCTGCGGCGGTCTTCTCTCGCCGCCGCAACCCAACTGGCGCATTCCCCGGCTGCGTCCCCCTGCTCCCAGGCGATACGATGAATTCTGGAGGCAGAATGGCGCAGATTCTCGACGGTGCGGCCCTGGCCGCGGCGATTCAGCACGATGTGGCGGAAGAGGTGAAGCAGCTTGCAGCCCGCGGCATTCGGCCTGGACTGGCGGCCGTGCTCGTGGGCCATGTGCCTGCGTCGCAGATTTACGTGCGGAACAAGGTGCAGGCCTGCGCCGAGCTTGGCATATCCAGCGATCTCCTCACGCCGCCCGACAGGATCACGACCGAAGAGATGTTGGCGCTCGTCGATCAGCTCAACCGGCGGGACGACATCGACGGCATTCTGATTCAGTTGCCCTTGCCGGCGCACATCGACTCCAAACGGCTGCTCGACGCCATCGATCCGGCAAAAGATGTGGACGGCTTTCATCCCGTCAATTCGGGCCGTCTGCTGGCGGGCCGGCCGGCGCTGGCGCCCTGCACGCCGGCCGGCGTGCTCGAAATCCTGAAGCGCAGCCACTTGCCCATCGCCGGCCAGCACGCGGTCGTCGTCGGCCGCAGCGACATTGTCGGCAAGCCCGTGGCGGCCCTGCTGCTGCACGCCGATGCCACCGTGACGATTTGTCACTCGAAGACGCGCGATCTGCCGTCGATCACGCGCCAGGCCGACATTCTCGTCGCCGCCATCGGTCGGCCCGGCTTGATCACGCCGGAGATGGTCAAGCCCGGCGCGACGCTGCTTGACGTGGGCATCAACCGCCTGACCACGCGCGAGGCGTTCGACCGTTTCTTCCAGGGCAACGCCCAACGCGAGGCGGCCTTCGCCAAACGCGGCTCGGTGATCGTCGGCGACATTCACCCCAAGGCGTTTGAGATCGCCGGAGCTTATACGCCCGTTCCCGGCGGTGTGGGCCTGCTGACCATCGCCATGCTGATGGCCAACACCGTCCGCGCGGCCAAGATGCGGCGGGAGCCGTAGGGCCGTCCCGCTCTGGAGCGCCTCCATGGATTCGGACCCGCGCGGGCAACCCTCGGCCTCGGGTTGCGTCTGATAGTCTGAGGGTTGCAGCGTGGTGCATGGCACCGGCGCGGCCGGAGGCATCTTCCGGCAGGACTTTGGGGAGGATCGGATCGCTGTGAACGCTTCAGGAAAGGCCTTTGCGCTGGCCACGCTACTCGGCGCCGGACTGGTTTTCGGATCGGGCGCACACGCCCAGCAGAACCCGGTGCCCGATGCGCCCACCCCGCAGGCTCCCAAGGCGTTGCCGGGCGTTCAGGGAGCGATCACACCCGGAATCGGTTCGGGTCCGGCGGACGGTCCCGAAGGCACATCGTCCAGCGCAGGCGCCCCGCAGGCCGCGCCGGCTTCGCAACCGGCCCAGCCGGCGGCTCCGCCAGCCAGCGAACAGCAGCCCGCACCCGAACAGGGCGGCGCCGCCGTCGCTGCCGTCATTCATGCCGAGGTCACCGAGGTCGTGGTGCCCGTGATGGTCAAGGACACCAAGGGAAGTCCCGTGGCCGGCCTCAGCTGGCGCGACTTCAAGGTCTACGAAAACAACAGCTACGTGCCCTTGCGCGTCTTCAGCGTCGATCCCCGGCCCATGTCGATCGCCTTTGTCATCGATCAATCGCTGCCCTCGAACTTCATGCGCGAGGTCAACGAGTCGCTCGGCGCCATCCAGGGCGCGCTGACGCCCTACGACGAGGCCGCCGTCTTCACGTACACCAACGGCGCCAAGGAGTGGACCAGCTTTACCGGCGCGCAGGGGGCGCGTCTTCCGGCCGTACTCTCGCTGGCGCAGGCCACCGGTTCGGACCCCATGGTTCCGGTCAACAGCGGCCCGCTGGCCGGCTGCAACATCTACCAGAATGGCAACTGCGTCGATCCCACCCTGCAACCCGGCCACTCGACCGGGCAAAACGGCTTCATCAGCCTTCCCAAGGAGATTCACACCCTCAACGACGCCATTCTGGCCGCGGCCCGCGATCTCTCGACGCGGCCCAGGGAGCGGCTGCGCGTCATTTACGTGATCTCCGACGGCAAGGAGTACGGCAGCAAGGCCAGCTTCAACGAGGTCAAGAAGTATCTGCAAACCAACAACATCAGCGTCTACGGCACCGTGGTGGGCTCGTCGGCCCGCTGGGGCGAGGGATGGCTCGACCGCTTCCATCTGCCCTTCGAGGCCTACGACAACATCCTCTATAAATACGTTGCGGCCACCGGCGGCGACATGTTCTCCGAGCGCGGCGTGAACGGCATCGAGGGCAGCTACGCCAAGATCGCCGACGAGGCCCGCAACCAGTACACGCTCGTCTACGCCAGTCACGAGTCGATTTACGACGGCAAGTACCGCTCGATCGACGTGCGCGTTGACCGGCCGAACATGGTCGTGACGGCCAAGCCGGGCTACTATCCTTCGGCGCAGGAATATAAATAAGGCGCCACAGCGCAACTTCTGCGCGCCATGGTTGCGCTGTGACGTGCACGGCAGGCGGCGCAGCGGGGCGCTGTTCTTCCGGCTGTGCGCCTTTCAGGCCCGTGTGCTTTTCAGGCGTAGTGCCGCCGCGCCCAGGCCACGGTTGCGGCGACGGCTTCCGTTTCATCGGTGGGCACAAGTCCCAGGCGCGCGCGCATGCAGCGATCATCCACGACAAAAGGGCCATCCCACTGGTAGCGCATTTCGTTGAGTTCGCGCACCAGCGGCACGAAGGGGCCCGCGGCTCCCAGCAACCACCGGGAAATACACCCCAGGCGGATGCGATGGCCCAGATGCGATGCAATGCGCGCAACCATCTGCCGCAGGCTGCCCGCCGTCGAGCAGGGCAGCATCCACGGCTTGCCGCAAACATCCGCCCCGGCGCATCCCAGCGCAGCCAGCCCTGCGGCCACGTCGGGAATGTAGTGATAGGTATGCACGGCGTCGGGATCGAAGGGCAGCCAAACCATGCGCCCGGCAAGCGCCGCGGGCCAAAAGTGATCGCCAAGAAAGGTTTGGACGCCGCCCGGACCGTAAAAGTCGGAGGCACGCCCGATCGTGGCCTGCACCTCGCCGCGCTGATGCGCGCTGAGGAGCAGTTCCGCGACCTGCGCACGCACCGCGCCCTTGCGGCTGCACGGCGCCACAGGGCAATCCTCATCGAGCATACGGCCCTGCGGACGGCCCAGCATGTAAAGATTGTCGAGCACCACGAGCCGGGCCTGGACGCGGCCTGCGGCGGCAATGAGATTACGCATCAGCCGCGGCAGCTCCGCCGTCCAAAGCTTCGCATCGTAGGCCGCATTCATGCAGTGGTACACAACCTGCGCGCCAGCGGCCGCGCGCAGGCAGAAATCGGCATCGCCTGCATCGCCGTTCATGGACTCGGCTCCGGAGAGAATCCCGTGCGCCGAGCGGCGAATGATGCGTACGCGCTTGCCAGCATCCAACAGACGCTGCGCCAGTTGCTGCCCGACCTGCCCGGCGCCAAACACTACGTGCAACTCGGCATGGATTCTCTGCATGGATTCATGGCTCCTCTCCGCGGCGCCCGCCACCACGCCATCCTCGACACCAAAGCGACGGACTCAAGCAGATGCGTGCTCGACACGGCCATCGCGCTTGCAATCTTGACAACGGGCGATTCCCTTCAGCCACTGGAATTCCCCCTGCGATTCCCCAGTGCGCGCGGGCGGAGCGCAAGGGAACGCGGTGAGCCTTCCTGCCGCGCAAAGGCGGGGCGATTCCGCTTACTTCCGCGCGCGTTTGGCTGTGCTGGCGGCAAGCAGCCGCGCCGTGCGCGGATCGATCAGCAGTTGCAGCCGCGGCGGATGGCGGCTCATGTCCACGCGCGCAATGGAGGCTTTTCTCATGCGGATCGCCGCGCCGCCATTGCCGGTAATCATCCGGCCGAGAAACTGAAAGACTGTGGGGTTGTGACCGACGGCCAGCACGGCCTCGCGATCGGCGTACTCCGCCAGAAGGCTCTGGAATTCGGCATAGCTGCCATCCGGGCCAAGCGCCGGAGCCATCTCGACCCGGCCCTCGAAGCCCAGTTCCGTGCCCACCAGTTGCGCCGTTTGCAGGGCTCGCTTGAGCGGACTGGAAACGATGGTGTCGATCGGCGCTTTGAGCGCGTTGAGCAGGCGCGCCATCAACATGCACTGCTCTTTCCCTTCCGCGATGAGGCTGCGCTTGGCGTCGAGAACGGGATTTTCGCGGACCGTGCCGGCCTGCGCATGGCGCATGAGGTAGAGAATCATGAGGGAATCGGCGCGGCAGGGGCGTGCGGTCCAGCCGTACTCCTTGTGGATCGATTTTAGCAAAACGACAAGCGCCAGCGCGCACGGTCCCCAACCAGGGCAGGGCAGAAATGAGCCAGGGCAGGGCAGAAATGGGAGGCACGGGTGAAGCCGAGCCCGATTCCGGCGACTGCTGCCGCCCATGCGCAATTCCAGCGCGTTGGCTCCGTCCGGGACATCAGCGGGCTGGCCGTCAACCACCGCCCGGTGTCGCGGAGGGGCTGTCCTGGCTGGCCGGGCGGATCAGGAACGAGAGGAGCCAGGCGTAGGGCCGGCGCAGGGGTTTGGGCAGAACGCCGGCCAGCACAGAGAGGCGGCTGCGGTCTTCCGGCTCCAGAACGCGCAGCGTGTAGAACAGCGCGAGCAGCACCGCGAGCGCCGTCAGACCGCCGAGGAGTATGCCCGGAAGTGGGGGCATGGAGATGGCCACGCGATGCGCGCCGTAGGCCGCGGCCGCCGAACTGAAGGCGACCTTGGCCGTGAAGGCCCAGGGCAGCTTGACGCGATCGAGGCGGATGGCGGCGATCCACAGGATGCCAATGGCGGTCAACTGCGCGGCTCCGCTGCCGATGCAGGCGCCCACGGCGCCGTGCACGCCGACAAGCGACCAGGTGACGGCCACGTCCACCAGGCCGGCCGTCACCATGGCGGCGATGATGGTGCTCTGCCGCTCGGTGCTTTGCAGCAGCCCTTGCACCGGGCCGACAAAGGCCTTGGGCATCGAGAGCAGCGGCGCGATGGTCACGACCGCGGCCGCGCCGGCGTATTTGTCGCCGTAGAAAAAAATCAGCGCGGGAAAGGCCAGCGCCGTTGCGATCGCGTGCAGCGGGATGGAGGTCAGCGCGAGGTAGCGATAGGTGGCCGCGGCCAGTTGCGGAAGCTTTGCGCGGTCGCGTCCGAACTGGGCGAACAGGGTCGAGCCGGCGGCGCCGCCGAAGATGGTGGCGCTCAGCAGCAGGTTGTTGCCCATGCTGAAGGCGATGGAGTAGTAGGCCACCTGGCGGATGTCGGCACAGAATTTTTTGAGCAGCAGCACCTCGAACCGCTCCCAGACGATCATGGCCAGAAGCATGGTGACGAGGCTTTTGGCGGCGAAGATCGTCATGCGGCGGCGCACGTCGGCTGGGAGCGCATGGCCGCGCTCCCAGCCGTGAATCCGCCGGACCGTCGGGAAGAAGCGGACCAGAAAATCCACCAGCCGCATGGCCAGAAGCGCCGCGCCGATTCCGGTGACGCCCCAGTGGAAGACGATCGTGGCCAGGATGGTGAAGAGATAGGCGAAGGCGGAGACGATGGAGCCGGGCGCGTTGGCGGCCAGATCCTCGCAGGCGGCGTTGGCTCCGGCCGGGATGGTGTTGACCATCGAAGGCCAGATGCTCAGAACGATGAGCGCGGAGGCGAGCCGGTAGGGCGCTTCGGTGTTTCGCAGCGCCCAGAGGAGAATACTCGCCGTGGCCAGCGTGGCCAGGGCCGCCTGCATCCAGAGAGTGCGCGCGAAGATGTACCGCGCCGTGGCCTTGTCGCCGCGGCCGACGAACTCGGCCATGTATTTGCTGGTCGCCGCCGGAATGCCGAAGCCGCCGAAGGAGCCGGCGATGCTGGCGACGTACGAGATAAAAACGACGTAGCCGGTTTTTGTCGGTCCGAGGGTGCGGGCAATGGCGATCGAGGAGGCGATGGCGACCAGCGAGCTGATGGCGGTCTCCAGACCGTACCAGCCCGTGTTTTTCGCGATGGTTTTTGTGTTCGACATGCGTCCGGTGGGGCGGATATTTTGTCCGGGGGCGGGCAATGCGTGCGCGGTGCGTTGCCCGGCCGGGCGCGATGCCGCCGGCCGGGCCAGGCACGTGGTTAACCGAGCGAGCCCAGCGCGGCCTGCGCCTGCTTGGCGGTGGGCGAGTTGGGCGCGAGCGCGATCGCCTTCTTCAGGTGCCCTTCCGCGTTGGCCTTGTCCTTGAGCTTGCTATAGACCATGCCCAGGTGGTATTGCATGGTAGCATCGTCCGGCTGGGATTTGACGGCATCCTCCAGCAGATCGCGGGCAAAGACGTAGGTTCCTTTGTAATAGTAGGCCCAGGCCAGGGTGTCGGCCGTGCTGGGCGCATCGGGCAGGGCCTGCCGTGCGATCTCCGCCAAAGAAAGCGCTACGTCGGTGTTTTCGCCGTTTTCAAGCATCAGGTAGGCCAGGTTGTTGGCGGCCAGTGGCTGGTGCGGCTGGTATTCCAGCGCTTTTCTGTAGTAGCTTTCGGCCTGCGTTTTGTTTCCGGTGGTCTCTTCGAGACTGCCGAGCAGGGCCAGCGAGCTGGCGTCGTTGGGATGCGCGTCCGACCACTTCTGCCAGACGGCGATGGCGTTGGCCGCCTGTCCGCGCATCATCTCGACCTGCGAGTAGAGCATGACCGCTTCGTTGTCCGCCGGGTTGAGCTGCATGGCCTTTTGCGCCGAGGCGACGGCCTGGTCGAGGTTCTTGCCCTGGATCTGCAGGACGGCCAGAATGTCGTAGAAGCCGTTGTTTCGCGGCTCGGCGGCGATCTGCTGATTGACGCGGGCCAGGGCCTTTTCCGGCTGCTTGTTGAAGAGGTCGTAATCGACCAGCAGACGCAGCGCCTCGACAGAGTTGGGGTTGTATTGCAGGGCCTGCTCCAGCAGGGAGACGGCTTCGGGAAATTTCTTCTGCGCAAAACGCAGCTTGGCGAGCTGGAGATAGACGGCGGCGTCGTGCGGCGAGACGGAAAGCGCCGTGTTCAGATCGGCCTCGGCCTGCGCGGCGTCGCCTTTCCGCGTTTCGACGATGGAGCGCCAGATGTAGCCGGCGGCGAAACGCGGCACCGCGGCGATGGTTTTGTCGGCCACGGCGGAAAGCAGGCTCATGTCGCCGCGTTGCAGGGCAAGACCGGCCAATGCGGCTTCGGCGCCGAGCATGGAGGGATTCAGCTTCTGCGCCTCCAGAAAGCTGCCCTTGGCCATCTCCGGGTCACCGTTGGCCAGAGCCGCCCGGCCCAGCCAGTACTGCAGAAAGGCATCCTGCGGGGAATCCTTGACGGCCAACTGCAGGGAGTTGACGGCATCGGCGGTCTTGCCGGCATCAATCAGCACGATGCCGTTCAGAGCGGCCACTTCGGGATCCTTGCCGTGCTTTTTCTCCAGTTCGGCAATCACGGTGCGGGCGGTGGCCAGGTCGTTGGCCTGAATCAGGGCGCGAACATACGCCTTTTGCAGGTCTTCGTTCTTCGGGTAGAGGCCGGCCAGACGTGCGAACTCGGCCTTGGCCTTGTCGAACTGGCCGCTGGCGGTGTAATAGTCGGCCAGCAGGCGGACGCCCTGGGGATCGCCGGCCAGATCGCGCGAGGACTGGCGCAGAATCTGTTCGGCCCGGGCCGGATCGCCCATCCTCAAAACGATCTTGGCCAGATCGAGCCGGACGGTCACGTTCTTCGGATCGGCCGCCACCGCGTTCCAGCCGGCTTTCTCGGCATCGGCCAGGCGGTTGTTCTTGACATAGAAAGCCATCAGCAGAATGCGCGGGCTGGACGATTTGGGATCGAGCGCGATGGCCTTCTGGAACTCCGCCTCGGCCGTGGCGTTGTCCGGGGGATCGGAGGCCAGCAGCAGCGCGAGGCTGTCGTGGAAGTCCGCGCGGTTGGGGGCGAGTTGAATCGCCTGACGCAGCTCGGCGAGCGCCGTCGCCTTGTCGCCGCGCCGGAAGGCAATGCCCGACAGCAGGGCGTGCAAATCGGGATCGTTGGGCTCGGCCGCCTTGACGGCGTTGGCCTGCGCCTGGGCGTCGTCGATTCTGCCGCCGGCCAGCAGCAGGTTGGCTTCGGCGATGCGCGCCGGGTAGTTGGTGGGTTGCAACTCCACCGTGCGCTCGAATTCGGCGTAGGCCGCGCCGTACTGGCCCATGTGCAGATAGGTCTGCGCCAGCGCGAAGTGCGCCTGCGGATAATTCTTGTCGATCTTCAGCGCGTTGGCGTACTGAATCAGGGCCTCGCGCCATTTTCCCTGCTCGCTATACCGCTTGCCGCTCTCCAGGTATTTCTGCTTGGCGACGTTCGGATCCCGATGGCAGCCGGGAAGGACAGCCAGGGCGAACAAGAAGGCCGCGAGGGCGACCATGCCGCGCCGATGCGCGCCTGGCGTGAACCGGCCGCATCCTGCTTCGGGCGCCTTGAGTGAGTTCGTCATCTTCTTCTTCCATCCTTCCTGAGGGCCGCCGGTCGATTGGCGGCATGGCTTGTGTTCATCCCTCCGGCCGCTGTTTCCGCAATCGGCCCGGAGACTACCTGGGAATATAGCGCGTCAGCAGGGGCGCAAGCTGCCCGGCGAACTCCTCGGCCCGCGTTCTTGCCTGCGCTTCCTCCTCCTGGGAACGGATCGGCGTGATGATGCGGACCAGGGCTCCGTCGGTGCGATCCGTGCGCATGGCGTCGGCCACCAGATAAAACTTCGCCCAGTACTCGCTGGCCACGCTGCGGCCATGCGCCTCGTACCAATAAATGACGAAGTCGCGGGCCGGTCCGTTGCCGATTGTATACTCGCCGACGCGATGCGCTTGACCGGCGGCGTCCACCAGGTCGAGGGATTGCGAGGAGTTGAAGGTCCATCCCGCGCCGGGCAGACAGTTCTTCGGCGAGTGGATTGTGCTGCCGGTCCGCTGCGAGGGAAAGTAGCCGATGAACAGGTTGATCGCCGCCGGCTGTCCGCCCCGGGTGTAATCGCGCGAGAGAAAATCCCCGTGGCCGAGCACCTTCCGCGTCTCCTGGTCGATGGGCAGATCGACGCCGGTCCAGGCCCCGATAGTGGCGGGCAGTTGGGCCAGGGGGGCGCGCGCGACCATGCGGTCATGGCTGGGCCGGGCGTTGACCAAAACGGCCGCTGCGGCCAACAGCAGAGCGATCATCCAGAAGCGCAGCCGGTTCATGCCGCCCGCCCTTCGCCTGCGCACCAACCGAGCGCCCGATCAAAGGCCATCAGGCAGGCCAGCGAGACCAGGAAGATCACCCAGCCGGAGAACTCGTGAAAAAATCCCATCGCCTGGTCCGGATCCCAGTATTGAACGGCCAGCCCGGTGCCGACAATGCGCACCGCGTTGGCGGCGATGGCGATCGGGGCGCTGGCCAGGGCCAGTGTCGTGCGCCGCCACCGGCTCCGGTCCAGAAAATCACCGTAGAAAATGGCCAGCGTCAGCAGGCTCATCAACGAGCGAATGCCGCTGCACGCCTCGGCCACCTCCAGGCTCATGGCGGGAAGCCGGATGATGTTGCCATCGCGCAGAACCGGAACACCGAACAGCGGCAGCATGGCGCTGGCCAGCCTGGAGGCCAGAATCTGCAACGGAAAGGTGATCTGCGTGTAGACGATGGCCGGAATGGGGATGGCCAGCAGCAGAACCAGAAGGGCGAAACGCATCTCGGCCAGCAGCTTCGATCCGCCAAAGCCCAGCGCCAGCCCCGCCAGCACGACAATCAGCGAGACGCGGGAGAGAAACAGCTCGGCGCCGTAGACGCCCAGAAGCAGAAGGACGAGCCCGGCGAGCACCACCACGACGCCGCTCCACGAGGGAGCCATGCGCGTGGACGCAAGGCGATCCCGCTTTTTCCATAGCACATAGGCCGCAAAGGGCGGGACCAGAAAACCGTGGGAGAAGTCGGGAATCTGCCACCAGTCAAAGACCAGCTTGGCCAGGACGCGAAAGTAGACGCCTGCGGCCAGAACGGCGATCAGCAGGGAGCCCCCAAGAAGCTTCCCGTCTGCCGCCGGCCAGACTCTGGCCCGCTTCGGGCGCTCCGTCCGGTTCTGCGTCGTGGCTGTCGTCATCGGATTGCTGGCACGCTCCATTGAGGATAATTGAGCAATTCGATTGCCGCAGGCAAACCAGGATCAGGCAGCCGGGTTCGTGCGGCGGGAGGAGCAAAAAACAGGCCGGATGGTAAAAACCAAAAGCAATTTTCCCTATGATACGATGATCCTTGAGAAAGGCGCGTCCTCGCCGGAGGGAAAATTTTTTCCTTTCGGGCGCAACACAAGTTGACCGCGGCACAAGTCGACCGCGGCGCTCGGAAATCGAAATGAGCCGGCATTGAGTGGCTGCTGAAAAGCTCGACCGAGCAGGGTTTTGCCACACGGGCATGGCTTTCGCCGGGCCGTAAGACGAGTGAAATCAATGGGGCTTTCGCCCCTGCTTCCACGGATTTTGTTGTTTTTTCTTCCTTTTTCATGGTTGTACAGCGCCTCTTCCGCCCCATTCCTTCCAGGGGGAGTACGGCACGGCTCAGGTCATGCCCTTGCAAATCCCGTGATCGTTCCGTGCATTTTGCAAGTGGCTCAACGTTGTTTACTTAAAGTTTGTGGAATCCATGGAGCGAGCGCAGCAATCCTCTTCCCTCCACGGTTGTGAGTTTGGCGCTCAGGTTGCTACGGGAGGGAGGAACGCGCAGGGTGTGCCTGCGCGCAAGTTGGTCTATCCCCGGCCTTAAGCCGTAAAAGAGCCTGGTTGTGCCGGCGCCGGTCCCTGGGGGTCCGGTTCGGTCTGCCTCGCGGAGTATCAAGCGGACGGAAGGCGCGGGTTCGCCCGGAACGGGCTGGAGCGGAGCGGAGTGGAACGATGAAAACTGGAACTTTTCTGACGATGGCACTGTTGGCGGCCGGGCTCCTGTGCCCGGCGCAAAACCAGCCGTCCGCGGCGCAGCCGACGGCCTCCACAGCGCCGGCCGCCCCGGCCGACACGTACGTCATCGGCGGCAACGACGAGTTGACCATCGCCGTCTGGCAGCAGCCAGCGCTCTCAGGCACGTTTCTGGTCCGCCCCGACGGCAAAATCACCCTTCCGCTGCTGGGCGACGTGCAGGCAACCGGCTTGACGCCGCTTCGCCTGGCGGCACAGATCACCACCGGGCTGAAAACCTATGTGCAGGATCCGGTGGTCTCCGTGGTCGTGGCGCAGATTCACAGCAAGGTGATCTACATGATCGGCGAGGTGGGCAAGACCGGCCCGGTGGAGATGGCGCCCGACATGACCCTGCTTGAGGCCATCAGCAGCGCCGGCGGACTGACGGAATTCGCCAACAAAAAGAAAATCTATATTCTGCGCGACGAGGGCGGGAAGCGCCGGCGGATTCCAGTACAGTACAAGAAGGCGCTCCAGGGCAATCTGGCCTGCGACCTTCCCCTCAAAGCTGGCGACACCGTCGTGGTTCCATAAGGTCACGGGATGAAAGTCTTCCTCCTAGCAGCGATCGTTTTCGGAGCCGTCGCCCCTGTCCGGGCCCAGGTTGCGCCCGAGGCCATCAGTCCGCGCAAGCTCGACCTGGGCATCAGCGGAACGCTGACCTATTCGGCTTTTTACTCGCAGATGGCCGACCTTTACAACGGCACGAGCGGGCAGATGGCCTATCTTTCCGGAAATTTCGGCTATTCCACCACCAGCCAGAGTCATCCTACCTCGATTCTTTTCGGCGCCGGCGACGGCTGGGGGGTCTCCGGCACGGGCGTCGATTCCGGACTGTACGAAAACCTGTCGCTGAGCCAGGGATTTGCCGGCAAGCGTCTGTCGCTTCAGCTTGCCGACGCCGTCGGCTATTTTCGCGGTACGCCGGTGACGGGCTTTACCGGGCAGCCGGGCACGGGCCAGTCGATCAGCCAGCCGTCGGGTTCGGTCACGGAGACGGTCTTCGCGGTCAATACGAACATGGTGAGCAACTCCAGCACGGCCAACGCCAGCTACAAGCTGACCGCGCGCACGGCGTTGAGCGGCGGCGGCGGCTACTACCTGTTTCTCTTTCCCAACGGCGGCGGTCTGGACACGAAAACAGCCACGGTCCACGGCAGCTTAAACCACGTGGTTGACCCGCGGGACTCGCTCTTCGGCCAGTACGCATTTTTCCAGTTCACTTACTCGGGAACCGGTTTTACCGTCGATACGCACTCGACCTCCGGCGGCTGGCAGCGGACCTGGTCCCGCCACATCACGACCAGCGTCTCGGCCGGCCCGCAG
This sequence comes from Acidobacteriota bacterium, assembly GCA_021785495.1. Taxonomy (GTDB): domain Bacteria; phylum Acidobacteriota; class Terriglobia; order Terriglobales; family Acidobacteriaceae; genus Telmatobacter. The sequence continues at coordinate 23,258 of JAJYFB010000010.1, read as the reverse complement.
TGGACGGTGATTGAAGCCAACACGCCGGAGCCCGTATCCACCAATCTTGCCATCAACGCCCTACTGGCCGGCGCCTACAAGGCCGGCAATGTCAACCTGAATTACAGCCGCGGCATCGAAGGCGGCGGCGGCTACTTTTACGGCGCGGAGATGGACGATTTTACCGGCAGTTTCGCCCGGCAGTTCGGACACCGGGTGGGAAGTCAATTCACGATGGAATTTGCCGGCGGCTACATGCGCACCAGCGCGCTCAAATCCCTGTCCTCGGTCAACATTCCGGGCGTCGGCAGCGTGCAGCAGGGCAGCTTCAACTCCTGGTACGGTTCGACGCAGGAAACCCGCCACCTGGGAAGGTATCTTTCCGTCTACGCCAATTACACGGCGACGGATCAGACCGCATCTTCCAACGTTCCGGCCTCCTCGAATCTCTTAACCAGCCTGTGGCAGGTGGTCAGCTTTGGCGTCGGGTTCACTCCCCAGCCGATTCATCTCAGGCACTGAACGCAGCAAGGAGGCGTATGCTCGGGCATCGCGAATTGACAACGCGCGACTATGTGGACATCTTCAAGCGCAGGTTCTGGCTGATGCTCGTCTGCGTTGTGGTGTGCCTGGGCACGGCCATCGCCCTGACCTACTGGATTGCTCCGCGCTACACCTCGCAGACGCTGGTGCTGATCGAGCAGCAGCGGGTGCCCACCGATTACGTGACGCCGATTCTCACCGAAGATCTGGGCGAACGGCTGGCCTCGCTGCGCGAGCAGATTCTGAGCCGCACCCGGCTGGAGCCGATCATCCAGCGCTTCAACCTCTTCGCGGGCAAAGGCGCGGACATGGACTCGCGCGTCGCCGCCACGCGCACCGCGATTCAGGTCAAGCCGGTGACGGCCGGCGCCCGCGCCGGGTTTTACATCACCTTCGAGTTCTCCGACCCGCACACCGCCCAGCAGGTCTGCGGCGAGATCACCTCGATGTTTGTCAGCGAGAACCTGGACGCCCGCGAGCAGACCGCCGAGGGCACCACGGAGTTTCTCAAGCAGCAACTGGCCGACGCCAAGGCCAATCTGGACGCACAGGATGCCAAACTGGCGGAGTTCGAGAGCAAGTATCTCGGCCGGCTCCCGGATCAGCAATCCTCCAACGAAGGCACGCTCGAGGCGCTGACGCGGCAACTGGACGCCTCCACACAATCGCTCGAACGGCTGGGAGAGAATGAAACCTTCATCGAGGCCAACATTGCGGCCATCAAGCGCGATGTGCATGACGCCGGCAGCGACACGGGCGGAAATCCAGTTTCGCCCAGCGAGCAGTTGAAGGAACTTCAGGCGCTGGAAGCCCAGAAGAAGAGCCTGGAAGCGCAGTACACGCCGGATTATCCGGATGTGCGCGAGGTGAACCGGAGGATCAGCGAACTGCGGGCCGCGATGGCGCATGCGCCCACCGCCGCAGCCGCAGCCGCCAAGCCGGCTGCCGCCAATTCTTCCTCCGAATCCCCGCAGCTTGCGCAATCGCTGGCTCAACTGAAGGCCGTGCAGCGGGCCATCGTCGTCGGCAAGCAGGAGCAGGACAAGATCAAGCAGCAGATTCAGAGCTACGAGTCGCGCATCGAATCGAGTCCCATTGTCGAAGAGGAATACAAAAAAGTCACACGCGATCACGACATCGCCCTGGAGTTTTATAACAGCCTGCTGAAGAAGATGAACGAATCCTCGATGGCGATGGCTCTCGAACAGCGCCAGGAGGGGGAGCAGTTCCGCGTGATGGATCCGCCGAACCTGCCCGATTCGCCGTCTTTTCCCAGCCGCCCCAAATTTGCCGCCGCCGGACTGGCCGCAGGTCTGGCTCTGGGGCTGCTGATCGCCGCCCTGCTCGAGTATCGCGATACGACGTTGCGCACGGAACTGGACGTCTGGGCGTTCACCAAACTGCCAACGCTCGCCGTGCTTTCGCATGTCAACGATGTACCCACCCTGGCCAGGGATGCGGAGGGCAAGGCGGACTTTGCCGGAGCGGCGGCTCCGGCGGAAAGCGCGCGCGGGTAATCATGTACGAAAAGAACTTCGGTCTTCGCGCCTCGCCCTTCGGAACCAGCCCGGATCCGCGCTTTCTGTGCCTGTTGCCGCAGATTCGCGAGACACTGGCCTCGCTGCAATACGGAATCGCCTCGCGTCGCGGCTTTGTCGTCCTGACCGGCGAAGTGGGCACAGGCAAGACGACGCTGCTCAAGGCGGTCCTCGGCACCTTCGTCAAGGTGCGCGTCTCCTCGGCCTTCGTCTTCAACCCGCGCCTCGATGTCAACGATTTTCTCGAATTTGTGCTTACCGAGTTCGGCATTCCCATCGAGCGGCGCACCAAGGCCGGCATGTTGATCGAGCTGAACCGCTGGATGATCGAGCGCTATCGCGAGGGCGGCCTGTGCGTGATCGCCGTCGACGAGGCGCAGAACCTCTCCTGGGAACTGCTCGAAGAGATTCGCCTGCTGACGAATCTGGAGACCTCCTCGGACAAGCTGCTGCAGATTGTGCTCTCCGGCCAGCCCGAGCTGGAACAGAAGCTGCAGGATGCGCGCGTCCGCCAGTTGCGGCAGCGCATCGCGGTCTGGTGCAAGACGCATCCGCTGACCGCCGCGCAGACGCCCATCTACATCTCCGAGCGGCTGCGCATCGCCGGCGCGATGCAGCCCCTGTTCACGCCCGCTGCGATGCAGCGCGTCCACGCCATCGCCAAAGGCATTCCGCGCCTGATCAACCTGATCTGCGAGCACGCCATGCTCTGCGCCTATGCCGGCGAGTCGCTGCCCATCTCTCCGAAGATCATCGACACCGTGAGCGAAGAACTCAATCTCGACCAGCAATCGTTCGTGCTTTCTACCGGACACGCCGGCCAACGGGGAGACCACGGGCCGGACCAAGCGATTTCGCAGTTCATGACCCCCTTTCACGGACCGCTTGACGAACCGGAGGACAGTGCGCGATGAGTTATATCTACGAAGCTCTTTTGCGCGCCGAGCGCGAGCGCGAGCGGAAGCAACAGCCGTTTGCGCCCGCAGACCAGGAGGCCATGCCCGTTCTCGGCGAAGCCCCGGTGACGGCGCCCCATGAATTGCCCCTGCCGACGGCCGGCGAGTTGCCTCTGGAACTCCCGCCGGAAGAGGAGTTTGCCGGCATCGCCGCTGTCCCCTTGTTCTCCTGGAACATCGTGCGCGCCTCGTTTCCAGCGCTCGAAAAGCGCGGACGCGGGCTGGAGCAGTTTCGCGGCCTGCGCTCGCATCTCTATCAGGCGCGCAAGGAGATGCCGCTCAAAACCCTTCTGGTTTCCAGCGGCATGCCGTCCGAGGGCAAGAGCTTTGTAACGGCCAATCTGGCCATGAGTCTGGCCCGCAACAACAACAATCGCATTTTGCTCATCGACGGCGACCTGCGGCGTCCCTCGCTCAATTTCTTGCTCGGGGCGCCCAACGAGATCGGCCTTGCGGACTATCTTTCCGGACGCGAGCCGCTGCATGCGGTCATGCAGCGATGCGAGCCGGCGGCGGACTCCGGCAGCGGCGAAGCGCCGTCGCTGGCCAATCTCACTTTCATCCCGACGGGAACGCAGCACGAGAACGCTTCGGAACTGATCAACAGCCGTCGCGTGGAGGCGCTGCTCACCAGCGCGGCCTCGTCGTTCGACTGGATCCTCATCGACACGCCACCGGCTCTGGTTTTCGCCGATGCAGTGGATCTGGCCCGTGTGGCGGATGGCGTGATTCTGGTGGCGCGCGGAGCGCAAACCACCTTCGAAGTCGCGCAGCGCGCCCAAGCGAGCTTTGCCAATGCGCACATTCTGGGCATCGTGCTTAACGACATCAAGAATCCTCCGCGCCGCGAGTCGTACTACGACTACTATTACTACGGAAAGAAGGACAAAAAAACGGCAGCGGAAGCGGAAAACGCGCAGCAGGAAGCGGAATGATCCGGATCTTCAACGTTTATTATTCGACACGCACGGTCGTCCGTCTGCTCGGCGAGGTTCCCCTGGTGGCCGGGTCGTTTCTGCTTGCCGCCTTTCTTTTGTTGGGGCCCGATCCCTGGATTCCGCTCCTGTACGAGGGTGGCCTGCTGAAGATCGCCGCCCTGACGGTCTTCGTGCTGCTGCTGACCTACTACTTCGACCTCTACGAGCCGCAGCATATCTCCGGCGGCTCGGAGATTTATTTTCGCCTGTTTCTGGTTCTGGGCGCGCTTTCCTTCGTCCTGGCCGCGATTCTCTATTGGGATCCGCAGTTCGAGTTTCAGCGCAACGTCTTTGCCGCCGGCGTGGCGATGCTCGCCGTGACACTGCCGGCCTGGCGGTCGATCTACGAGTGGGTGTGCCATCTTCCCGCGCTGCGGGAGAAGGTGTACGTTCTGGGCCACGGCGAGCGCGCCGCGTTCACCATCGAGCTGCTGCGCACACGGCGCGACGCCGGCATGGAAGTGATTCCGCAGGAAAGCCTGGGCGTGGGCTCTGCGGGCGATCCTGCCGATTATGCCGCCGAACTGAACGCCCTGACCGCGCTTGGCGCACATGTCGATCGCGTAATTGTGGCCATCGAGGACCGGCGCGGAGCCATGCCGCTGCGCGAACTGCTGGATCTGCGCTACAAGGGTTGGATCATCGACGAGGCCCATGCGCTCGTCGAGCGGCTCGAAGGCAAGCTGCCGCTGGAGGGATTGAAGCCCAGCAGCCTGATCTTTACCGAAGGCTTCCAGATGGGTCTCGTCAAGCACGTTCTCCGGCGGCTGATCTCCTTCGGCATTGCGCTGGCCGGCCTGCTGGTCTGCCTGCCGCTGCTCCCGCTCATCCTGCTGGCGGTGCGGCTTTCGTCGCCTGGCCCCATCTTTTTCCGTCAGGTGCGCGTCGGCCGTCACGGCCGCCCGTTCACCCTCGTCAAGTTCCGCACCATGCGCAATGACGCCGAAGCCGGCGGCGCCCAATGGGCCACGGCCAACGACGCGCGCGTGACCGCGATCGGCAAATTCATGCGCCAGTGGCGGCTCGATGAGATTCCCCAGTTGTGGAACGTGATCCGCGGCGACATGAGTTTCGTCGGTCCCCGGCCGGAGCGGCCCGAGTTCGTCGGCTGGCTGGCCAGAGAGATTCCCTTCTACGATCTGCGTCACATGGTCCGGCCCGGCATTACGGGCTGGGCCCAGGTGCGGTATCATTACGGCGCCAGCCTGGAAGAGGCCAAACGGAAACTGGAGTACGATCTTTACTATGTCAAGCATCTGTCATTAGGCCTCGATCTGCTCATCGTTTTCGAGACGGTCAAGACCATCCTGCTGGGAAGGGGCGCGCGATGAAAGCCGCACTGTGGATCTCCCTGGGCATCGTGTTCTATGCCTACATCGGGTATCCACTGGTCATGTGGGCTTGCGCCCGGTGGCTCAAACGGCATTCTTCGGTTGCGCCCATCCGCCCCGGCGTCAGCATTGTGCTCGCGGTGCGCAACGGCATGGCGCATCTTCCCTGGAAGATGCACCACCTCTTCCAACTGGACTATCCCAACGTCGAAGAAATCATCGTGGTTTCCGACGGATCGACCGACGGCAGCGCTGAATTTCTCACCAGCCTCTCCGATCCGCGCCTCCAGACGATCGTGCTCGACGAGCACTGCGGCAAGGCGGTCGCCCTCAACGCCGGCATGAGGGCGGCGACGGCCGAGATGCTGCTCTTCGTCGATATTCGCCCGCGCATCGCGCCGGGGGCCATCCAGAGCCTGATGAACCGCTTCGCCGATCCCAAGGTCGGCTGCGTAGCTGGCGAGCTGGTTCTGGTCGACGACAGGCACCAGCCCGTGGCCGGCGCGGTCGGCGGCCTCTACTGGCGCTACGAGCAATGGATTCGCAAGTGCGAGGCCAGCTACGACTCGCCGGTCGGCGTCTATGGAGGCTTCTACGCCGTGCGCCGCTCGCTCGCCGTCCCGCAGCCGGAGGGCATCATTCTGGACGACATGTTCCAGCCGCTCTCGATCATTCGCCAGGGCTACCGCTCCGTGCTCGAACCCCGCGCCTACGTCTACGACGAGTGGCCGAAGAAAACCGGCGACGAGTTTCATCGCAAGGTGCGCACCCTGGCCGGCAACTTTCAGCTCATGCAGATGGCGCCCTGGGTGCTGAGTCCGCGCAATCGCGTCTTCTTTCAGCTTTTTTCCCACAAAATCCTGCGTCTTTTTGTTCCGTACCTGATTCTTTCGGCGCTGCTCGCCTCCATGTTTCTGGCCGGCGGCTCGCACTTCTACGCCGCGCTGGCCGGCCTTCAATTGCTCGTGCTTTTGATCGCGCTGGCCAGCCTGACCACGCGCCTTCCGCTGATTGACCGGATTGGCGCGCCCATCGGTGCGCTGCTCCTGCTCAACACGGCCGCCGTTGTCGGGTTCTATCGCTTTCTCATCACGCGCGGTCCGCTTTGGCAAATCTGGGAGGCGCATCGCGCCCCGCAGGCAAACCGCACAGCGGATGCGGCGCCGCCGGAACCTCCCGGCGATGCCTCGGCCGAGTAGCCGAAGCCGGTCGCCGCGGCCTCCCGGCGTAAGTTGACTTCACCGGAACAGGAAGGGAATTCATTGGCATGAAAAACCCGAAGCGAATACTTCTCCTCGCGATTCTTGGCGTCCTGGCGGCGTTTGCCGTTCTCACCGTGCAGCGCTATGTGGTCCGCGCAGCCAGGGTGCAGCAGGCCAACGCGACCGCTCCCTACTTTCCCGCCGGAGCCCTCTGGACACAGCCCATGCAGCAGGCGCCCGTCGATCCCCAGTCTTCGGCCATCATTCAGTGGCTCGCCGATCACGGCGCCTGGGGCTACGGCATGCGCTTCCAGGTGGACTTCAGCATGCGCGTTCTTTCGGCCGATGCTTCCACGCCGCGCGTCCCGTTTCACAAGGGTTCGACCTGGTTCGCCGCCGACTCCGATGCTGTCTCCTCCATCCCGCTGCCCCGCAACGGCGGACTGGAGGGCGAAAATGACTACCACTGCGGCGGCGGCGATTGCCACCTGATCGTGGCCGATCGCTCCGCCCAGAAGCTCTACGAGGCCTGGCAGGCCAACTACGCCAACGGGGCGCTCAGCGCCACGGAGCTTACGGTTTGGGATCTCAGCCGCATCTATCCGCCCTCCGGCCGCGGCAATCAGTGCACCAGCGCCGACGCCGCCGGTCTGCCGATCGCGCCCTTGCTCTTCAACGCCGACGAGATTGCCGCCGGCCACATCGATCACGCGATCCGCTTCGCCCTGCCCAACAACAAGATTCGTGCGCGCGTCTTTGTGCATCCGGCCACGCACGCCGGCAGCCCGCGCGGGCCTGAACTGGCGCCGCCGATGGGCGTGCTTCTCCGCCTCAAGCCCGACTTCGACATGTCGAAGCTGACGCCGGCCGCCCAGGTCGTCGCCCGCGCCCTGCAGAAATACGGCATGTATCTTTCCGACGGCGGCAACATCGCGCTCACCGCGCAAAACGACGCCGATACGAACACCAAGTACTCGGATGTCGGCTTCGACTCCCACTCGTTGTTTCCCATCAAGGTGACGGATTTCGAGGTCGTCAAAATACCGTTCCTCATCTCGCAGACCAATGATTGCGTGCGGAACAAGTAGCCGGGCGGTTTCTGTGGGAGCGGTTCCGCGGCAAGGCGTTCCATCCTTTTCGCGATCCAGCCGGGAAAGGGTGGGAGACGGCATCGCCGCCCATACGTTCCGGATCAAAAACGGCGCGGCCGCTGATAGAGATTCATGTAGGCGTCGAGCATTCGTTCCAGGCTGAAGTGTCTGGCGAATGCGCTCGCCGCGTTCTCCGAAAATCTTCGGCGCAGCACGCCGTCTTTCGCCAGTTGCGTGATGGCCGCCGCCATCGGCTCCGCTTCCGCCGGTGGGACGATGAGTCCCGCTTCGGCCGTGCGGACGGCCTCGGCCATGCCGCCTACGTCCGTAACAATCGCCGGCAGGCCCAGCGAGAACCCCTGCAAAAGCGAGGTTGGCAATCCCTCGGAGCGGGACGACATGATGAAGATGCCGGCCCCGGAAAAAAATGGCGCGACATCGGCCTGCTGTCCCCAGAAGGTGACGCGGTTGGCGATGCCCATCCCAGCCGCCCGATCTTCGAGCCTGCTGCGCTGGCTGCCGTCTCCGACCATCCAGAGCCGCAGTTCGGGCGCGCGGGTCAGGGCGATGCGAAAGGCCTCCAGAAGCAGCACGTGATTTTTCACCGGCTCCAGGCGGCCCACGTAGACCAGCGTCAAGCCGTCGCTGGGCGGACGGCGCTCGGCGGGCACACGGCGCAAGGGCGCGACGCCGTTGTAAATGCAAACGATTTTGTGCGGCCGGATGGTGTGCATGGCGCGCAGATTGGACGCCGTCGCCTGGCAAACGCCGGCGATCCAGTCGCAGGCCAGCGCCGCCGCCGCGTACTTGATCTCCTGCGCGATACGCCGCGGCGGAGCCACCAGGCTGTGCCGCGTGGAGACGACGCAGCCGGCTCCGGCCCATCGCGCCGGAAGCGCGGCGTAGATGGCCGGAGTGGGGTTGTGCAGATGCACAACGTCGGGGCGGAGTTCCCTGAAGATGCGGGCAAAGCCGCGTACAGCCCCCGGCAGATGACGGCCCAACTCGGCCCGGACGGAGAAACCCTGGCCGCGCATGCGTTCGCCAATCGCGCCCAGAGCCGCCAGGGCAAAGACGGCCGGGACGTGCCCCTGTTCGCGCTGGCGATGACACATCTGCTCGACCAGCGTCTCGGCGCCGCCCACTTCCATGCTGTCGACTACGTGCGCGATCTTCATCGTTCTCTTCCGTGCAGGCGGCTTGTGCGCTGACCGGGCGCCGATCGCGACCGGTCAGTGAATCAGATTGACAAGCCGCAGCGTCATGTATACCGCCGCGATCAAAGCGATGGCAATCGCAAAAGCGCCTGCGGAAACCCGCGCCAGCGACAGGCGCGGCGCCGTCATCTCACGCCGTCGCGCCGTCTCATAGACGACTTCGATCATGCCGCCGAGAAGAAAAAACGTCATGACGAAGGCGCGCGACAAAAAAAGTCCCGCGGCAAGAAAGCCCATCAGCGATAAGAACAGGCAAGAGCCAATGCGATTGATCTCCGTCTTGTCGAGCGCGGCTCCCTTCCAGGGGCGAAAAAGAACCGGCAGTCTTCCATCCTCCTCGTCTGCGTCCCCGCCCGCGCTGACCCGGCGGGGCGAAGCGATGAGCAGCGCATCGCGCAGCGTCGGAAACAGAAAGAGAGACCAGAAAAACAGCCCAAAGAAACCAAGTTCGGCGGCACAGACCAGAATCGAATTGTGCGCGGTGTGGCCGAGGAACTCCGGCAGCCTCCCGATCCCGATGCCGAAGGCCAGATGGGACTTCAACAGCTCCATGCTGCCGCCCCAGAGCGCGGTCCGGTCCTCACCCGCGCTGGCGGAGATGGCGCGTCCGCCCGTGAAACGCAGGGCCATGGCGCCAGCAAAGAGAGCGACCGCGATGACACCAGCCGGGAGAGTCCCGATGCGGCGGCGTGCGGCAATCAGGATGACCGCCAGCAGCGCCAGCAACGCGCCTCGTGAGTGGGTGAGGTAAACGCCGTAAACGAGCACGCCCGCCGGAACAAGCACCAGGGCAAGATTGCGCAACAGCTTCTTCGGCCGCCAGAGCAGGAACAGGAGCGGAATCTCGCAGACCAGAATCTGCCCGAAGTCGTTCGGATCGTTCATCAGCCCCATCCCGCGCAACCGGTAAAAGAACTTCCCCTCGCCGTTCCGCATCGGGTAAAGATAGGGGTGCTCGATATTCCACACGGCCCAATCGACATCGTCGGCCGACTCCACGCCCGTGGGCGCCAGCGAAGCATCGACGTTGCGCAGTTCACGCAGCCCGTTGCCCATCACAAACAGGCAAACGCCCAGCAGCATGAGCGCAAGAGCTTGCAGCTTGTTGCGCGAGTCGCAGTGCAGCCCGACGAGAAAGAAGGCGAAAATGCTGGGAATAAAGCCGAGAAACGCCTCGATGGCGCCGCTCAGCCAGTGTTCCGCGAAGAAAATCGAGAGAAATCCGGCGATGGCCAATCCGGCCAGCGCCAGAGCCTGGGGCGTCTTGAGCAAGGGCGACCGGATCAGCCGGGGAAGAGAGACCAGAAGAAGCAGCGCGGCCAGAATCAACTCGACGCGGTACTGCGCAAGCTGCCCGAAGAGCACGGGCGGCGTGAGGTAGTCGGCAACAAAATAGAGAACGCTGAGGAAGAAACCCATCGGCTGACCGCCCGGTGCGCGCAAGGAACCAAGTCCAGACTAACGCAACCGGCGGCGCGCTCGGCGAACTCGACGGCGCGGGAAAGATGCCGCATCGCCGCGCCCGCGCCGCAGGGCAGGGGCCGGAGGAGGATTGCAAGAAAAATCTCAAGTTTTCCTCCCGCCTGCCGATTAAGCGCACAGGAGTCGAAACGCCGCATGGAAATCGCTCCCATTCCGGGAATCCGCCTGCTGCCCGCAGCCAAGGCTCCGCAGGTGGGTCTGCGTCCGCCCGAGATCTTCGGCATCGACGCGGCGGCGCGCCCGGACGAGGGCCAGCAACAGCGCCAGGACAGAAAGGGCGCTGGCGCCGAAGAGAACGACCCGGACGACCTGCTGCTCGACGAGGATGCCGACAAGGATCCCGTGCCGCAGATCGACTACTTCGCCTAGCACGAGACAGGGCTCAGGGCATAGAGCACAGCGTTCAATGCGCAGCGTTCAGAGAGCCAGAGGGCAGCGGCGTCTCCCGCCTTGTCTTCAGCCGGGATCCGCCTGGCAAAAACACCTGCGAGAGGCAAGCGCGCGCCAGAGCGGCGCGCCTCAGTAGCCGGTGCCGGAGTGGCGCAGGGGCTGCTCGACGACGGCCGCATCGGAGGCGGTTTCGGCCAGACGCAGCAGCCGGTGCAGATAGGCGCGCGAGATCGAAAGATTGCGTGCCGCCACGGTCTTGTTGCCATTGGCCTCACGCACGGCAGCCACGGCCAGACGAATCTTGTAGTCGCGAATCTGGCGCTCGAAGGAGCCCTCCGGCAGATAATCGGCAATGTTGACCACATCGACGAGGCCCGTGGTGTCTTCGTCGCGCTCTTCGATGCTCAGGCTCAGGTCTTCGGCGCGGATGACGCGGCCGGGCGCCAGGATGATGGCCCGCTGCATCACGTTTTCCAGTTCGCGCACATTGCCGGGCCAGGCATAGCTTTGCAGCGCGTCGAGAGCTTCGGGCTCCATGTCGTCCATCGGCTTGTCGAAGGCGGAGGCGTAGTGGCGCAGGAAGTGGTTGGCGAGGATGGGAATATCCTCGGGACGCTCCTGCAGCGCCGGCGCTTCGATACACAGGACGTTGATGCGGTAATACAGATCCTGGCGGAACTTGCCTTCGGCCACAAGTTTCGTCAGATCGCGATGGGTGGCGAAGATCAGCCGGGCGCGCAGGGGAACGAGCCGGGTCGAGCCGAGGCGGCAGAACTCCATTTGTTGCAGGACGCGCAACAGTTTGACCTGCGTCGGCAGGCTCAGGTCGCCAATCTCGTCGAGGAAAAGCGTGCCGTCCTCGGCCTGCTCGAAGTAACCCTCGCGCGCACCGGCCGTTCCCGTGTAAGCGCCCTTTTCGTGGCCGAAGAGTTCCGCTTCGATGAGTGTTTCGGGAATGGCGCCGCAGGAGACGGCGACAAAGGGCTTGCCGGCGCGGGAGCCCAGGTTGTGAATGGCGCGCGCGATCAGTTCCTTACCGGTTCCGCTTTCGCCCGTGACCAGAATCGATGCGTTCAGACTTGTGACCTTGCGGATCAGTTGGTAGACCCGCCGCATGGCGGGACTCGATCCGATGATGCAGTCGCAGCGGTCCGGCTCTTCGACGCGGGGCGGCGTCGCCGCCAGACGCTGCCGCAGAATCGCCGTTTCGCTGGCGCGGAGAAGCAGCGTCTTGAGGTCGCGAATCGAAGGCGGCCGGCGCGTGGAGCCGAAGGCGCCGAAGCGGACCAGCTCGAGCGCGGCCGGGCGCTGATTGTCGTCGGCCATCAACACGGCCGGAAGATCCGAGGCGATCAACATGCGCGCGCACTCGATGCGCGTATGCAGGGAATCCTGATGGCAATAGAGATCGAGCAGCAGCACGTCGCAGCTCTCGGCCGCGATCAGGGCCTCCATCCCTTTCTGATCGGACTCCAGACGCACCGCGAAGTCCTTGCCCAAGGCTGAGGCGAGGAGCGGTTCGAGAGCGCGGTCCTCCGAGTAGATGCCAACTCTGGTCATGATGCTTGTGCCATCCAGCTTACCCGATTCATGGTGCTTTGTGCGCGGGCAACGCAATAAAAATGCAGGATCATCATCGACAAGCAAACATGGGCGGCCTATTCCCCTTTGGTGCTAATGTGCTGCGACCTTGGTTCGGGAGTGAGCGAACCGTGAGGAACGGAACGGAAAATCGTGCTCCGGTTCTGGAGAATTTCCGCGAGGAGGCAGACGAAAAATACGGAGGAAAACCGGAAATACCAGGAGAATTTCCGGAACAAAACGGAGGCAGTCCCGTGCATCTGTGGCGCATGGGACAAGCCCCGGCAAGAGACGGTGCGCATTGCTCAGGGGTTACCAAAGTATGCACTCCCCCCGCTTTCCGGGAGGCGGTTGCGCCCTTCGTTGGAACAGATCGGTTAGGGTGGAATTTGCATCCTGCGCGGAATGCCGCTTCCGGGCGTGAACCGCTTCCGGGCGTGAACGTGGATACGTCCTGCTGCGTGTTGCAGCGGGGCGTGGATACGTTTGAGCAGACGTGGCGAGCGCGAGCCGGCGAGCGGCCCGGCGATACGGACGCGGGCGCGGCGCGGGTTTGGTGGAAGAATTGCAATTCGGTCAAGAGTGCTGGTAGGCTGAGAGGGAAATTGCCAGAATGATGCATACGATTGCATGGTGGCCCACGGTCGCGGTTCTGGGCGTGGCGACGGTTACCGATTTGCGGAGCCGGCGCATCCCGAACTGGCTGGTTCTGCCTTTTCTCGCCGCCGGCGTTCTGGTCACTTCCCTGCTTCATGGCTGGCATGGCCTGGGCCAGAGTCTGGGCGGGGCGGGGCTGGGCCTGTTGCTGATGGGGATTTTTTTTATGATGGGGGGAATGGGCGCGGGCGATGTCAAGCTCTGCGCCGCGATCGGAGCCTGGATCGGCCCCTCTCAGATGCTGATTGCCCTGATGATGACGGGGTTGGCCGGAGGCGTGATGGCGCTGGCCTGGGCGGCGTGGACCGGGTTCCTGGGCGAACTCTTTCAGCACGCTGGCGACCTGATCTTCGGCTCAAAAAAAGAGCGCGGGGAGGCCGTGCTCACGAATCCCCTGCGGCGCAAGATGCCCTATGCGCCCGCCATCGCGATCGGCACGTTGCTTTCATTCATGGGGCGTTAAAAGGAACGTGAAAAGCCGATGTTCAGCTTTGAGCAAACTCGGAACGATGCTTTGACGCGGTCCGCCGCCGGGCCGGAGCGCGGCGATGCCTCCAGGAGTCCGAGCGCCTTGGCGACCGATTTTTCTCCTCGGCCGGAGGCTTCGGCCGCCGAACCCTCCGTCGGTGAACCGCTTTCGATCGCATTGATCGGCCCCAACGAGCAGCGGCGTTCAGCGGCGGCGATGGTGCTGACCCACGGCGGACGGAACGCCATTCGCGAGATATACGGCTATCCGACGGGGCTGGAAGAGATCGCGAAGCTGCTCGACGAGGGATACGATGCGCTGATCGTGGATCTGGACAGCGATCCGGCCGCCGCGCTCGAACTGGTGGAAAGCGTGGGCGCCGAGGCCCGGGCGACGGTCATGGTGTACTCGAACAGCACCGATCCGGATCTTCTGGTGCGTTGCATGCAGGCCGGCGCGCGGGAGTTTTTAACCTATCCCTTTGCGCCGGAGGTGGTCGCCGAGGCGCTTACCGGCGCCTCGGCGCGCCGTCCGGTGACGCCGCCAAGCGCCAAGCCGGCCGGAAGGCTGCTGGCGGTGATGGGCGCAAAGGGTGGCGTGGGCGCCACCCTGGTCGCCAGCAATCTGGCCGTGGCGCTGGCGCTGCAGCGCAATCAGAAGACGCTGCTGATCGATCTCGATCTGCCGCTGGGCGGCGCTGCCCTGAACCTGGGCCTGATGGGGGAGTTTTCGACGATCGACGCCCTGGAGGCGGCCGGCCGGATGGATGCGCGTTTTTTGGGGCAACTGCTGGTCCGGCACGCGACCGGCCTGACGGTGCTGACGGCTCCGGGACGGTATGCCCAGTACACGATGGACAACGCCGCCATCGAAAAGCTGATACGGGTGGCGCGGCAGGAGTTCGACAACGTGGTGCTCGATCTGGGCGCGCATCTGGAGTGGACCGGGACGGCGATCTATCGCGAGGCCACTACGGTCTATCTGGTGACGCAGGCCAGCATTCCAGAGTTGCGCAATGCCAACCGCCTGATCGGACAGTTCTTCGCCGGACCGCTGCCGAAGACGGAGATTGTAATCAACCGCTACGAGCCGCGCGCGCTGGGCGTGCCCGAACAGGAGATTGACAAGGCGCTGACCCGCCCGGCGCAATGGAAGGTTCCCAACGATTACCCGGCGGTGCAGAAGATGCAGATTCACGCCACGCCGCTGGTGCTGGAGGACTCCGCCATTGCGCGGCAGATTCGGAAGATGGCGCAGGCCGTGACGGGCCAGGAGCCAGAGGCTGCGGAGAAGAAAAAGAAGGGGTTCCGGCTGTTTTCGTAACCGTGCGAGCCGGGCCACTCGGGATCGTGAGGATGGGACGACGTGGAACTGCTGAATTTGGACGCCTATAAAGCGGAGATTCACCGGACGCTGATCTCGAAGCTGGATCTGGAGAAGCTCTCGCGCGTCAACTCGAGCCAGGCCCGGCAGGCCGTCTCGGGACTGATCAAAGAGATCATGTCCGAGCAGCGCGTGCCGCTGAACTTCGACGAACAGGAGAAGATTCACGCCGACCTGCTGGACGAGGTCTTTGGCCTGGGACCGCTCGAACCCCTGCTGCGCGACCCGAAGATCTCCGACATTCTGGTCAACGACAAGGACCACGTCTTCGTGGAAAAGGGCGGCCTTTTGCAGAAGGTCAACACCTCGTTTCGCGACGACCGGCACCTGATGCAGATCATCGACCGCATCGTTTCGCGCGTCGGCCGGCGCGTGGACGAGTCCTCGCCGATGGTGGACGCGCGCCTGCCCGATGGCTCGCGCGTGAACGCGATCATTCCGCCGCTGGCCCTCGACGGACCGTCGGTCTCGATCCGCCGCTTCGGCACCGGCCCGCTGGCGGCCAATCAACTGGTGCAGTTGAAGAGCATCTCGCCGGAGATGATGGAGGTGCTGTCGTCGGCCGTGCGGGCGCGCATCAGCATCCTGATCTCAGGCGGCACCGGCGCCGGCAAGACGACCTTCATGAACATCCTCTCGCAGTACATTCCCAACAACGAGCGGATGGTAACGATCGAAGACGCGGCCGAGTTGCGTCTGGCGCAGGAGAACATCGTGCGGTTGGAGACGCGGCCGCCGAACATCGAGGGCCAGGGCGCCATCCGTCAGCGCCAACTGCTCATCAACGCCCTGCGTATGCGCCCGGACCGCATCATCATCGGCGAGATCCGCGGCGAAGAGGCCTTCGACATGCTCCAGGCCATGAACACTGGCCACGAGGGCTCGATGACCACCATCCACGCCAACACGCCGCGCGACGCCATCTCCCGCCTGGAATCGATGGTGGCCATGACGAACATGAATCTTCCTGAAAAATCTGTGCGCCAGCAGATCGCCTCGGCCATTAGTATTGTTGTGCAGGCCACGCGCATGAGCGACGGCACACGCAAGGTGACGAATATTTCGGAGATCACGGGCATGGAAGAGAACGTGATCAGCATGCAGGAGATTTTTTCCTTCCAGAAGAAGGGAATCGGGCCGGACGGCCGCGTCATTGGAGCGTTCGTGCCCAGCCGCATCCGTCCCCGCTTTTTGGAGCGGCTGCGGGTGGCCGGCATCGTGCTGCCGCCGAGCCTCTTCGACAAGGAGACGCTGGTCGGCTAAAGCAGCGGCGGGGCCGGAAGTGGTTGCCCGGCGGCGATTGCCGGCCAACGGCGCGGAAAGAACAGGAGTACGGGATGGGAATCATTGCCGTTGTAGTCTTCCTTGGCATCTTCGCCGTGATCGCGTTGTCGCTGGTGGCGACCGCTCCCGCCAACAACTCCAAGCAGGCGCTGGCGGCGCTGGACGCGGTTTTGAAGACCGAGCCCGACCATCTGAGCCGGCAGCAGACGCTCAACCTGCGCAAGGACGAGCAGGTCAGCAGCATTCCCTGGCTGAACAAGCGGCTGCAGCAGCTCGATCTGGTGGCTTGGCTGCACAAACTGCTCAGTCAGGCTGCGCTCAACTGGAGTCCGGGGCGGTTGCTGACGATGACGGCCGTGGGCCTTGTCCTTCCTCCCTATGTTTTGTACCTGTCGTTTCACTCGTTGCCGCTGGCGCTGGCGGCGGGCGTTGTCGGCGGCGGACTCCCGGTCGGATTGGTCGCCTTCAAGCGCAGCCGCCGCTTTGCCGCATTCGAGAAGGGGTTGCCTGAGGCTCTGGATCTGATGGTGAGCGGACTGCGCGCCGGCCACAGCCTGCTGGCGGCCATCGCCCTGGTCTCCAAGGAATGCCAGGAACCGGTCCGAAGCGAGTTCAAAATCTGCTTCGAGGAGCAGAATTACGGTCTGGAACTGAAGACGGCCCTCGACAATCTGCTCGGCCGCGTCCCGCTGCAGGATCTCAAGGTGGCCGCAGCCGCCATCCTGATTCAGAAGGAGAGCGGCGGCAATCTGGCCGAGGTGCTGGACAAGACCGCGCAGGTCATCCGGGACCGCTTCCGGCTGCGCCAGCAGATCAAGACGCATACGGCGCAGGGCCGGATTACGGGTTGGACCCTGACCCTGCTTCCGGTCGTGCTGGGCTGCGCAATTTATGTGGTCAATCCCGCAATGGTCAGCATTCTTTGGCACCGCAAGATCGGCATTGAGATGCTTTGGGGCGCCTCCGGGCTCATTGTGATCGGCGGATTCGTGATTAACAAGATCGTCAGCATCGATATTTAGGTTAGGAGAGCGAGATGGTCTTCGCAGTCTTCGCATTTTTGGCGGTGTTTCTGCTGATTGCCAGCGGCGGCGTCCTGCTGTTTTACCGTGAGGTCATGCTGCAGCGCATCAGCGAGGCCATCAACCCGCATCCCAAGGAAGAAAAGCGCCTGACGGCGGCGGTCGAGAAGGCGAAATCCCGGGTCGGCGGTCTGATGGAGGCGGTCGAGAACCTGATTCCGAAGAGTGAACAGGAGGTGTCGGTCAAACGGCAGCGACTGATCCGCGCCGGCTACCGCGACGACTCGGCCGTCAAGATTTTTTACGGCAGCATGGTGATTACGATGGCTCTGCTCGTGCTTGTCGGGGTGGCTTCCGGTCTGGCAAGCTCCAACTGGTATTTTCTCATTGTTGCGCTGATTATCGGGTACCTGGCGCCCGACTTCTGGTTGGGAAGAAAAATCGCCAAGCGGCAAAAAAAGATCACGCGCGGGCTTCCCGACGTGCTGGATCTGCTGGTGATCTGCATGGAAGCCGGCCTGAGTCTCGACCAGGCGACGGCACGCACCACCGAGGAACTCACGTTGTCGCACCCGGACCTCTGCGACGAGCTGAACATGGTCGTCCTCGAGCAGCGCGCCGGCCGGCCCCGCGCCGAGGCATGGAAGGGCATGGCCAACCGCACGGATGTGGAGAGCATCAAGAGCCTGGTTTCGATGATGGTGCAGACCGAGCAGTTCGGCACCAGCATTGCCAAGATGTTGCGTGTGCAATCGGAGACCTTGCGCACGCAGCGCGTGCAGCAGGTCGAAGAGATGGCCGCCAAGACCACAGTCAAACTGGTTTTTCCTCTGGTTTTCTTCATCTTCCCCGCGCTCTTTGTGGTTACACTGGGACCAGCCGCGCTTGTGATGATGGAGTCCTTTGGCGCGCTGAACAAATAACAACGAACAGGCAGTTACAACAAAAAAGGAAGGGAGAACGAGATGGACAATACAACAATTATCAGAGTGATTACCGGGGTTTTGGCGGTTATTGTTCTGGTGATTATCGTCCAGCGCCGCCGTACGCGCGTCAAGTAAGTGGCGAATCACCGGCCGTGAGCGCCGCCCGGCAGAGGCGGCCTCGCGCGGTTTTGCACCTTTCGCAGCGCCGGGAGCCTCTGCCCGGGCGCCTCACAAGCGCTCGCGGTGGAAGCTCCTGGACCGCGCAGGCTGTTTTGCGTTGCGATCGACCCCGGACAGATGCGTAGAAGCGAGGACGGCCTCGTCATGGAGCTTCTGAAAGAATTCGAGGCAGAGGCTAAAGCGTACGGAGAGGGTGGAGGGTTTGCTGTGCCGGCCCGTGGCCGCAGCACCATGCTTTCACAGGTTCATTGCGCCTATAACCAGACGCGGGAATGTTTTCTGGGTCTTGAAGTGAAAGCCGCCGACCTGACCCCGGCGCAAGCCGGCGAGTGGATCGCCGCGCGGCCCCTGCGCTCGGGCGAGGGCCTCTGGCTGATGCCGTTCCGTGGGGTTCCTGCCGGCGCGGTTCTGACCCCGCTGGATCTGATCTGCCTGGATGAGGATTGCCGGGTGATCGAGACCGTGGAATCGTTTCCCACCCTGCAGCCGCGCGCAACCCTTCCGCAGCCATGGAGCGTGCTGGCGCTGCCGGCGCATTCCATCTACTCGTCGCAGACGCAGGCTGGCGATCAACTGGTGCTGTGCGTCGCCGAGGAAATGGGCAGCCGCCTGGCGCGATTGAGCGATTCCGGCGCCGTTGCCGCCGCGCCGGCGACGCAACTGGCAGGCGCAGCGCTGGTGCGTGAAACGCCGATTTGGAGCGGTGGGCCGGGCGTGCTGGAGCTGTCGAGCCACGCTGGGCGCGGCAGCCCGCCGGCGGAGCCGGCGTATGAGATGGAATTGGCGCGGCCGGGCGCGGCGGCCGATCAACCGCCGCGCGCCTGGCTGGACCGCTGGTGGTCGCCCGATCCGCGCAAGGCGCCGCGCAAGGCGGCGGCCGGCCTGGCCGCATACTACTGGAATGGGTCGAATGCGCACGCGCGTGCGATCCGCGACATCAGCGCCACCGGGCTCTATGTGGTCACCGAGGAGCGGTGGTATCCCGGCACGCTGGTTTTGATGACCCTCGAACGAAGCGATCGCGGTGAGCAGGTCGCCGAGCAGTCCATCGCCGTCGAGTCGCGGGCCGTGCGCTGGGGGCCGGACGGCGTGGGTTTGCAGTTTATCCTGCCCGGCGAGCAGGACCGGCCGCGCGGCCAGACTCCGCTGATGGATGCCGCCGGGCGGATAGAGCTGGAACGGTTTCTGGAACAGTTGAAAATTGATCCGCCCGCTTCGGCGGAGTAGAATACTAGGCCAGCATGAGGCTCTGGGCGTTTGAAAAGCGGTTCGGGGCCGCGCCGGGAGGTGGAACGATGGAAAGTCGCGAAAGCAAAAGGCATGGGGCGCTCGGGGCCGCGCGGCAAGAGCCTTGCAAGCTCGGCGGTCCGGTATCATCGGCGCGGGCTGCGGCGCGGATGCGCCGTGGTGGAACCGGATCGCTCTGGCGCGCCAGGGCGGCGCGACTCTTTCGTAACGAGCATGGGCAGGCGCTGGTTCTGACGGCCATGTCGCTGACCATGCTGATGGGCGGCATGTCGCTGGCCATCGATATCGGCAATATCCACTACCAACAGCGCAAGCTGCAGACGGCCGCAGACTCGGCGGCGATCGCGGCGGGGCTGGAACTCGGCAACTGCGTCAATACGGTCTGCACCAACATGATCGTTGCGGCCGAACATGCCCTGATCGAGGACGGCATCACCACGGCGACGGTTGTACCGACCTCGAATTGCTCGCCGTCCACCTCGAATCTGACAGGCCTCGCCATGTACATCAACGTGGCGCCCTGCGCGCTGGGTTCGAGCGACCCGAACAGTGGCAATGCAAACATGGCCGAAGTGGTGCTGACCCAGCCGCAAAATACCTTTTTTGGCCGCATCTTTGGCATTCAAACCATGAATCTGGTGGCGCACGCCGAAGCCGGCGAAGCCTACATCCAAGCCAAGAAAAATGGCGGAGGGAACTGTATCTGGACCGGCGGCATTACCTTCAACAGCGGAGACGCCGACTTTGTTCTGACCGACTGCGGCGTTTACGACAACGGCGGTCTTACGACCAACAGCGGCGACAGCGCAACCGCCACAGACTTTTTATATTACGGAACATGGAGCCCCAACAACTGTAACAGCTCCTGTCAATGGAACTTGGGCCAGTCGGAAACTCAGCCCACGTCTACCACGAAACAGCAGAACGATCCCCTGGCAAACCTGACGCCGCCCAGCCAGCCAGCGAATTCCTCGACGTACAACGTCGGCACGCCCACCAATGGCTCGACGATGCAACCGGGCTATTATCCGTATGGTTTCAATCTGAATAGCGGCACGACCGTCAATCTGGCTCCCGGACTCTATTACATGAACGGCAGTATCAACGTCGACAGCGGGGCAAATCTGGAATGCACGGCCTGCACGGGCGGAGTTGGCGTGACACTGTACTTTACCAACGGCAGTTTGCAGCCAAACAGCGGCTCCACGGTTGAGCTTTCGGCGCCGTCGGTTTCCGGCGACACAACGGGAACCATCCTGGCGAACAACGCCGGGGTCCAGAATATGCTGATCTGGACGGCCTCCGGCAACGGATCGGGACTGATTCTGGATTCCGGCTCACAGTCCTACTACAACGGGGTCATCTATCTTCCCGCCGGCCAACTGACGCTCAATAGCGGTTCGGGGGCGGAGATTAATGGCAGTGCGAGCGATACGGCTGTCGATGTGCAGAGTATCATGGTTGATTCTGGAATCCACTTCAATCTCAACGGTTCCCAGTCTCTGCTAGGCGGCGGAGGCGGCACAACGGAGACGCTGGGTTCGTTTGCGCTTGCGGAGTAGCTTATGGAGAAACGAAGCCGATTCGATCTGTTGCGCGGGGAGCGCGGCGCAAGCCTGTTGGAGTTTGCGCTGGTGTTGCCGCTCTTCATGCTGCTGCTCTTTGGCGCGGTCGATTTCGGGCGGGCGTATTATCTCTCGATGGAGGTCGCCGGCGCTGCGCAGGCGGGGGCAGTTTACGGAATACAGAATCCGGGCGACATCACCGGCATACAAACGGCGGCCGTGGCTGATGCGCCGAATGTTTCGGGGCTGACGGCCACGGCGACATCGATTTCGGAATGCTCGGACGGCACGCATTCCCCAAACGCCAGCTTGGACGTGTGTAAGGCCGAGGGAACCACGTGTGTAGCCCTTGTGACGGTTTCTGTGAACGCGACGTACACGCCGCTGTTTCCCTGGCCCGGCATTCCGAAGTCGATTACGCTCAGCCAGCAGGCAGCGATGCGCAGCTTAGGCAGTTAGCATGACGCGGAATCGAGCACCATGCGTATGCTGTCGCATGGTGACTGACGATGCGATCTGAAGAACGTTGTGCAAACAGCAGAAGCAGGCTGACAAGGCTGCGGGCAGGCGACGATGTTGCAAGGAAGGCGATCGATGCGCGAAAGAATCAATCGGCGAAAACTGCTTCGTCTGGCGCGTGAGGAGAGCGGACAGGAGTTGGTGGAATTTGCCCTCGTCGGCCTGTTGTTGATGACGCTGCTGTTCGGCGTCTTCGAGTTCGCATATGCGATGTATGCCTATCACTTTACGAGCTATGCGGCGCAAGAGGGCGCGCGTTTTGCGATCGTGCGCGGCCAAACCTGGAGCGCGAATGTGACCGTTGACTGCGGCTCCTCCTATCCTGGTTTTACGATGCCTTACAACTGCACGGCGCTGAGCGGCGATATTACCAACTATATCGATAGTCTTGCGACGCCGGGCATCAACGTAAGCAATCTCAGCGTCAACGCGACCTGGCCGGGAACAACCGCGAACGGTTCCACGACGAACTGCACCACCTATTCCAACACTCCGTCCTGTCTGGTCCAGGTCCAGGTGAGTTACACCTTCGATTTCATCCCGCTGATGAACTTGACCTCCGTAACAATGAACGCTACGTCGAAAAAGACGATTCTGCAATAGAAAAACCGCCTCCAGGCGGTTCAGCCTAATCCACCGACTCCGGCACGATAAGCAGCACCTCAACCTTGGCGGGGCGGCCGTTCTGCGTGGCGGGGCGGAACTGCCATTGCTTGAGGGCGGCGAGGATGAACGGGGCGTTGGCGAAGGGCTGCGGGAAGACGACGCGCAGGTCGGAGAAGCGGCCCGACGCATCGACAAAGCCATGCACCATCAGGGCGTCGGCGTTGACGGAGTCGGGCGGGAGATTGGGGCGCACGATGCTGTAGGGCCAGGGCGCTTCCAGGTGCGAGACGGCTCCGCCGCTGGCGGCCAGGGCGTCGATGGGCAGCGAATACTGCAAAATCCAGCTTCTGGCCAGGCCGACGTGCAGATAGGCGGTATAGGCGATGCGTCCGCCCCAGGCGTTGTTCAGCTCCGGGAAGGCATCCGAGAGGTCGTCGCCGACGATCACCGAGCCGAACTGACCGGTTTTGGGCAGGGCAACGGGCGTCGTGGTGAGCGGGTCCGGCCCCTGGCCCTTGCCGGTGTTGGCCGCACCACCGGAACCCGCGCCGGAGGAATTGCCTTTTCCGGTCTGCGTGGAGGCCGTCGGCTTCGCATGGGCGCCGAGCCCGTCGCGTGTTTTCGATGGAATCGATTCGGTGACTGGCGGCAGCACGGCGGTTCCGCTTTGCAGTTGGATTGTGGAAAGCGAAAGGACGGTTGCCGGAGTGGGTTCGGTTGCGATCTGCGCGGCCGGGGCTGAGACCAAAGGATGCGCCATCTGATTGGGAACCTGCGCGGCGATGGGCGAGGTCGCGCCAGGTGCAAGTTGCAGCTTGAGCGTCGGCAGATTGCTGGCGGTCAGGTTGACATCGGCGAGCTGAAGTTCCCGGTTCGGCCGGTCGAAGACCGGATGCGGATTGGCGGCCGGCGGCGCGGGCTTGGGCGGAACAATCTTCTGGACGACCGTTTTGCCCGGCGACCAAAGCACCAGGCGCGGAACGGGAACCGGCATGGGCAGAACCTGGGGCTTGGGCAGATCGGGCTGAAGGAGGGTTTGCCGGGCCGGATGGACCTTGAGCGCAGGTGCGGGCGCGGGCTCAGGCGCGGGCAGGGCATGGTGCGCGGGGGCA
>JAJYFB010000009.1 GCA_021785495.1 Acidobacteriota bacterium | reverse complement strand
ATCGCTGGATTTGAAAGGGCACGACTTCAGTCGTGCCGTAAAATACCTGGAATGAATGGGGCTTTAGCCCCTGCGGGAGATTTTTCTTCTCGCAGAATACACCGGAACTGAATTTTGCAAGTGGCTCTTTTTCGCAGCCGTTGAGGCCATGCCCTTTGCAAAAGACTCCAGGCCGCAATGCCACTCCAAATGCGATGGCGCTGAGCGGATCGCGCAAAAAACAGGTGCGAAAACTACATCCTGCTAAAATAAGGAGGAAAATCAAGGATTTTGAGGCTCAAGCGTGGTTCTGGAACTGGAAAAGCGGCTTGCCGCGCGGCTGCGCGCCGTGTTGAAGCAAACCTACTCGCTCGACGTGGAGAAGATTCCGCTGGAGACGCCGCCCGATCTGCATCTGGGCGAGATCGCCACGCCCATCGCCCTGCAACTGGCGCGGACCCTGCGCAAGGCGCCCCGCACGATCGCCCTGGAGATTGTCGCCGCGCTCGGCGTCGTTGAAGGTTTTGCCCGCTTCGAGGTCGCTGGCGCAGGCTATATCAACGCCTTTCTCGACCGGGCCGCGGCCGCGCAGCGAGTGGCCGCACAGTCCGCGTCCAAAAGTCTGCCCCACGCAGTGGGTCACGTGCTCGTCGAGCACACCTCGATCAATCCGAACAAGGCCGCGCACATCGGCCATCTGCGCAACGCAATTCTCGGCGACACCTTCGTGCGCCTGCTGCGCGCGGCCGGCTACAAAGTCGATGTGCAGAATTACATCGACAACACCGGCGTGCAAGTGGCCGATGTGGTCGTCGGCTTTCTGCACCTTGAGAAAAAATCGCTCGCCGGGGTGCGCGCGCTGATCGCCGATTGCGAGAAGCGCGTCGACGCGGGTTTCGGCGCAGCGCCGGCCTCCGCGCCCACCCTCGTCGCCGACCTTCGCCCCTTCGATTACGACTGTTGGGATCTCTACGCCCGCACCTCGCTTTGGTACGCCGAGGGAACGGCCGACGAGCAGGCCGCGCGCAAAAAACTTCGTCTCGACACGCTGCACGCCATCGAGCAGGGTGGCAACGAAACGGCCGAGATCGCCGAGCTGATCTCGACGTCCGTTCTGCGCCGGCACCTGGAAACCATGCAGCGGCTCGGCATCGAATACGATTTCCTGCCGCGCGAGAGTGAAATTCTGCACCTCAAATTCTGGGAAGCGGCATTCGAAAAGCTCAAGCAATCCGGCGTGCTCCACTTCGTGAACGAGGGCAAGAACAAGGGCTGCTGGGTGATGAATCGTGCGGATTGGCTCTTGAAAAAAATCAACACGAAAGCAAATCCAGATCAGGCTCAGTCAGCCGCAGATACGCAAGAGGAAAATGAACTGATCGAAGGACCAGGCTATTTTCAGACGACTTCTCCATCGCTGGATGAAGATGCCAAAGTGATTGTGCGGTCAAACGGCACGGTGACGTATGTGGGAAAAGACATTGCATATCACCTATGGAAGTTTGGGCTGCTAGGCCGGGATTTTGGATACAAGAAGTTCTTCGCGTATCCCCGGCACACCTGCTGGATTTCGGCAGAGAAAGGTGAGACGGAGCATCCACACTTTGGCGACGCGCAAGCGATTTATAACGTTATCGATTCGCGCCAGTCCGATCCCCAGGCGAACGTGGTGGGTGCGCTCATGGGGATGGGTTACAAGGAGCAGGAGAAGGCGTTGCGGTACACGCACTTCAGCTACGAGATGGTCGCGCTGACGCCGCGCTGCGCCGAAGAACTCGGCTATAGCGTCTCCGACGAAGACAAGAAAAAGGCGTACATCGAGGTGAGCGGGCGCAAGGGCTTCGGCGTCAAGGCCGACGACCTGATCGACAAGCTGATCGCCGCCGTGCAGCCGCTCGTCGATGAAAAACAGGCCGCCAGCCCCGCCGAGCTTCGCCGCCAGATCGCCCGGCAGATCGCCATCGGCGCGCTGCGCTACTTCATGCTCAAGGTCACACGCAATTCGGTGATCGCCTTCGACTTCAAGGACGCGCTCAGCTTCGAGGGCGAAACCGGCCCGTACATTCAGTACGCCGCCGTGCGCATTCGGAATATCTTCCGCAAGGGCGGAACGACAGCCGAAGCGGAGTTGGCGCAGTTCGCGCGGCTGGCGGAGTTCGGTGCGTATCTTTCCGGCAAAGAAAATGAAGACATCTGGGCGCTGTGGCTGCGCGCCGGGCGCTTCTCGCAGGTTCTCACGCAGTGCATCGAAACCTCGGAGCCGGCCGCGCTGGCCAAGCACGCCTTCCAGCTTGCGCAGGAGTTCGCCAACTTCTACCACCGCCATCACATTCTCGCCGAGGAAGACCCCGCGCGCCGTACGTTTCTGCTGGCCACAGCCGCCGTCACCCTGCGCGAACTGGTCCGCGCGCTCGGGCTGCTCGGCATCGAGAGTCCAGAGGCGATGTAAAGGGCTACTCCCGCTTGCGCCGCTGGTGGGTCGAGGGGATATTCATGTCCTCGCGGTACTTGGCGACGGTGCGGCGGGTGATCTGGATGCCCTGGGCTTGCAGCAGCGCGGCGAGCTGGTCGTCGGTGAACGGTTTCTTCGGATTCTCTTCTTCGATCAGCTTGCGCACCTTGCGCTTGAGCACCAGCAGCGGCGTATCGGCGCCTTCGGGGCCGTTCGCGCTCTCCGAAAAAAAGAAGCGCAGCTCCAGAACGCCCTGCGGCGTGTGCGCGTATTTATTGGCCACGGCGCGGCTCACAGTCGAGGGATGCACGCCGATCTCCTCGGCCACCTCCTTAATCATCATGGGCCGGAGCGCTTCGAGTCCCTTGTCGAGAAACTCCTGCTGGCGGCGCACGATCACCTCGCAGGTGCGCAGAATGGTGCTCTTGCGCTGTGCGATGTTGCGCATCAACTGCATGGCCGAGCGGAACCGTTCCTTGACGTACTCCTTGACCTCTTTTTCGGTGTCCTGCGCGATGAGCATGTTCCGGTAGCGCCGGCTGAGGCGAAGGCTGTGCATGTCCTCTTCGTTCATGCTGACAACCCACTCGCCGCAGCGCTTCACAAACAAGCCGTCGGGCTCGATCAGCCGCGCCTGTTCGCGGTTATACATCCGGCCGGGGCGGGGATCGAGGGTGCGGATGTACTCGACGGCGGCATGAGCCTCTTCCGGCTTGACCTGCGCGGCGCGGGCCAGATCCTTGAGGTCGCGCTTCTGCAGCAGAGGCAAGTGGCGTTCCACAATCAGCGCCGCCACTTCCATGGCGCGCCGCCGCTCCTCGATGCGCGCCTCGGCCTCGTCGCGAAAGCTGCCGTGCGCATCGACCACCGTTTCGTCGAGTGGCCCGCCGTACATTTGGTGAAACTCTTGCAACTGCGCGGCGATCTGCAGGGCCAGACACTGGCGCAGGTCGCAGGCGCCCACGCCGGCCGGATCCAGATGCCGCACCAGATCAATGGCCCGCCGAAGCAGATCGAGCGTCGCGCCCTCGCCGGGCGTGTGGCCGTTGCCTGAGGCCGCCTCGCCGGGAGCCGCGCGATAGGCTGCGTCCAGTTCCTCCTCGCTCGCCGTCAGGTAGCCGTCTTCGTTCAGGTTGCCTACCACGAATTCTGCGGCCGCTTCAAGCTGCGCATCCAGGCTCAGAGCGCCCAACTGCCACGCCAGATGATCGGCCAGAGTGGTCGGCTGGGAGAGAAAATTTTCAAACGAGGGCTTCTCGCTCTCCTCGAACTCCGGCTGCGTGCGATAGCCCGGGTCGAGATACTCCTGAAAATAGCTTCCGAAGTCAATCTCGCTGAAGACGTCCTTTGGCGGCGCAACGGCTTCTTCCGCGCTGCGTTCCAGCCGCTCCTCGCGTCCGGCCATCTGGTCCAGCATGGGCACAGATTCGTCGATCTCCTCCAGAATCGGGTTTTCCACCATCTCCGCATCGATCATCTCCTTCAGCTCGAGCTTATTGAGGGCGAGAACGCTCACCATCTGCATCAGTCCGGGCGTCAGGATCTGGCGCTGCGCGACCTTCAGATTCAGTTTGGGTTCCAGTAGCGCCATCGATACGTTCCGTTCCTCTTTCAGCTCAATCCGAGTGTACCCACGAGTCGATCGGGTGAGAAAAAACTTAAGGGAAAAACCGCGGGATGGGCAAGCCATCCGTTTCAATCCGGGTCGTGCCCCAATTCAGGAATCTCTGCTTGCAGTGTACCGCCCAACCACCCCTGCGCGCCCGCGGAAGCACAAAGCGGCCTGCCCAGACAAAGGCCAGAATACGCCGCCGCGCATCAGGATGGAAGGACGAATCGCCGTCAGGAAAGGGAAAATCCCTCGCCGAGGTAAATGCGCCGCACATCGACGTCGTTGCCCAGTTCGCGCGGCGTTCCCGCGCGGAAGATGCGGCCCTCGGCGATGATGTACGCGCGGTCGGTGACGCTCAGCGTTTCGCGGACGTTGTGATCGGTGATGAGCACGCCGATGCCGCTGGCCTTCAGGTCGAAGATAATCTTTTGCAGTTCGAGAACGGCGATGGGATCGATGCCGCTGAAGGGCTCGTCGAGCAGAATGAAGTTGGGCTGAATGGAGAGCGCGCGGGCGATCTCGACGCGGCGGCGCTCGCCGCCCGAAAGTGCGTAGCCGCGCGTGACGCGGATGTGGTCCAGCTTGAGCTGCGCAATCAGTCTTTCGGCGCGCGCGCGCCGCTCCTGGCCGCTGATGGGCTGCGCTTCAAGCACGGCGAGGATGTTCTCTTCGACGGTGAGCTTGCGGAAAACCGAAGGCTCCTGCGGCAGATAGCTGATGCCGTAGTTGCGCGCCCGCAGGTACATGGGCAGGCGTGTGATGTCGTTTGCGTCCACCAGCACGCGGCCGGATTCGGGCGCGACCAGGCCGACGATCATGTAAAAGCTGGTGGTTTTGCCGGCGCCGTTCGGCCCCAGCAGTCCCACCACCTCGCCGCGGGAGATCGACAGATTGACGCCGCGCACGACCTGCCGGCCTTTGTAGGTTTTGCCGATGCCCTCGGCGCTCAGTGTCTCCATTCGCTCTCTGGCTCGTTTCCGGCTCTACTTTCCGTGCCCCTGGCGGGGAATGGATGCGGTGTGCGTCGTTCCGCCGCCGCCTTCGATACTGACGCTATCATCGCGGCTATGGAAAATCAAAACCTTGCCGGTGACGCTGCCCCGGTCGGGATCGGTCAGGCGCGGCGGCGCGGCGGGTGTTCCCGTCAGTACGTAGTCGCCGGTCGCTCCGGTGTAGACCAATTGCTCGCCGGTCCCGCGCCGGTCCTGCGCAGTGAGCACGACGTGGCCCACCGCCGTCAGCCGGTCGACCTGCGCCTGACTGAACTGCGTTTGTCCGTCGCGCGCCGGCCCGTGGTTTGCGCTTCCGGCCGGAGTCAGCAGCAGTTCCACGCGATCGGAGGTTGACTGCGCCGAGGCGGTGGCCGCCGTCACCTTGCCCATCACGCCGCCGCGCATCGTCGCCCGGCGTTCAGCCTCGGAGTAGAACAGATCGCCGCCGCGCACGCGAATCACCTCCATGGACGATCGATCGGCTGTATGTTTCGCCGCGTTTTGTCCGTGCGTATCTTCCGTTTCGCGTGAGCCTGCGTTCAACAGCACCAGCCGCACCGGGTCGCCGGCGGCGTTCGTGTGCGCGGTGAGTGTTTGCTGGTGCTGATCGAGCGTGATCTGCGGCGCGGCGACGGAGTTAGCCTGCTGCCAGAGCCGTGCGTGGCCATGAAAGATCGCCGCGCCCGTCGTTTGGCTGAACTCAGCGGCGTCGGCGATCACGTGCGCTGGGCCGTTGCCGCCGAGTGCCGCTTGATTCCACGCATCGGCACGCTGGGCCGTGCTCCCGTTCGCCTCATCGCCGGCCCAGGTTGCCTTGACGCCGCCACGTGCGAAAGCCTCGCCCGATTGCCGCGCAAGATCCACCGTGTTCGCCGCCAGCTCCATGCCGCCTTCGACGATCCGCGGATGGTCCGACAGATGGAGCCACTGGCCGTCGTCTTCGTACGTGGCCCGTCCGGCCGTCGCGCGCAGCGGCGGCTGCGGTTGCTCGCCCGGCTTCGGCGCAGGCGCGTCGAAGAGCGTCACGTGGCCGTCGATCTCGGCCGATTGTACGCCGGACGCCTCGGTTTCTGCGTTGCGGCGCGATGGTGTCGCCGGCGTTTGATGGGCTGGCGTCAACTCGGCCGTCAGCCGGTCGCCGTTTGCCGTCTGCTGCGCGCCCGTGGATGTGGTCTGCTCGATCGTCGCGTGGCCCGTTCCGGTAAGCGCGCGCAATGCGGCTCCCACGTCAAATTCGCCCGTCATCGCATCGGCGCTCATTCTGGTGGAGTTCTCGACGGCGCGGCCCTGCAGCGTCTGGCTGGTCACGGTCACGCCATCTGCACCGCGCAGGCGCGCCGGCTCCAGTTGGGTTTTTCCCTGGCTCACCACAGTGCGGAACTCCACATCGGCAGCCGGCGAGCGCCAGTTCCGCTCGATATGCTCCGGTCCATTTTGCGCTATTCCACGCGACTCGATTCCGGTCGAGGCGGCAACCATGGTGTCGCTGGCAAAGCGCACTTCGCGCTCCAGATGCGCCTGACGCAACTGGCCCTGCGCGTCGAAGGTCAGATCCGCAGTCGCCGCCGTTCCATGCGCCGTGCGGCCCGCGGCGGATGAATCCATCGTTACGCCGCCTTCGAGGCGTCCGCGCTGGGGCTGGTTGTGCGTGTCGAAGTCCATCGTCGCCGTAGCCGAGGCCAGCCGTCCGCCCGTCGCCGTCGTCAACAGAAAGCCGCCCGCCGCATCGAGATGCGCGGCCGATCCATCGTCGCGAAAAAGGATGCGCGCCTGGCCGGAGTTCGCCTCGCCATCGCGAAAGCGCAGCGTGGCATTGCGCAACTGGCCCAGATGCGCGTCGCGGTCGAACTCCGCGTGCGCGGCGCGAATTTCAACCGGCTCGCCGCCGCGATGCGTTGCGATCTCGACCGCCTGCATCAGTTTCAGGAATCCGTTTTGCGAGTCGAACGATGCGCCCACTGCGCTGCCTGTCCCGGCGGTCATCGCGAACCGGACCCGCGCGGCGGTTGTCACCAGGCCCGAATTGCGATCGAAAGAGACTCCACTGGTCTCGACGCGAATCTGCCGCGTCGCTGCCGAATGCGCTTTTGCAGCAGCGGCGTCGATGCTCTTGTCGCCGTGACGCGCGGCGGTTTCCTGCGGCTGGCTCAGCAGCATCTCGACCGGTCCCGCCGCCGTGGCCACGCCGCTCTTCTGGTTGAACTCGAACGCGCCGCCGGTAATTTTGTCGGCCGGCGCGCCGTCTTCGCCGTAGATCTTGATCTCCACGCCGCGCAACTCGGTCCGGTCGTTTTTCAGTTGAATCGCCTGGATGGCATGAATGCGGAAGCGTGAATGCGCGCCGAAGTTGTGCGTGTAATCGAAGTTCTGCGACTGCTGGCTGATCTCGCCGGCCAGCGGCTGCGGCGCGTCGGTCCGGTGCAGCCGGTTCCTCGCTCTGGCCGTGGCCAGAAAGACGCCGAGCGCGATCAGCAGCAGCGCGGCCGCTGCCAGCACCAGCGTTCGGATTCGCTCAATCGTCAGGCGCACGGCTCAGTTCCTTCGCCCCAGCCGTTCTGCAAGCCGCTCGGCGAGGCTCTCGCCCAGTTCGCTCCACAGCAGCCGCGCCGTCGCGCCGGAAGCCTTTTCGACGCCCGTCGCCAGCTCCACCAGTTGCCGCACGTTCTCCTCCACGTGCAGCGCTCCGGCGCGATCCAGTTCGGCCTCTTCTTCGAGAAACGGCGCGTCCGAGCCGAAGTCAATGCGAATATGCCCATCCTGCTCGTAGGCGCCCGCATCGAAGAGCGGCCCATAACCGGCCACGCGCACCAGCCGCGCTGTGCGCGCCCAGCGCAGGGGCCGCAAGCCGCCTTTTCCGTCGCGCTCCGCCTTCTCCGCAGCGCTCTCGCCGTCCGTCTCCAGTTCCCACAGCTTCCACCCGATCTGGAATTCGTAAGCGAAATCGTCATGCAGCAGTTCGAGCGCCTCCTCGACGGCCTGCCGGGGATCGGCTCCCGGACTCGACTGGCTCGATTCCTGCGCGTTGGCCGTGCCGCCGCCAGCCATCCGCCCGTAGATGCGCTGAAAGACCGGCGCTTCGCTCCAGTTCACCGGCCAAACCGTGGCCGCGTAGACGCGGGCTTCGCCGCCATGCGCGGCAAAGCCGCTCAGTACGGCGCAGAGCTTTTCGCCGAGCGACTCCAGGCGCAGATTCGGGTACCACAAACTTAAATACAGCGTGTCGGCCATTCACTTCGATTGTAGCCGGGGCGCGGCCGGGGCGATCGCAAAGCCAGTCGCCCGCCTCGTTCCTGTCAGCGCAAGAAGCGCCCGCGCGCCGCGCCTCTGCGGTATAACGATACGTAAGCCGGAATCCGCGGAGCCGCAATGGAACCGAGAGAGAAATTCGATGCCGCGCTGCCGCCGGCGATGGCCGTCGACGGAGGGGAAGCAAGCGCCCTTGCGCGCCGCGCCCACGCCGAGCCGCCCCATCCCTATCGCGCGCCCTTCGCGCGCGACATGGCGCGGGTTCTTCATGCGCGCGCCTTTCGTCGCCTGGCCGGCAAAACGCAGGTCTTCACCCGCCTGCCGGCCGAAGGACTCTCCGACCACTTTCGCAGCCGGCTCACGCACACCCTCGAAGTAGCGCAGATCGCCCGCACCGTGGCCGCGGCGCTGGGGCTGAACACCGAACTGGCCGAGGCGCTGGCCCTGGCGCACGACATCGGCCATCCACCCTTCGGCCACGCCGGCGAGCGGGCTCTGGACCGCGCCCTGCGCCGCCACGGCATGAACTTCGACCACAACCTTCACGCCTTGCGCATCGTCACCTGGTTCGAGGAGCGCTACCCGGCCTTTCGCGGCCTCAACCTGACCCTGGCCGTGCGCGAAGGCATCGTGAAACACTCGCGCGACTACGCGGCGGCCGGGCATCCGGAGCTGGCCGAGTATCTTCTCGACGAATTTCCTCCGCTCGAAGCGCAGTTGATCGATCTTGCCGACGAGATCGCCTACCTGACCGCGGACCTGGACGACGGCCTTGGCGCCGGCATCCTCGCTGTCGATCAGGTGCGCGAGGCATTGCCGTTTTTCCGCACACGGCACGACGCGGCCCTCGACGATGCGCCGCAGGCAGCCGCCAAACTGGCCGCTGATGAGGCGCTGCGGCGGATGCTGAACGCTTTTGTGACCGATCTGATTGTGGAAACCCGCGCGCAGGCCTCTGCGCTGGGCGCGGCGACGCTTGCCAGCATTCGCCGCGCTCCACGGCGGCTGGCCGCGCTCAGCCCGCCCCTGGAGGCCGCGCGCGCCGCAACCAAGGCGTTTCTTTACGCGAATCTGTATAACTCCGCCGCGCAGGAGCAGGAGCATGCGCAGGCGGAAAAGGTCGTCCTTGAACTTTTCGATCTTCTTCTGGCCGAGCCGGGGCTCATGCCGCCCGATCACCAGACGCAAATCCCCGGCGAAGGGCTGGTGCGCACCGTCGCCGACTACATTGCCGGCATGACCGACGCTTTCATCGTGCAGTTGTGGACGCGCACACTCGGGCAGAGATGACCGCGCGGACGCCCTCAGGCGCGGTCGTCGGGAAAGTCTCCAACCTGTTCGTCAGGCGCGACGTTTTGCCCGGCCAGAACGATGGCGTGGCTGGCAATGTGCGCCCGGGCGCCAATGGAGGTCGCCTCCAGCCGGACCTTGTTGTGATCGCGCGGATCGTGCCAATGAGAAAAAACGCGCGCATAGGAGCCGAC
This sequence comes from Acidobacteriota bacterium, assembly GCA_021785495.1. GTDB lineage: Bacteria > Acidobacteriota > Terriglobia > Terriglobales > Acidobacteriaceae > Telmatobacter. Next base: position 34,027 of record JAJYFB010000009.1, on the reverse strand, counting down.
GATCGCGCTCTCGCCAAGCGCGATGCCGCCGCGATCGTTCAGCAGAACGCCCTGGCGGATCGTAACATTGTCGCCGAACGCGAGGTTGTAGCCGTAAATTATTTCCACGCCGTGGCAGATTTTGACGCCTGTGCCGACATGCGCACAGATGTGCCGGGCCAACATGCAGCGTAAGCGCAGTCCCAGCCAGTGGTTCAGGCCGATGGCCGAGCGATCGAACATGCGCCAAAACCACAGCAGCGGTTTGCGCGCGGCAAAACGCGCGCGATCCACCTCGGCGTAATGCTCGGCTTCGAGCGTAACATTCTGCGGATCGAGCGAAAGGCTCAGCACATTACCCGGCAGCTCGCTGGTCAGCGTGAGATTGAGCTTGCCGCCCGCGGGACGGCCCAGGTAAAGCTGGCAAAGCTGGTCGCGCACGATTTCGCCGCGGCGCTCGGCCGAGCTGTGGCGCGTAAACTCATCGTCCAGAAATTGAATCCAGCGGCGGTAGATCTCTTCGGCCTCGGGCGTGGGCCGGGGCGCGGGACTGTCGGAGGCAACCATAGCTCAGACAATACCCCACAGAGCGCGCCGTGGCAAAGAGCGGCCTGCAGGAAGCGCAGGGCAAGTTCAATCTTGACAATTCATTTTTCAGGCGACTAGAATTCACTCGTTTTGGAGTTGCCGGGTAAACGCTTACTGAAAGCTCCCCGGCGTTCTTCGCTTGCCCTCTCTTGCGGCTTTTTGGCTAATCCATCCTGATTCGCGAGGTAATTGCATGAAACGTTTCCTGGCTTGTGGCTTTTTGGCGGCCGTGACCTGCTTGGCGTATGCGCAGGACACCATCAACGACAGCGTCGAATTCAAAATCAAAAATGTGAACAGCGGCCTGGTGCTCGGCATTACCAATGCCAGCCAGACAGCAGGCGCCACGGTTCTGCAATGGGCCGATACAGGCACGACCGATCACCTCTGGCACTTTATTCCCATGGGGAACAACCAATACCTGATCGAAAACATGCTGACGCACCAGGTCATGGGCGTCTCCGGCGCCTCCAAGTCGGATGGAGCGCAGATCCTTCAGTGGGCCGACAACAGCACAGCCGATCACCTCTGGACGATTTCGACGGCCTCCGACGGCAACTACATGATCAAGAACGTCAATAGTGGTTTATACCTCGAAGTCTACGACGCCAGCACCTCCGACACGGCCAAGATCGACCAGTGGGGACCCACCGGAAGCAAATGCCAGGAGTGGCAACTGGAGAACACCGGCGTCACCCCCTATCCCATGCCGGGCGCCGTGAACGGAAGCGGCATCTACGTACACGATCCGTTCCTGCTGAAGGCTGGCAGCACCTACTGGCTCTATGGAACGCACAACACGCTGGCCAATTCCAGCAACCGCACCACCTTCACCAGCCAGGGCGCGGCCCTGTCGCCCATTCCCTCCTGGGTAAGCAGTTACAGCGGATCAAACGACGTGTGGGCGCCGGATGTGGTCTATCACAATGGGCTGTACTGGCAGTATTACGCCGCCTCCACCGCCGGATCCAAGAACTCCGCGATTGGCGTCGCCACTTCCACCACGCCCCAAAGCGGCAACTGGGCGGACTATGGCATTGTCGTCTCGTCCAGCTCTTCGACTGCCTATAACGCCATCGACCCCGGCATTACGCAGGATGCGAGCGGCAATTGGTGGATGTCGTTCGGCTCCTGGAGCGACGGCATTTACCTGATGCAGATCGATCCCGGCACCGGCAAGCAACTGTCCAGCAACAAAACGATCTACCACCTGGCGCAGCGATCCAATGGGCTGGAAGGATCGTATATCTATTCGAGCGGCGGGTACTACTATCTGTTTGCCTCCATCGACAACTGCTGCGAGGGCGCCAGCAGCACCTATCACGTGATTGTGGGGCGCTCTTCATCCATTACAGGCCCGTATCTGGACCGTGGCGGCCTGAACATGCTGAGCGGCGGCGGCACCATTGTGTTGAGCGCTCACAGCAATATCGACGGCCCCGGCGGACAGGGAGTAATGAATGATACGGACGGCGCCATCTTTTACTACCACTATTACGATGGCAACAACAATGGCACGCCGACGCTGGGCATCAATCTGATGAGCTTTACCTCGGATGGGTGGCCCTATCTGCACTAACACAGTCCGCGCCTGGCCAGAGTTTCCACCCTTCGCCCGCCAAGCGCGCCAAGGGTGGGAATTCGCTGTCGAGAGCGCATCACGCCTGCCCCCCGGCTGACAGCCTTCCCGTACGAGGAGGCCGCCGCGATCCAAGGCGGCTCTCAGACGATTGCCATGCACGCCGGCTACCAGTTGTCTCGCTCCTGGGCAGGCCGTGCAGCTTGGATGGAAGGCTGTTGGCGGAGAAGTGGACCTCGCGCCCGGTTTTTACCGGTAGCTTGGTGGAACCATCCAGCCTCGATGCAAACCAGCGCGCGTCGATTGAATTTTGTCCGTGCTCATGAGCGGGACGATTTATCCCGACAGCCGCACCAGTTCCTGCGCCTCGCTGCGCGGGCCAAGGATGGACATGCGCGGAATGCGGCCGCGCACCATGGCCACCTCGTCGCAACGATGCAGGCGCGGACAGTTCTGGCAGTCCTTGAAGATTTTGTCGGGCAGTTCGGCCTTGTCTTCCACGGTGCGGAAGCCGTACTTGAAGAAGAAGTCGGGAATGCGCGTGAACAGGCAGACCGATTGAATGTCGTGCATCTCGGCCTCTTCGATAAGCGCCTTCAGGATGCCGCCGCCCGCGCCCTGGCCCTTGGCCTCGGGCTTGACGACGATCGAACGCACCTCGCAGAGATGCGGCCCGTAGAGGTGCAGCGCGCCGCAGCCGAGAAAAACTCCGCCGTCGGACTCGGCGACCGTAAAGTCGCGAATGTTCTCGCAGATTTCGGCAAAGGCGCGCTTGAGCAGCGTGCCGTCGCCGGAGAGCGAGTTGACCAGGTCGTAGACGTTCGAGGCGTCGTGCAGCAGAGCCTTACGCACCAGCATGAACGGCCTCCGCTGCGGCGAACTGTTCGAGCGCGGCGATACGCTCGGCGACGGCATCAAGCGCCTCCGCGACGCGCGCGCGCGCCGTTCCGCCCATCACGTCATGGCAATCGAGGGTCGCGTCGAGCGCGATGGCGGCAAAGAAATCCTCGCCAAACTCCTCGCCAAAGGCGCGCAGCTCGGCGAGCGTCAACTGGTTCAACTCCACGCCTTTCCCGATGGCGAAACGCACGGCCTGGCCGATCTTCTCGTGCGCCAGACGAAACGGAACGCCCTTGTGGACAAGATAGGTGGCCGCGGCCATCGCATTCAGGTAGCCCGACTGCGCCGCCTGGCTCATGCGCTCGCGATCCAATTCCAGAGCCGCCGTGAAACGCGCCACCAGCCTGAGCGTGGGCGGCACGAAAGCCGCAGCGAAGGCCGGCTCCTGCGTCTCCTGCATGTCTTTATTGTAGGCCAGCGGCAGCCCCTTGAGCTGCAACGCGACCGTCTGCGCCGCGCCGTTGAGCCGTCCGACCTTGGCGCGCAGAAGCTCGGTCAGATCGGGATTTTTCTTCTGCGGCATGGCGCTGGAACCAGTGGAAAAGGCCTCGGGCAGATGGACGAAACCGAACTCGGCCGTGGCGAAGAGCGTGATCTCCTCGGCAAAACGGCTCAGGTGCAGGCCGACCAAGGTGAGCGCCTGCAAATACTCGAGGACGAAGTCGCGGTCGCTGGTGGCGTCGATGGAGTTGGCCGTGGGCGCGGCAAAGCCCAGCTCGCGCGCGGCGATGGCGCGGTCGAGCGCGAGCGTGGCGCCGGCCACGGCGCCCGATCCGAGCGGGCAAAAATTGAGCCGCCGTGCGCAATCGGCCAGACGCGAGCCGTCGCGCAGCGCCATCTCGACATAGGCCAGCAGCCAGTGCGCCACGAGCACCGGCTCAGCCCGCTGCATGTGCGTATAACTTGGCATGACGGCCTCGCCGGCCTTCCGCGCCTGCGCGGCGAGCGCTTCCGCCCAGGCCGCAATGCCGCCGATGGTCTGCCGGATGCAATCCCGCACGTACAGCCGCAGGTCGGTGGCGATCTGCTCGTTGCGGCTGCGGCCAGTGTGCAGCTTGAGGCCCAGCGGCCCGATCCGCTCGGCGAGTTTCAGCTCGACAAAGTGATGAATGTCCTCGGCCGAGACGTGGTCGCGCACCTGGGCGCGGCCGGCCTCCGTGGCGAACTCCGCGCCGATGGCGTCCAGCGCGTTCTTCACTTCGACGGCCTCGCGCGCGGTCAGGATGCCGGCGGCGCAGATTGCCGAAGCGTGCGCCTTGCTGGCGGCGATCTCCTCGTCGAGCAGCCGCCAATCAAAAACGATGGAGCGCTGCCAGGCTTCGAACTCGGCGTCGAGCGGCTCGCGAAAGCGGCCGGACCACATCTTGACGGACTGTTTTTCGTTGGCCATCTTTTTCTTTCTTCTCCCAGAGCTGCCGGCGTTTTCTATGCACCGTCTTGCGGCACTACAGACTCAGTTCGGAATGCGAGCCGAGGCGGACCAGTTCCAAAGTCTCCTCGTCCGGCTTGCCGTAGATCAAAATCAGGTCGGGCCGGATGTGGCAGTCGCGAAAACCCTGCCAGTTGTTCGACAAAGCGTGATCGTGAAATCGCTCGGCCAGCGGTTCGTCGTTGGCGAGAGCCTGAATCGTCTGAGCGAAGTTGCCCGTCAGGGATTCCCGGTGCCGGCCCTTCGCTTCACGCTTCAGGTCGCGCTGGAAGGCCCGTGTTTGCTTAATCGTCCGCACGGAGCACCGTCCGCAATTCATCGAGCGTGACGGTCTCCAGCCTTCCTGCGCGCGCTTCCCTCATGGCGGCCAGGGTCTTTTTGTTAGGAACGAGTGGTTCAAAAGGAAGCGCCTTGTCGTGCGCAACCCGCGTCAGCAAAAGACGCACGGCATCGGAGACCGTCAGGCCAACCGCCTCCAGAACCGCCGCTGCCTCCCGCTTGATTTTCCCGTCGATTCTGGTCTGCACAAGAGCATTCGCCGCCATAGAGCACCTCGTGAATTACATTGTAATGCACGCGCACGGATCATGCACCGTCCCATCCTCAAACCGTGCGCCTTCGGCATCACAAGGCCGCTATTCCTTCTCCGCCGCCGAGTTCAGCCGGGGCATCTCGCTGCCCTGGCTGAGCGTCAGCAGGCCGCTCTTCGCGTAGGTCAGCAGCTTGGCGCGCGAGTCGGCGATGTCGAGATTGCGCATCGTCAACTGGCCGATGCGGTCGCGCGGCGAGAAGGTCGATGCGGTCTTTTCCATGCTCAACCGCTCGGGGTGAAAGGTCAGGTTCGGCGACTCGGTGTTGAGGATCGAGTAGTCGTTGCCGCGCCGCAGCTCCAGCGTCACCTCGCCGGTGACGGGCTTGGCCACCCAGCGCTGCGCCGATTCGCGCAGCATGATGGCCTGCGAATCGAACCAGCGGCCCTGGTAGAGCAGCCGGCCCAGCTTGCGTCCGTTCTCGCGGTACTGCTCGAGGGTGTCCTCGTTGTGAATGCCGGTGAGGAGCCGCTCGTAGGCGATGAAGAGCAGGGCTAGTCCGGGCGCTTCGTAGATGCCGCGGGATTTGGCCTCGATAATGCGGTTTTCAATCTGGTCGCTCATGCCCAGGCCGTGCCGGCCGCCGATGCGGTTGGCCTCCAGCAGCAGCGCCACCGGATCGGCGAAGCTCTGCCCGTTGAGGGCGACGGGAAATCCCTCCTCAAAGCGGATGGTCGCCTCTTCGCGCCGCACCTCGACCTCGTCGCGCCAGAAGGCCACGCCCATGATCGGCTCGACGATGCGGATCGAAGAGGAAAGATGTTCGAGGTCCTTGGCTTCGTGGGTCGCGCCCAGAATGTTCGAGTCGGTCGAGTAGGCTTTTTCCGCCGACATCTTGTAGGCGAAGCCGTGGCGCTGCATGAAGGCCGACATCTCGGCGCGTCCGCCCAGTTCGTCGATGAAGGCCGCGTCGAGCCAGGGCTTGTAGACCTGGAGGCTGGGATTGACAAGCAGTCCGTAGCGATAGAAGCGCTCGATGTCGTTGCCCTTGAAGGTCGAGCCGTCGCCCCAGATGTTGACCTCGTCCTCTTTCATCGCGGCCACGAGCATGGTTCCGGTGACGGCGCGGCCGATGGGCGTGGTGTTGAAGTAATACTGCCCGGCCGTGCTGATGTGAAAGGCGCCGGATTGCAATGCGGCGATGCCCTCGCGCACAAGCTGCGCGCGGCAGTCGATCAGGCGGGCCTTTTCAGCGCCATATTCAAGGGCCTTGCGCGGAATCGCCTCGTAGTCGCTCTCGTCGGGCTGGCCCAGGTTGGCCGTGTAGGCGTAGGGAATCGCGCCCTTCCGGCGCATCCAGTGCAACGCGGCCGACGTATCGAGGCCGCCGGAAAAAGCGATGCCGACCTTTTCGCCGGCAGGCAGATTTTCAAGAATTACGGACATACTCTAGGAACCTCAGCTTCTAGCCACGAGCTTCCAGCCGCTAGCTCGTTCAGTGTTGGTGTCAATGTTCACGCTTCGAGAGAAAGCTAGAGGCTAGAAGCTAGCAGCTAACAGCTTTCACATTTGCCAGCCCATTGAGCAGCAGCAGCAGCAGCGCCTTTTGCGCGTGCATGCGGTTTTCCGCCTGATCGAAGACGATCGACTGCGGCGAATCGATGACCGCGTCGGTGACCTCGGCGTTGCGGCGGGCCGGAAGGCAGTGCATGAACACGGCCGTGGGCAGGGCCTTGGCCATCAGCGTTTCGTTCACCTGGAACGGACGGAAGATGGGCGCGCGCTTGGTGGATTCGTGCTCCATGCCCATCGAGACGCAGACGTCGGTGTAGATGGCGTCGGCGCCCTCGGCGGCCGCGTGCGGATCCTGCAGCAGGCGAATCTCGCAGCCGTTGGCCTCGGCGATCTCCCGCGCGCGCGTGACGATCTCGAAGTCGGGCGAGTAGCCGCGCGGCGTGGCCACGGTGACGTTGGCGCCCAGTTGCGCGCCGGTGAGCATCAGCGAGTGGCAAACATTGTTGCCGTCGCCAACGTAGGTGAAGTTGAGTCCGGCCACCTTGCCGAAGCGCTCTTCGAGGGTCATGAAATCGGCCAGCGCCTGGCAGGGATGCTCGAAGTCGGAGAGCGCGTTGACGACCGGAACGCGCGAGTTGGCGGCCATCTCCGTAATGGTGTCGTGCGCGTAGGTGCGCAGCACGATGATGTCGACCCAGCGCTCGACGTTGCGCGCCACGTCGGCGATCGACTCGCGCTCGCCCAGCGGCTGATTGGTCTGGTCGACGAAGATGGCGTTGCCGCCCATGGTGTTGATGCCGGTCTCGAAGCTCAGCCGCGTGCGCAGGCTGGCCTTCTCGAACATCAGCACCATCTGTTTGGCGTCGAGGGCGCGCCGGTAGCGGGCCGGATGGCTTTTGACCTCGCGGCCCAGCTTGAGGATGGCGCGCACTTCGCCGCTGGAAAGATCGGCGATGGAGCACAGGTCTTCGCCGGCCAGCCGCGCGGCGGCGGCCTGAATATCGGCATCCGCAATGCCGGCGTTCTGGCCGTCGAGCGCCGGCCGGTCGAGAATGGTTTTGCTAGCCATGGTTCTCCTTGGGGGCCGCTGCGGCCTCTTCGCTCAGGAAGGCGTCGAGCGCGGCGACCACTTCATCGACGTGCCGGTTCTCGAAGATGTACGGCGGCAGAAAACGCAGCGTGGTGTCGCTGGTGCAGTTGATGACGATGTGACGGCTGAGGAGCGTGGTGACGGCCTTCTTGCCCAGTTCGGCCGAGTTCAACTCGATGGCCAGCATCAGCCCCTTGCCGCGCACGTTCACAATGCAGGCGTGCTTTTGCTGGAGAGCTTGCAGCTTCTGCAAAAAGTAGCCGCCGACGGCGTTGATGTGGTCGAGCAGATTCGTCGACTCGATGTGGTCGATGACGGCCGTGGCCACGGCGCAGGCCAGCGCGCCACCGCCGAAGGTGGTGCCGTGCATGCCGGCGTGAAAGGCGCGTGCCACTTCGTTGGTGCAGAGCGTGGCGCTCATGGGGATGCCGCCGGCCAGCGGCTTGGCTAGCGTGACGATGTCCGGCTTCACATCGTAGTGCTGAAAGGCGCACCACTTGCCGGTGCGGCCGAAACCGGCTTGAATCTCGTCGACGATCAGCAAGGCGCCGGTCGAGTCGGCCAGCTTGCGCGCCTCGGCGAAAAACTCCGGCGTAATCGGCCGCACGCCGCCCTCGCCCTGCATGGCCTCGACGAGAATGGCGCAGATCTCGCCGCTGAATTTGGCGCGCAGATCGGCGACGTCGTTGAATTGGACGAACTCGACGCCGGCAATGAGCGGCTCGAAGGGCTCGCGGTACTTGGCTTTGTAGGTCATCGAGATCGAGCCCATGGTGCGCCCGTGAAAGCTCTGGTCCATGGCCAGAAAGCCGGTGCCGATCTGCTTGCCTTCGCTGCGCAGCAGCCCGGCGTGGGCGCGGGCCAGCTTGAGCGCGGCCTCGACGGCCTCGGTGCCGGAGTTGCCGAAGTAGGCGCGATCCATGCCCGTAATCCGCGTCAGGCGCTCGGCCAGCGGAGCCATCTTGTCGTTGAAGTAGTAGTTCGAGGCGTTGATCAGCGTGCGGCTCTGGCTGGCGATGGCCTCTTCGATCACCTTCGATCCGTAGCCCAGAGCGTTGACGCCGATACCGCTCAGCAGGTCGAGGTAGCGATTGCCCTCGTCGTCGATCAGATGCACGTCTTCGCCGGCGACAAAGAGCACGGGAAAGCGGTCGTAGGTGTGAATGAGCAGCCGCTGTTCAGCGGCCTGAATCTCGGCAAGTTTCGACATGATCTCTCCTTCGTTCCCAATCTGATTGGTTCTCGATCTAATTTTTTGGTTCCGGTCCGCGCTCCTCGCCGCCGGTCTAACTCCGCCAACGCTGCTAACTCCGCTGCTCTACGCCACCATCACTTCGGTGCCCTCGGCAATGCGTGCGCTGCACAGATCGGGCAAAACGCGGGCCGCCTCGGCCGGAAGAATGCGTACGCGCTTGACGCCGTTCAAAAGCGCCTCGCGGCAGGCGCCCAGCTTGGGCAACATGCCGCCGGAGATAACCCCGTTCTGCGCCATCGCGGCAATCTGGTCGATGGCGAGCCATCGCAGCACCTCGCCGTTCAGACCCTTGACGCCGGGCACGTCCGTAAGGAAGACCAGAGCGTCGGCGCAGCAGGCGACGGCGCAGGCCGAAGCCATCTCGTCGGCGTTGATGTTGTAATACTCGCCGTCGAAGCCCAGGGCCATCGAGCAGAGCACCGGCACGCCGTTCAACTGCCAGATGGCTTCGAGCCAGCGCGGATCGCTGGCGGCAATCTCGCCCACAAAGCCGAGGTCCTGCGCCATGCGCTTTTTGCGCGCGCGAAAGATCATGCCATCGCCGCCGGAAAGCCCCAGGGCCGGCTGGCCGAGGGCCGCAAAGGCGGCCACGAGGCTTTTGTTGACGCGGCCGGCAAAGACCATCAGCCCGGCGTCGCGGGTTTCGGCGTCGGTGACGCGCAGGCCGTCGATGAACTGGCTCTGTTTGCCCAGAGCCTTCAACGTGCGCGTCAACTGCACGCCGCCGCCATGCACCACGGCCACCTGATGGCCGTCGCGCACCAGATCGACGATGGCGCGGATGCAGCCCGTGAAGAGCGCGGGATTCTCCAGCCCCGCGCCGCCCAGTTTGACCACGTACTTCATGCCAATCCTTCCGCTTCCGGCCAGCCTTCAAGGACGTTCAGGTTCTGCACGGCCTGGCCGGCGGCGCCTTTGAGCAGGTTGTCCAGGCAACTGACGATGACGGCGCGTTTGCCGCCGGCGTCGATCTCGAAGCCGATGTCGGCGTAGTTGGTGCGCACCGAGTACTGAATCTGCGGCAGCGATTTTTCGTAGAGCCGGACCATGGGACTCGCGGCGAAGAACTCGCGATAGACCCGCGCCACGCTCCCGGCCGTCTGCGCCTGCTTGAAGCGCACGTAGATCGTCGAGAGAATGCCGCGCGGGATCGGCAGCAGATGCGGCGTAAAGACGATCTGATCGCCGGCGACGCCGATCTGCTCAACCAGTTCGCCCGTGTGACGATGCGTGAAGACGGCGTAGGCGGAGAGATTGTCGGCCGCGCTCATGAAGTGCGTCTTCGCGGTCGGAGCCTTGCCCGCGCCGCTGACGCCGCTCTTCGCGTCGGCGACGATGCCGGCGTCGAGATCGACGAGACCGGCGGCCACCAGCGGCCGCAGCGGCAGAATCACCGAGGTTGCGTAGCAGCCGGGATTGGCGATCAATTTGGCTTTGGCAATCTCTTTGCGATGCAGCTCGGGCATTCCGTAGACGGCCTGCGCCTGAATCGCCGCGGCCTGCGCCGAGCCTTCATCCTCAAATGCGTAGACGGCGCGGTGCGCGGCCTCCGTCAGCCGCCATGCACCACTCAGGTCGATGACGCGAATGCCGCGCTTGAGCGCTTCGGGCGCCCAGGCCCGCGACTGCGCGTGCGGCGTGGCCAGGAAGAGCACGTCCACCTTGCGCGCGGCGAAAAGCTCCCAGGAAAACGGCTCCATTTTGAGCTGGCTGGCAGCGTCTTTGAGTTGGTTGGCGACGCCGCCGGCCAGATGCGGATGAATCTCGGCCAGCGGCACGCCGCCCCGCGCCAGGTCTTTCTCGTCCACGCGCCCGGCCAGCACCGGAGGCTTGCCCTGAAGCCGCGGATGCGCCAAAAGCAGCCGCGCCAGCTCGCCGCCGGCGTAGCCCGTCACTCCTACGATCGCTGTTTGAACCGTCGTTGTCATGCCTCGAGAATCGTCCTTAACCGGGCGGCCACCCTGCCCGCCTGTTTTGTGTCCGTACAAATCACCAGAACCGTATCGTCGCCGGCGATGGTGCCGGCCACCTCCGGCCACTCCTCGCCGTCGAGAGCCGCAGCCACGGGCTGCGCCCCGCCTTTCACCGTGCGCAGCACCACCTGGTTCATCGCCTGGCTGGCGCGCAAACCGAGGCTGTCGAGCATTTCGCCGAGCGACGGCGGCCCATCGTCCTCATCGCCTGCGGCGATCGCCGCGCCCTCGCCGCCGGGCAGCGCGTAGCCGCGCGGTCCCTTCACGAGCTGCAACTCGTGCATGTCGCGCGAGAGCGTCGCCTGGGTCACGTGAATGCCGCGGCGGCGCAGCTTGCGGCGCAGCTCGTCCTGGTTCGCGACGGGTGCGCCGACCAGCACTTCGCGGATTGCGTTCAGACGCAGGGATTTCATGAGCGGACGTGCTTGAATAAATATACATCTTCCATGAATAAGTATGCAAGGCGGAAGGCGCGCTCATGGACCAGCGGCTACGCCCCGCGTTCCCGGCCCTTCGGCCGCTTGGCCAGCCGCGCCAGCGTGGCCTGTTCGCGCAAAACCTGCGGGAGCGGCCGCGCCGGCGTGCCCCAGTGGACCGTGCCCGGCTTGAGGCCGTCGTTCGTCACGGACTTGCCGCTGAAGACGCCGGCCTGTCCACCGAGAATCACGCCGGGGCCGACGCGCACGTGGTCGCCGATGCCCACCTGCCCGGCCAGCACCGCGCCCCGGCCAATCGTGCTCGACCCGGAGACGCCCGTCAGCGCCACCAGAATCGCATCCTCGCCGAGGTCGCAGTTGTGGCCCACATGAACCAGATTGTCGAACTTGACGCCGCGGCGAATGCGCGTCTCGGCCAGCGCCCCGCGATCGATGGTGGTGTTGGCGCCGATCTCGACGTCGTCCTCGACGACGAGCGCGCCCTGCTGCGGAAATTGCGTGTAGACGCCGGTCGCGGCGTCGCGCACGTAGCCGAAGCCGTCGGCGCCCAGAACCGCCCCGGCGTGAACGACGACGCGATGGCCGAGGGTCGCGCCCGGATAAATCACCACGCGCGGATAGATGCGGCAGTTCTCGCCGATGCGCACGCCCGCGCCGACCACCGCGCCAGCTTCGATGCGCGTGCCCGCGCCGATGGCCGCGCCCGCGCCGACGACCGCACAGGCGGCGATGGTGACGCCCGCGCCCAGTTCCACGCCCGCGCCCAGCACCGCCGCCGGATGCACGCCCTCGACCGGCAGCGGCGGCGCAAGCAGCTTTGCCGCACGCGCGAACCAGAGCCGCGGCTGCCGGTCCTCGACCACGGCGATAGAGGCCGCGCGGCCAGAATCGGCCATCAAGAGGCCGGCCTTGAGCACCACCGCGCCGGCCGCGCAATCGAGCGCCTCGGCAGCGGCCGCGGCGTCCTCGGCGAAGACCAGATCTTCCGCGCCAGCCTGCGCGACAGCGTTGACGGCGCGAATCTCCCTGCGCGGATCGCCCTGCGCGAGTTGGCCGCCCAGAATCTCCATCAGTTGTTCGAGCGTCATGCGAATTCTCCCGGTTTGCGCGTGTTTCTTTTCTGCGGTTTTGCCGATGCAACCTCGCCTGCGGGCCGGAAATAGCCCGCGCCCAGGCAGGCTTGCCTCCGGTCAGTACAGTCCCGGCTCGCCCGGCGGGCGGGTCTTCCAGCGGCGGTGAATCCAGAGCCACTGGTCTGGATAGCGGCGAATCCACGCCTCGATCGCAGCCGTGGCGCGGCGCGTGCCTTCGAGAATATCGGCGGCGCGGTCGGCCGTGCGCGGAATCTCGATCTCCGGACCAAAGTGCAGCACGTAACGGCGCTCGCCCGGCTCCCAGAGCATGAAGCCCGGCAGCACGGCGGCTCCGGTCTGGCGGGCGATGTGCGCCAGGCCCGTCCCCGTGCAGGCCGCGATGCCGAAAAACGGCACAAATGCGCCCTGCGGCGGCGTCATGTTCGTGTCCATCAGGATGCCCACCGTCTGGCCGGCATGAATGGCTTTCAAAAGCCCGCGGCCGAAGTCGTCTTTTGAGATCATGAAGTTGCCGTGCCGCGAGCGCACCCCGTTGACATAGGCATCGAGCCGCCGGTTGTCGAGACGGCGCGCGATCATGCCCATCCGATGGCCCGCGAGCGAGTGATAAAAGGCCGAAAGCTCCCAGGCGCCCAGGTGGCCGGTGACGATGAGCACGCCTTTGCCGCGGGCCCTGGCCGCCAGGTAATGCTCCATACCTTCGGTGCGCATCCAGCCGCGGGTGTTTTCGGGCGTATACCGCGTCATGCGGCAGAACTCGACAAGCTGCCAGCCCAGATGGACGTAGACCCCGCGCAGGATTTTTTTTCTGGCCTGGACCGAAAGCTCCGGCAGCGCCAGCGAAAGATTGCGCACGCCCACGCGCCGCAGCCTGCCCAGACCGCAATAGACGGCAAAGGCAAGTGCGCGCGCCGCAAGGCGAGCCAGCGCTCTGGGCAAAAGGCCCAGAGCGCCGGCGACGGCCCGGACCAGCCCGTACTCCAGAGTCTCTCGCATCGATCAACGCAAGAAACAGTGTAGACGCTCCATGCCACTCACTGCGGGGAGGAACGCGCCGATCGCGAACGCAAAGCTGGCTCAGCAGCGAAATCCCCGGTCCATACCCGATTGCCTGCACGATCCGGCTGCCTGCACGGCTCACGGCTTGATCGCGCCCCATCTTGCCGGATTCGTTCCAGGATGTTGCAAGGGGCGCGGATGCGTCAATTTTGCGGAAGCAGTCCTGCCCCGGTGAGATGCGGCGAAAATCGTTTGCGAGGAAAAGTTCCGGGCAACGGGCGCATTGCCGGATTGGCGTGCCGGAGAAGTGATCCGAACCGGGTTTCCGGCTTCTCGATGGGGTCAAGCCCGGCCCCGGCGCGCGATCCGGCCCCTTGAAAATCGTTTCTTCCGCCGGTCTCCTGGATTTCTCCGGTTCTCCGCTCCATTTTCCACACGAAAAATCTCTCCGTGCGATTCCCAGGGATGAAGTTCTTGCGCCGAACGCCGATGGAGAAAAAGAGGTGCGGTTCCAGGCGCGTGCGCCATTGCGTTCCGCGTGCGCCATTGCGTTCCGCGTGCGCAATGGCGCGCAAAGAGACGCCAACCCCGGGGAGGCTTCGATGACGGATCGCATGGAACTACTCGAAGCGGCTCTCGATACGCTGCCCGACGGCATCGGGCTCTTGAACCACGCGGGAGAGACGGTGTTCTGGAATCAGGCGGCTGAAAGCATCACGGGCTATGCAGGCATCGACTTGATGGGCCACCCGGCCCCGGATGGACTGGAGCCGTTGCTGGAGAGCGGGAGCGCGCCCAGTCCGCTGACGCCCCGGGAGGCGCAACGTGAGAGCCGCCGGTCGGTTGTGCAGTTCCGTCACAAATTTGGACATGTGGTGCCCGTCATCGTCAACGCGCTGACGCTCAACAACGGGCTGGGCGAGCGCATCGGAGCCGCCGTGGTCTTTCATCCGGTCGAGAGCCTGGACGCTCTGCCAAAGAGCCAGGATGGCGGCGCGGCCGATGAGCAGGGGGCGCGCGCCGATCTGCTGGAACGGCTGCAGATCGAGTACGACGACTTCCGGCGAGGCGGTGCGCCGCTGGGCGTTCTGCGCATCACCGTCGATCAGGCGCAGCCCTTGCGCAAGACGCACGGCTCTGCGGCCTGTCAGTCGATGCTCGAAAAAGTCTATTACGCGCTGGCCCACGGGCTGCGCCCCGGCGAGGAGATCGGCTACTGGTCGAACGACGGATTTCTCGTCATCGCCCACGAGCGCAGCGAGGAGATGCTGGCCGAACACGCCAAAACCCTTGCGGGACTGGCGCGCACGGCCGATTTCCGCTGGTGGGGCGACCGTGTCTCGCTCACCGCAAGCATCGGCGCGGCGCAGGCCGCCAGCGACAGCCACGAAAATCTCGCCGATCTGCTTCGCCGCGCCCGCGAAGCCATGGAAAACAGCATCCGGGAGGGCGGCAACCGGGCCACAATCGCAGCGCGAGCCGGTTCCGAAGACCGCGCGCAGGAGGACTCGCCGTGTTTGCCATCGTAGGCATCTTCCTTGTCTTTGCCGCCATCATCGGCGGGTTTCTGATGGAGAAGGGGCACATGCTCGTTCTCCTCCAGCCCGCCGAGCTGCTCATTATTGCAGGCGCGGCCGCCGGCACCCTGCTGGTGGCCAATCCCATGCGCATTCTCAAGGCCATCGCCAACGGCCTGATGGCTCTGCTCAAGGGCTCTCCGTACACCGAGGCTCGCTACCTGAGCACGCTCAAAATGATGTATCAATTCCTCAATAAAGTACGAAAAGAGGGACTGCTGGCCGTCGAGATGGATGTGGAGAAACCGGCCGAGAGCGCGCTGTTCAAGAACTTTCCCGACTTTCTGCACGATCATCATGCGCGGGACTTTGTCTGCGACACGCTGCGCACGGCCATCACCGGCGGCGTGGAACCCTTCGACATGGACCAGATGATGGAGCTGGACATGGAGGTGCATCACCACGAGGCCGCACAGCCCTGCGATTCGCTAACCACCGTGGCCGATTCGCTGCCCGGCCTGGGCATTGTCGCCGCCGTGCTGGGCGTCGTCATCACCATGGGCTCGCTCGGCGGACCGCCCGAAGAGATCGGCAAGCACGTCGCCGCCGCCCTGGTCGGCACCTTTCTCGGCATCCTGCTCTGCTACGGCGTGGTCGGCCCGCTGGCCGCCAACATGCGCAAGATCGCCGACGATCAGAACGAGTATCTGCACGTACTGCGCGTGATTCTGCTCGGCTTTCTGAAAGGCTCCGCGCCCATGATCGCCATCGAGATGGGCCGCCGCGCCATTCCCGGCCACGCCCGCCCGAACTTCGACCAGATGGAGAAGACCTGCAAGAACAAGGACGCCCCGGAAGCAGCCGCGGCGTGAAAACGGAGAAAAGGGACCGAGGAACTTGGGACCAAGGGACCAAGGGACCGAGGAACTAGGGACTAGGGGCTAGGGACGAAAGACGAACGATGCAGGCGTAGCGGAAGAGAGACGCGGACAAATCCATGGCGGCCAAATCGCAACCCGTCGTTGTCATCAAGAAAAAAGGCGGCCACGGCGGCCATCACGGCGGTGCGTGGAAGGTGGCCTACGCCGACTTTGTCACCGCGATGATGTCCCTGTTCATCGTGCTCTGGCTGATGAGCCAGAGCGATCCGGTGAAAAAGGCCGTCGCTGGCTACTTCAACGACCCCAGGGGCGTTTCCACACTGCTCGGCACCACGATGACGGGCACGGGCAACGGCGCAATCCCCGTAGTCGATCCCAATCAGCAGCAGTTGCAGCAACTCAAGGAAAAGCTCGAAAAAGAGATCGCCGCCCGCAAGGATCTGCAAAAGCTGAGCAAGCAGATCGAGATCACCATCACGCCGGAGGGTCTGCGCATCGAGCTACTGGAGGACAAGAACGGCACCTTCTACAAAAGCGGCAGCGCCGAGCTGAGTCCCGACGGCAAGGAGTTGCTGGCCCTGCTCGCCACCGAGTTGAAGACGCTGCCGAACAAGCTGCTCATCGAGGGCCACACCGACGCCGCGCCGTACTCGAAAAATGCCGACTACAGCAACTGGGAACTCTCGGCCGACCGCGCCAATGCGGCGCGCCGGCTGATGCAGCAAAGCGGCGTGCGCGCCGATCAGGTGACGCAGGTGCGCGGCTACGCCGATCAGATGCTGCGCGACCCAAAGAATCCCTTCGATTCGTCCAATCGCCGCATCACGATTCTCGTCAAAAACAACGACAATGGAACGCCGCCGTCGCTGGCCCACGCGCATGTGGTCGACGGCGCACCCGCGCCACCCGCTTCTTCTTCCGCGGCCAAGCCCCCTGCGCCGGCGCAGACGCCGCCAGCCGCACCGGCCAAACCTTCGACCGCGCCGGCCAAGCCACCGGCAGGAAAACCCGCAAATTTTGGCATGTTGCGCAAGTTCCAGGGCCTGTTCTCGGAAAAGAAAAAATAGGCCGCAATCCTGCGATTTTCAAAGGCGTCTACCTGCTCTCGCCGCATCCGATTCTGCCGTGGAGCCAGGCCTCGCCGCCGAGGGCCTTCCCCATGGCGTCGAGCGCGGCCCTTGCGGCAAGAGCGTTCTTCCGCGCATCCTCGCCAGAAGGTTGCGCCTGTGCGGAGAGGCCACGCGGAGCCGCCAGCGCCAGCGCCGCAAGAAAGATCGCCGCCATTTTCCCGATTTTCATGGCTTCCTCGCCCTGGCGGACCGCAAACCGATGCCGAAGAGAAGCTGTTTTGCCAGCTCGCTGCAACGCCCCCGGCCTTGCGTGGTCCCCGCGCGCCCTTGGTATGTTTTTTGGACGCGGAAGACCAAGCTCGCCTGCGGCTGACCCGCTCGTAATGTACACGGCGCCGGTTCTGGAGGCTAATGAGGAGGCCGTTTCGAAATGCTGCGATCCCTGCAACAAAACGGACAGCCATTGCTGTGAGCGGCCGGGTGCCGAGTGCCCCACCCATTCAGCAAAGAACGCTGAATGGATGGCGCTCTGTGAATCGGACAAGAACATTCCGACCTTCCGCAACGTATGATTTCAAAGGAACAAAAAGCGATGAAGATTCCGATTGGGATGAACGATTCGAACGTTTCCGAGGAAAAGCGGTGCTATCTCTGGGGCGGGATAGCGGCACTGCTTCTTGCCACTGGTTATGTGGCTATCATTCCGCTTTTTACATGGGTGGGCGCACCTCCTGTGACTGGCGAAGGATGGTTCCGCTACCTACCGGGAAAGACATCGGTATGGTGGGTAATCATCTGGCTTAGTGTGGTAACCGACCTCCTTTATCTACCGGTTGCTTGGGCACTGTGGACTGCGATGAGCAAGGCGGCATCAAAGCTCATTCTGGCAGCTGTTGCCTGCTTGAATCTGTTCGTCGTCCTCGACCTTGCGGTGACTTGGACACATCACGCTTCTATCCTGGGACTCTTCCATCAATACTTGAGCGCAGCCGACAATGCTCATCGGGCTACTTATCTGGCTGCGGCCGAATATGCCGCATCGATCTATGCAACGCCGCTGCTGACCTTTTACATCATCGTGATTCCATCAGTGGGCGTGTTCCTGGCAAGCATTGCAATGGTGAAGGCAGGATTCGGAAAAGCGAGCGCATGGACCGGTGTGATCGTTGGGGTAACCGGGATACTATCATTGACAGGATTCTTTCCGCTGATAATGGCAAATGCGCTGGGAGCAACGCTCTGGTACTTTCTGGTTGGGGCGCGATTGCTGCGGTTCCGCAGGACTGGCCCCGATGGCTGCCAATAAGCAGCAATGCCGAGTGCCGCAGCCATTCAGCGATCTTTGCTGAATAAGTGGGATCAGTAGGAATCATCCTTGCCGCATCGAGAATCTTGCTCTCCCACCCAAAGCGCGATCAAACTGCGCTTTGGATGGGGCACCCGGCCTTATGGCCTGACAGTACTGAGAGTGAGTATTGCAGTGGATAAACAAGATAAATACGAGCGAACAAAGAAAGTAACAAAGACAAAATCCCGTCCACTTTGGGTGAGTTTTGTCCATTATTCGCCACGTCAAGCCCATAATCGTAGAGATAATAGGCGGCTTCAAACATCTGCAGACAGTGCGGCACGTCAAACCGCTATCGCTACAGTTTTTATCGCCTTTTTTACTTTGGTTCTAGCAGCCGTAAGCTTCCTACAATGGAGTGCTGCCCGCGGTCAACTCAATGAAATGCAAAGCCAAAATAAAGTGATGAAGGATCAACTGGTCGGTACTGAAGCTGCGGTTATTAATCCAAACGACGTTGCAAGGGTTAGCCTGTCTTCTCCATATGCCAGCATAGATTTCTACTTTCAGAATACTGGCCATGTAAACGCCAGGAACGTTAATGTAACGTTCTCTGTCCGGCGCATTACCGTTCCGTACATTAAGACCATCGGGCACACTTTCACGGGAGAGTTTTCTCGGCAAATCGTACGACCTTTGGATCCGAGTGATCCGAATAAGGGCCCCGATATACGATTCGCAATTCCCGTTTCGTCTGAGCAATTATTGTTCATTCAGCAATCCAAACAAACGATAGAAGTGAGTGGGAAGCTCGCCTATGACGACGGATTCGGAGATGCAATCAATGTTCCATTCTGCGAGCGATTTTTTACCTACAAAGTTGGCTCCTGGATTGGAGATGCACGAATCGTCAGATGCGACGAATGGATAGATGCTTACCAAGGAGAGATCCAAAGTATTCAAAACTTTCTTCGCGTTCATCCAGAATATCGAGAACAGAAAAAGTCAAAATAGGACTACCATCGAGGCCGGGTGCCGGGTGCCCCATCCAAACCGCGTACTTTGCGGTTTGGGTGGGAGAGCACGATTCTCGATGCGGCGAGGACCGGTGGCTGTGGTCTTGCCGCTCGCATCGATCCGGCCCTCCAATCGTGTCCATCCTTCCCATCCATTCAGCAGAAAACGCTGCATGGATGGGATGTCTGCGCGCCGGGCCTCTGGAGGAAGTTATGTTTTGCTCCCCGGCGCAGGCCGGAAGCCACGGGGTGAATCGCCGCGCGCTTATTGCCGCTGCGTGGTCAGCCACTTCGCCAGATTCGGCTCCTGCTGCGCGCGCAGGTCGATGCAGCCATCGATGCGCTCGATGGCGTGCCGCAGCGCGGCGTCGGTGGCGGGCACCGGGTGGCTGGCGAAGAAGCTCCGCACGTCGTCGCGCGCACCGGCCGAGCAGAAGTTGCCGGTGGAAGCGACCAGATAGGCGCCCATCGCCGTGGTGAGCTGCGCGCGCACCGCCGGCCAGTTTGTCTGGATGAACTTCCAGGTCTGTTCGCGGTTTTCCGGGCTGCGCATGGCGATGGCCAGTTCGATAGCGGCGTCCTGATTGCGCACCTGGCCGGAGACCGCGTACCGAAGGGCGCGATCGAGCAGCGCCGGGCGCGTGAAGGCGGCCAGATCGCGCAACGCCAGATCCTTGACTTCAGGATCGTTTGAGCTTTCGTACAGATGCTGCACTTGGTCAAAGAGCGCGGCGTCGCCATCGATGGCCGCCACGCGCAAAGCCGCTGCGGCCAGGGTAGGATTCACGGCCGTCGGATCGGCGAGATACCGCTTGGCGAGCGCCCGCGCTTCGCTGCGCGCCCTGGGGTCTTTACCGCCTCCGCCGAGTAGCGCCAGAAGTTCCGCGCGATATTCCACGGCGGTCGGCGACGCATGGGCCGCAAGCGGGCCAAGCTCCGCGTAGACCGGGCTGAAGACGCGGCGCAGCCAGGCAGCCAGCGTCGCGCGCTCCTGCGGGGTGGCCGCGATGCGGTCGGCGATCACGCTCACGTTTTCCCCGGCCGTTGCCAGCACGTCCGCGCTCGGGTCGGCCTTGAGCGCAGCCACCAGGTTCAGAAAATCGCCCACCGGCAGCGTGCCGGCGCGCATCTGCGCCCACGTGTCGCCGGCCAGGCTCACGCGCTCGGCGGGTGTCAAGCCGGTTTCGGCGTGGGCAACCAGCGCCGCGAACTGCGCCGGCGCATAGGCGCTGCGATAGTAGCCTACGCCGCCGGCGTCGGCAAAGAACAGGCTGGAGGCCGGAATCGCCAGCGAAGAAGAAGACGGCGTAAGCACCTGGCAGTCCCGGCCGCCGCCCTCCGCCTTGAAGCAGACCGGCAGTGTCCATCGTTGCGCGGAATCGGGCTGAAGGCCGGGGTTGAGGAAGAAGCGCGACTGCGCCACGGAAACGCGGCCCACGGTGGGCGCGCCGAAGGTCAGCAATGGCTCGCCCGGCTGGGCCACCAGCGAATCCATGATTTTGTCGATGGGCTTGTGGCTGACGGCCGTCTGCGCGTTCCAGAAGTCCTCGGCCGTCGCGTTGCCGTACTCGTGCGCGGCCAGATAGTTGTGAACGCCCTGGCGGAAGATCTCCGCGCCCTCGTAGTTTTCGATCATCCGCAGCACGGCGCCGGCCTTGCCGTAGGCGATGCCGTCGAACATCTGGTCGATCTGCTCGGGCGTGTCGGCTTTGGCGCGGATGGCGCGCGTGGTAGGCAGCGCGTCCAGATCGAAGGTCCTCTGCTCATCGGCCGCGACAAACTGCGGCATCTGCCAGCCGGGGTGCATGGCCGCCGTGCATTTGTTCTCCATCCACGTGGCGAAGCCCTCATTGAGCCAGAGATTATCCCACCACTGCATGGTGACCAGGTCGCCGAACCACTGGTGGGCCATCTCGTGCACGATGGCGATGGTCGCTTCGCGCTCGGCGTCGAAGGTCGCCGTCTTCGGGTCGACCAGCAGGTCGGTCTCGCGGAAGGTGATGTCGCCAAAGTTCTCCATGGCGCCGGCCTCGAAGTCGGGAATGCCGACAAGATCGAGCTTCTTCAGCGGAAAATGAATGCCGAAGTAATTGTCGTAGTAGTGCAGGGCGAACCTGGCGACGTTGAGCGCATACGAAGTGTAGGCGACCTGGCTGGGCGTGGCGCAGACGCGCAGGGCGACGCCGTCCTCTGCGCCGCGCACGCACTGAAAGTCGCCCACCTCGAAGGCCAGAAGATAGGTGGACATCTTCGGCGTCGCGCCGAAGGTCACGGTGTGCTTATCCGCACCGGGGCCCGGCGCGTCGCCCACGACCGGACCGTTCGAGATGGCCGTATCGCCCTTGTCGATGGTCAGCGTGAGGTCGAAGGTCGCCTTCATCGCCGGCTCGTCGAAACAGGGAAAGGCGCGGCGCGCGTCGGTGGACTCGAACTGCGTGACGGCGTAGTTGCGCCGGGCGGTCTTCGAGAGATAGAAGCCGCGCAGCTCGTTGTTCAGGATGCCCGTAAAGCGGATGCGCAGCGCGGCATGGCCGGCCGGAATGGCCTTTGCGAAGACGAGCGTCGCCTGCTGCTTGACGTCGTCGAGGCTGACCGCGCCGGTTTGCGTCGCGCCGTCGCCGCCGCGAATCTCCACGCTTTGAAACTTCAGCTCGATGGCGTTGAGCGTGATGGCCTTCGTTGGCTGCTTGATAACGACGTCGATCGTCTCCGCGCCTGCAAAGGTGGCGGTTTTCAGGTCGGGCGTGAAGGCGAGCGCGTAGTGCGAGGGAAGGACGTTCGTCGAGAGACGCTGCGCAGGCGCGGCGTGCGCGAAGACAAAGACAAACCATACGAATGCGGCCAGGACGCATGCGCGCGCTCCCGGCAAAACAAAATTCCAGCGGATTTTCATGGGATTCCTCATCGAGGCAAAACGGCAACGGTGCGATGGCCCGGTGCGTGACTCATCCCAATAGAATACCGCTGCGCATGAGGCTATTCGATGCGCGCCGGGGCCAGCTTCGGCGAGATGCCATGCACGATCAGCAGCGCCACGAGATAGGCCAGGCAGGCGATGGCGAACAGCGGCACGTAGCTGTGCGTCAGGCCGACAATGTAGCCGGTGGCCAGTTGCAGCAGGAATCCTCCGCAGGCGCCGGCCATGCCGCCGATGCCCGTCACGCTGGCCACGGCGGCCTTGGGAAAAAGGTCCGAGGGCAGCGTGAAGAGATTGGCCGACCAGCCCTGGTGCGCGGCTGCGGCCAGCCCCACCACGCCGACGACAAGCCACAGGCTATGCAGATACGGCGCAACGAAGACCGGCGCAACGCACAAGGCGCAGACGAGCAGCGCGACTTTGCGCGAGACATTCAGGCTCTTGCCGCGGCTGAGCAGCGCCGAGGAGATCCATCCGCCGCCAATGCTGCCCACGGTCGAGATGACGTAGACCATCACCAGCGGCAGGCGATTCTGTTCAAGGCTCAGACCGAAGGTGGACTGCAAATAGCGCGGCAGCCAGAAGAGATAAAACCACCAGATGGGATCGGTGAGAAACTTGGCAAGGGCGAAGGCCCAGGTCTCCTTGAGCGGCAGCACGCGGCTCCAGGGAACCTTTGCCAGCCGCTCGATGGGATCGCTGAGGATCAGCTCCAGTTCGGCTTGGGAAACGCTGGGATGATTTTCGGGATGGCGATAGTAGAGCAGCCATGCCGCCAGCCAGACCATGCCGAGAAAGCCCGTGACGACAAACGCGCCGCGCCAGCCGACAATGGCGACCAGAAAAGGAACCACCAGCGGCACGACGATGTTGCCGATATTCGCGCCGGAGTTGAAGATGCCCGTGGCCAGCGCCCGTTCCCGCTTGGGAAACCACTCGGCGACGGTCTTGATGCAGGCGGGAAAGTTGGCCGCCTCGCCGATGCCAAGCAGAAACATGGCGATGCCAAAGCTCAGCACGGAAAACGACGCGCCCGGCAGCATGGCGGCCACGCTCCACAGAGCGATGGCGATGGCGAAGGCCTTGCGCGTGCCAAGTTTGTCGGTGAGCCCGCCGGCCACCACCATGCCGATGGCGTACGCCGCCTGAAACGCCGCCAGAATGTAGCCGTACTTGATGCTGTTGAGGCCGGGGATGATGCTTTCAAGGAATTTTTCAAGATAGGCGATGACGCCGCGATCGACATAGGCAATCACCGTGGCCGCAAACAGGAAGCCGCAGACCACCCACCGCTGGTGGGAGATGCGATTCGGGGAACGGAACGTGGCAAAAAAACTGCGGGATGCTGTGCCAGCCGTCGGCATCGGGCTTATCTCCTCGGCGCTAAGTGGTCAGACCAATTATACCGGCTCGGAACAACTCCGCAGAAGGCCCCGCCTGTGCTTTTTAACGTTCTCCATCCCCGGCCAATGGCCCTGGACCCTCGCCTTTCGACCGGAGCGAATCGAGAAACAGCAGGCAGGCGCCGATGACGATCGACGAATCGGCCAGATTGAAGTCGGGCCAGTGGTAGTTGAAGATGTGAACCTCGATGAAATCGATCACCGAGCCGTAGGCGATGCGGTCATGCACGTTGCCGAGCGCCCCGCCCAGAATCAGCGCCAGGGCCAGGGTCGTCAGCGTCACACGGCTGCCCAGCCGCAGCAGCGCGGTCAGGACACCGAGCGCGACAGCCAGCGTAAAGGCCACCAGCGCCCAGCGCACCGCGTGCGGCGAGGCCGAACTGGCGAACATGGAGAAGGCCGCGCCTTCATTGGTCCAGTGCGAGATGCGGAAGACGCGATCGACGACCGGAATCGCGCCGCCCAGGCGCACATGCCGCACCACCCACTGCTTGGTCAGACGGTCGGCGGCAAAGACGGCGGCAGAGACAAGCAGCAGCCAGTGCAGACGGCGCGGCCGGGGCCAGTTTTCCAACCAATTCATGCGCGAGCCTCCTGCGGCGGTTCGATGCCCATCTTCTTGAGCGCTCCGTGGCAGCGCGTGCAGACATTCTTCCAGACGCCGTAGTCGGCGACTTCGGGCATGAAGTTCCAGCAGCGGGCGCATTTGGCGCCGCTGGCGGGCGAGGCTGTAACTTTCAGCTCTTTGCCCTCGGCGACTTCGACGTGCGAGACGTTCAAAACCTCTTTGAGTCCGCCAGCGTAACGCCGCAGCAGGTCAAGTTGCGCACCGGCGGCTTCGATCCGCACCTGCGCCTCAAGCCCCTTGCCGATGATCTTCGCCTTGCGGTCTTCTTCGAGTACGCGCAGCGCCTCGTCGCGCACGGCGAAAATCTGCTTCCACTCTTCGAGCAATGGCGCGGGATTCTCCGAAAAAATCTCTTCCGGCAGCAAAAACCGCGCCAGATGCACGGAAGCCGGCCGGCCTTTGACCTTCGGCAGGTGCTCCCAGACTTCATCGGCCGTGAAGCTGAGGATGGGCGCGACCAGCCGCACCAGCGCCTCCGTAATCTTCCAGAGGACGGTTTGGGCGGAACGGCGGGCAAGGCTCGTGGGCGCGAAGGTGTACATGCGGTCCTTGAGCACGTCGAGATAAAACGCGCTCAGGTCCACAATGGCGAACTCGTTGATGGCCTGGTAGACGCGATGGAACTCGAAGGCGCCGTACCAGCCCGATTGGCCGTCCGGCCCGGCGATCTTTTCGGCCAGTTCGCGCGTGCGGGCCAGCATGTAGCGATCGAGGGGCAGAAGTTCGTTCTCGGCCACGCTGTCGCGCGCGGGATCGAATTGCCCGGCGATGCCGAAGGCCGGCAGAGAGTGCTGCAAATTCCCCAGCAAAAACCGGAAGGTGTTGCGCAGTTTTCGGTAGAGTTCGGCGCAGCGCTGCATCAAATTTTCGCTGGCGGCCATGTCCTCGCGGAAGTCCACCGAGGCCACCCAGAGGCGCACGATCTCGCCGCCCATGCGGTTGGCGATGTCCACCGGATCGACGCCGTTGCCGAGCGACTTCGACATGGCGCGGCCCTGCTCGTCGAGGGTCCAGCCGGCCGTGGCCACGCGCGAGTACGGCGCGCGGCCGCGCAGCGCCACCGAAGTCAGCAGCGAGGAGTGGAACCAGCCGCGATGCTGATCGCCGCCCTCCAGATAAAGACACTCTGTGCGCTCCGCGCTGTCCTGGCCCTTCGCGCCGTCCTGGCCCTTCGCGCTGTCCTGGTTTTGGAACGCCGCATACGCGCTGCGCAGATCGGGGTCCGACTCGCAAACGGCCATCCAGCTCACGCCCGAGTCGAACCAGACGTCAAGAATATCCGTCTCTTTGCGAAAACTCACGCCGCCGCAGTGCGCGCAGGTTGCGTTCGCGGGCAGCAACTGCGCTACATCCGTGGTGTGCCAGGCCTCCGCGCCCTCGCGCTCAAAAAGTTCGACAATCTTTTTGTTCAGTTTCGCGTCGACGATCGGCTGGTTGCACTGCTCGCACAGGAAAACCGCAATGGGCACGCCCCAGATGCGCTGCCGGCTGATGCACCAGTCGGGGCGCGTGGCGATCATGTTCGTGATGCGCTCCTTGCCCCAGGCCGGATCCCAAACGACCTTGTCGATCTCTTCGATGGCCAGCTCGCGAAACTTCTTTTCCTGGCCGGCGATGGGAGTATCCAGCGAAATGAACCACTGCTCGGTGGCGCGGAAGATCACCGGATGATGGCAGCGCCAGCAGTGCGGATAGGAGTGATCGAGGTCGGCTGCGCCCAGCAGCGCGCCGCGCTCTTCGAGCAGCGCAAGAATCACCGGATTCGCCGCCCAGACCTTCAGACCGTCAAAGGCCGGCGGCTTGGCATGAGGCCAGGCTTCGGCGTCGACGTGCACATGGCCGCCCGCGTCCACGCGGCAGGTGGCGTCAATGCCGTACCGCTGGCCGGTGGAAAAGTCGTCCGCGCCATGCGCCGGGGCGGTGTGAACCGCGCCCGTGCCGGTGTCGGCCGTAACATAGGTGGCCAGCACGCCCTGAATCGACCGCTCTAAAAACGGATGCTGAAACGTGGCGCGTTCGAGCGTCGCGCCCTTGAAGCGGGCCAGCTCGGTGACGCTGCTGAACTTGCAATCGGCGGCGGCCTTCGCGGCCAGCTCCGCGGCCACAATGTAAACGGCCGTCTGCGGACAGCACGCTTCGCCGGTCGTCGCCTCCAGCGCAACGTACTCGAAATCGGGATGGAAGGCGACGGCCATCGAGGCCGGCAGCGTCCACGGCGTGGTCGTCCAGATGATTGTGTACACCTCGCGGCCAGCCAGCGCGGGCGCAAGCGCCGCAGCCTCGGAGGTCAACCGGTAGCGCACGTAGATCGACGGGCTGGTGTGATTGGCGTACTCGACCTCGGCCTCGGCCAGCGCCGTGCGGTCGTGAATGCACCAGTAAACCGGCTTCAGGCCGCGATAGACGAAGCCTTTTTCGAGAAATCCGTAAAACGCTTCCAGGGTGCGCGCCTCGTAGTCGCGGCTCATCGTGCGATAGGGATCGCTCCAGCGGCCGAAGCAGCCGATGCGCTCGAACTGGCTGGTCTGCAAATCGACGTACTTCTGCGCGTAGGCGCGGCAGGCGTCGAGCACCTGCGGGGCCGGCATCTCCAGCTTCTTGCGGCCGAGCTTCTCGTCCACCTTGATCTCGATGGGCAACCCGTGGCAGTCGTAGCCGGGAACGTACGGAGCGTCGTAGCCAGCCATGGTCTTCGACTTGACGACGAAGTCCTTGAGGCCCTTGTTGAGGGCGTGGCCCAGGTGGATCGGCCCGTTGGCGTAAGGCGGGCCGTCATGCAGCAGAAAAACGGGACGGCCCGCGCCGGCCTTGCGCAGCTCTTCGTAGAGGCGCAGCGAGGCCCAGCGCTCAAGCCGCAGCGGTTCGTTCTGGGGCAGGTTGGCTTTCATCGGGAAGGCGGTTTGAGGCAGTGTAAGCGTCGCCTTCAACTCGGGCGCAGAAGACATCGAAACTCCGTTCCAAGGAAAAAAACTTGTGTAACCTTCAGTGTAAACGCCCCTGGAAAGAAATTCCTGGGCAACAAACGCCTGGGCTGGCGCGTCTATCGATTATGGAAGTCTGTGCGGACGCGAATACGGAATTGCGGAGAGATCGGACGGCGCATCCTTGTGACCGCGCCGAGACAAGCACGGGGGCCGTCAAGCATAATGAAAGGATGGCAAGCGCTGAAGCGCATGCGCTCCATGCGAAGCAACCGCAGCCCCCCACTGGCGGCGATAAGGGCATCGAACCAATCGAGATGACACCGGAACAACAGAACGACCAGACAGGGGCAACCCCCGCCTTCGGCCACGAGCTGGATGCCTTTTTAGGGAAAGCCCTCGACGAGAGACCCATCTGGGCCGTTCTCTGGGAGAGCCTCCGGGACGTGTTGTTTCCGGTCAGGCTGCCGCCCCTTGAATTGACCTCGCAGCCTATTCCGGTGCCGGACCGGATGGCCGTCAAGCGGAATCCCTGGGCAGTGGGCATCTCAATTGCCGTCAACGGCGCGATCCTGGCCGTGATCCTGTTCTTCGTGGGCAAGAAGGTGATCGAACAGGTCAAGCCGCAGCTTCTCGCCACGGACATTGACGTCGGCGCGTGGAAGGGCCCGACGATGGATAAGATGGCCGGCGGCGGAGGCGGCGGAGGCGACCGCAGTACGATCGATGCCAACAAGGGCAAGCTGCCCGAACGGATGAAAAATCCCGTCGCGCCGCCGCAGCCGCAGTTGATCGACCACCCCAAGCTACCTGAGCCGCCCACCATCAACGTGCAGAAGGATTTGCAGTTGCCGGACAATAACATGCCGATGATCGGTCTGCACGACTCGGCCAACGTGCAGTTGGCCTCTCCTGGCAGCGGGAACGGGGCGGGCATGGGCACGGGCAGCGGCGGCGGTTTGGGCTCAGGCAGCGGCAATGGCTACGGACCGGGCTCCGGCGGCAATGCGGGCGGCGGCCTCTATCAGGTGGGCGGCGGAGTTTCCATGCCGACGCTGGTCTACCAGCCGGAAGCCGAATTTTCCGATGAAGCCCGCCGCAATAAATACCAGGGCGTGTGCGTCGTCGGGTTGATCGTCGATGCGCACGGCAACCCGCAGAACGTCCACGTGGTGCGCAGCCTGGGCGAGGGGCTCGACGAAAAAGCGATGGAAGCCGTGCGCAAGTACAAATTCCGGCCGGCCCTCAAAGACGGCAGAATTCCCGTGGCCGTGCCCATCTCCGTCGAGGTCGATTTCCATTTGTATTGAGCCACTTGCAAAATTCAGTTACGGAGCGTCCGCAGGAGAAAAATCTCCCTCAGGGGCTAAAGCCCTCATTCATTCCAGGCGTCTTACGGCACGACTCAAGTCGTGCCCTTTCAATTCCTGCGCACGTCTATCGAATTTTGCAAGTGGCTCGTATTGAAGCGTTTTTGGGTCGCGCAAGAAAAGCGGAGCGCGTGGCGCTCCGCTTTTCTGTTGGCCAAGGTTCGTCCCCTGGTCCTCAATCCGCTGCTCCAGACTTTTCCCCAGATCGTCGATCCGCTGGCCCAAGGCGCCGATAGTCCGCTTGTTCAGGAGGGTCGAGCCAGGCCACGCAAGCAGAATCGAGAACATCGGCAGACCGAGGGTGAGCTAGTTTTTCGTCAACGAGACGGATTCGAGGTTGACCCACTGGCCGGCGCCGGCGTTGATGGTGAATCCAACCTGGGCGGTTGCCTGCGCAATCGGAATGTTGGGAATCTGCACCTCGGTCCAACTGCTGGCCGCGGGCAGATTGACCGTCAGGTTACCGGCTCCGGTGGGATCGACGAAGAGCTGGGCTGTCGCCTGTCCTCCGCTGCTCTCGATCCAGGCGCTGAGCGTGTAGGCGCCGCTGGGCAAGCCGGTTACGTCTTGCCAAATGGAGCCGTTGAAGGCCGCCTTCTGCGCCAGCGAGAGCATGGTTCCTTGGCCGCCTGCGGGCGTCGCGATCGCCGCCGGGGTGGTGGTGGTGATCTGCCAGCCATTCGTGCCGCTGGCGAAATCGGGATCGAGGATCTGATTGCCGGTGGCCGATCCGGTGAAGAGGAACTGATCGATGGCGGTGTTGAACTGGAGCAGATCGGTTGCAGGCTCGCTGACGGCGCCCATCGAGTAGTTGTCGGTCGTGGCATTGTCGGGCGCATCCGGCTCCCAGTAAATGACGCCGACGCCCATGCCGTTCGGCACGGCGGCCACCGCTTCGATGGCCGTCTTGACATCGTCGGCCGAGTCCATGAAGTCGCTCTCCATGTACCCCATCTCGCAGATCATCACCGGCTTGTCGTAACGCGCGGCGAGGGTCTGCAAGTTGGCGGTGATCGTGCTCAACGTGCCGGGGCCGTCGTAGTACGAGAAGCCGGAGACATCCCACTTGCCGCCGTTGGTCTGGAGCAGATCGAAGAACCATTCGAGGTCGGAGAGATTGCTCAGGTTGGCCAGATGAATGATGACCTGCGTGGACGGGCTGACGGCCTTGACGGCGCTATAGCCGGCGTTGAGCAGGCCGGCCATCTGCGCGGAATTGGTGTATTCCCCGATGGGCCAGAGCAGGCCGCTGTTGATCTCGTTGCCCATCTGCACATACTGCGGGGTGACGCCGGCAGCCAGCAGCGCCTGCATGAAACCGGTGACGTAGTTGGAAACGCTGGTCTGGAGCTGGCTGTAATCGTCGTTGGCCCAGGCGGCGGGGATGGCCTGGTGGCCGGGATCGGCCCAGGTATCGCTCAGGTGGAAGTCGATCAGGATGGCGAAGCGCATCGCGCTGGCGGCTTTGGCCAGGGCGATGCTGCCAGTCTGGTCCATATCGCCCACGCCAAGGCTGCCGGCCATGATCGTCGGGTTCACGAAGGTGCGGATGCGAATGAGGTTGACGCCGTGGTTTTTGAGAATCTGGAGAACCGGAAGCGTGGTCTGCGTCTGATCCTCCCACGAATAGCCGAGCGCGGCCAGTTGCGTGGACCAACTGACGTCGGCGCCGCGCGCAACGGCCACGGTCGTCGACGTGGACGATGTGGTCGTGGTGGTGGTTGTCGTGGTGGTTGTCGAGGCGGCGGGGCCCGCTCCGCAGCCGGCAAGCAGGGCGGCGGCCGAGAGGCACAGAAAACAGGCGCGGAAGATACGCAGAGGCATTGGCGAACGACTCCTTCAGTGCGCCGCGCCAGCGCCTCGCCCACGAGCGTGCAAAGCAGCCATGCGTGGAAGACGAAACAGCGGAGCGGCAGCACCTTCGAGGAGCATCCTACGCAAACGGAGCCACGGTTGACATCGGCCGAAAGTCGAGTACATCGAGGGCGCGAAAACGCTTCCCGGCCGGCAAGATCCCTCGACGGGAAATTCCTTTCTAGAAAATCGCTTTTCTCGTTGCTTTTTGCCGGCTTGAACGTCTACACTGTTCCCGGCGCGGTGTAAGCATCCGAGCCGGACGCTTTTTCTCTGCCTGATCGAGTCTTTGCCCCTTCGATGAGAACGCCGGTAAGAAGAGAAGCCTCCGTTGCAAACTCGCGGCAACCGGCGCGGCTCAGGAATGGTGCAATGATCCAGCAGACGAAGACGCACAAGCGGCCTGCAACCCTCAAGCAGGCGCAAGCATCCAGGCAAGCGAAGGTTTCCAAACAGACGAAAGTCTCCAAACCGGCGAGGTCCTCCGGATTGGCGAAAACGGCCCGGCAAAAGCGCGGCCAGGAGCCGGAGTACAAGAATCCCGCCCTTTCCTCGGCGCGACGGGTGAAAGACCTGCTGGCGCGCATGACCCTCCAGGAAAAAGCCGCGCAGATGATCTGCGTCTGGCAGCAAAAGGCGCAGAAGCTGGTGGACGCCGACGGCAACTTCGACGAGAAGAAGGCCAAGACCGCCTTCCGCGACCGTTGCGGCCTGGGGCAGGTGGGCCGGCCAAGCGATGCCGGCAAGGGCCTGAATGCGCGCCAGATGGCCACGCTGACCAACGCCATTCAGAAGTTCTTCCTCGAACACAGCCGGCTGGGCATTCCGGTCGTTTTTCACGAGGAGTGTCTGCACGGCCACGCCGCCGTGGATGGCACGAGCTTTCCGCAGCCCATCGCGCTGGGCGCTACCTTCGATCCCGAGCTGGTGGAGCGGTTGTTTGCGATGACGGCCGCCGAGGCCGGCCTGCGCGGCACGCATCAGGCGCTGACTCCGGTGGTGGACGTGGCCCGCGAACCGCGCTGGGGGCGCGTCGAAGAGACCTACGGCGAAGACCCGTTCCTGGCCGCGCGGATGGGCGTGGCCGCGGTGCGCGGCTTCCAGGGCGACCGCACCTTCAAGGACAAGCGCCATGTCATCGCCACGCTCAAGCATTTTGCCGGTCACGGGCAGCCCGAATCGGGCATGAACTGCGCTCCGGCCAACGTCTCGCTGCGCGTGCTGCGCGAAACCTTCTTCTATCCCTTCCGCGAGGTGCTGCGCGAGGCCAAGGCCATCAGCCTGATGGCCTCGTATAACGAAATCGACGGCGTTCCCTCGCACGCCAGCCGCTGGCTGCTGCGCGAGGTGCTGCGCAAGGAGATGGGCTTCCAGGGCTTTGTCGTCTCCGACTACTACGCGATCTGGGAGCTGGGTTACCGGCCCGACACGCACGGTCATTTTGTCGCCAGGGACAAGAAGGAATCCTGCGCGCTCGCCGTCAAGGCCGGCGTGAATATCGAGCTGCCCGATCCCGATTGCTATCTGCACCTTGCCGAACTGGTGCGCAAGGGCGTGCTGAAGGAGTCCGAACTCGACGAGCTGATTGCGCCCATGCTCTTCTGGAAATTCGAGATGGGACTCTTCGACCGTCCCTACGTCGATCCCGATGAGGCTGAACGCGTGGTGGGCTGTGAGGAGCACAGCGAACTGGCCCTGAACGCGGCCCGCGAGGCGATGACGCTGCTCAAGAACGAAGGCAACGTGGCCCCGCTCAACCTCAACAAGATTCGCTCGATCGCCGTGATCGGCCCCAACGCGAATCGCAGCCTGCTGGGCGGCTATAGCGGCCGGCCCGGCCGCGAGACGACCGTGCTCGACGGCATCCGCGCTAAGGCCGGCGACCGCGTCAAGGTGCTTCACAGCGAAGGCTGCAAGATCACGATCGGCGGCAACTGGAACCAGGACGAGGTCATTCCGAGCGATCCCGAAGAGGATCGCCGGCAGATCGCCGAGGCCGTCGAGGTCGCCAAACAGGCCGACGTGATCGTGCTGGCCATCGGCGGCAACGAGCAGACTTCGCGCGAAGCCTGGGCGCTCAATCACATGGGCGATCGCACCAGCCTCGATCTTGTGGGCCGGCAGGAAGAGCTCGTGAAGGCGATGGTTGCCCTCGGCAAGCCCATCGTCGCGTTCCTCTTCAATGGCCGTCCGCTCTCAATCAATGCATTGGCGGAGCATGTGCCGGCGATCTTCGAGTGCTGGTACCTGGGCCAGGAGACTGGCCGCGCCGTGGCCGAGGTGCTCTTTGGCGAGACGAACCCCGGCGGCAAGCTGCCCATCTCGATTCCACGCTCGGTGGGCCACCTGCCCGTTTTTTACAACTACAAGCCCTCGGCACGCCGCGGCTACCTTTGGGACGATGTTTCGCCGCTCTACGCCTTTGGCTATGGGCTCAGCTACACGAGCTTTTCCGTCGGCGCACCTCGCCTGAACCGGAAAACCATCGCCACGGACGGCTCGGCTCGCGTCTCCGTGGAGGTCAAAAACACCGGCGCGCGCGCGGGAGCCGAAGTGGTGCAGCTCTACATCCGCGATCTGGTCAGCTCCGTCACCCGGCCGGTCAAGGAACTGAAGGGCTTCCGCAAGGTGCGTCTCGCACCCGGCGAGGCTGCGACCGTTTCTTTCGAGATCACGCCCGAGCTGCTCTCCTTCTACGACATTGATATGAAATACGTCGTCGAGCCAGGCGATTTCGAGCTGATGATCGGCACATCCAGCCGCGACAGCGACCTCCAGAAGATCGTTCTCCACGTGAAGCAATAGCTGCGGCCGAGGCGCCGCGCGAAAGTCGAGACGGCAATGACCGAGAAGCTCTCTTTCCACGAGAAGTTCGGCTACGCCCTGGGAGACATGGCCGCGAACTTTGTCTTTCAGGCCATGCTGGCCCTGCAACTGGACTTTTATACGCACACCTTCGGGCTGTCAGCCGCCCAGGCCGGCATGCTCTTTCTGGTCGTCGGCCTCGGCGTTGCCTGCCTCAATCCGGTGATGGGCTTCATCGCCGACCGCACCAGTTCGCGCTGGGGCAAGTTCCGGCCCTGGCTGCTGTGGACCGCGCTGCCCTTCGGCCTCTTCGGCGTGCTCACCTTCACCACGCCGTCGCTCAGCCCGGCCGCCAAAATCCTCTACGCCTGGGTCACCTACGGGCTGCTGCGCGTCGTCTACACGGTGAACAACGTTCCGTACGCCTCACTGACGGCCGTGATGACCTCGGACCCGGACGAACGCACGAACATCGCCACCTATCGCCAGTTGCTCGCCAACCTGGCCGGCCTGATTGTGTCGAGCCTTGCGGTGGTGATGGTCGGCTCCTTTGGCCGCGGCAACGATGCGCGCGGCTACCAGATCACCATGGGCCTGCTCTCGGCGTTGAGCGTCGTCTTTTTCGTTGTCGCCTTTCTGGTGAGCAAGGAGCGCATCCAGCCCGATCCGCGGCAGAAGTCCTCGCTGCGGCAGGATCTTGCCGATCTCTTCCGAAACGGTCCCTGGATCGCGCTTTTTCTCGCCTGCCTGTTTTACTTTGCGGCCATCGTCATTCGCGGCAACGTGATGCTGCCGTACTTTCGCTATCTCTCCGGCGACGCGACCCTCTTCGCCTGGTTCAACGGCTTCGGACTGGCGGCGCTGATCGCCGGCGTCGCCTGCTCCACCCCTGTTTGGAAGCGCATCCGCAAGAGCCAGCTTTTCATCGTCCGCATGATTCTCTCGGGCATCCTCGCCGCCGCGTTGCTCTTTCTTTCGCCGCACGCCAC
>JAJYFB010000116.1 GCA_021785495.1 Acidobacteriota bacterium | reverse complement strand
GGCCCTCGAATGCGGAGAAGTTCGCGCGGCGGAGCCTGATCAGGCTTCACCGACCGGCTGGCGCACGAATGCCTGGGTCAAGCAGGGAATTCTACTGGGCTTCCGGCTGGGAGCGCTGGCAGAATCCTCCGCCGGCGGCTGCCTTTCGTTTGTCGATAAACACACCTTTCCGGCGCGGGCTTTTGCGGCCAGTAACGGTGTGCGCATTGTTCCCGGCGGCTCGTCGGTGCGCTCGGGCGCATACGTCGCGCGCGGCGTGGTCGCCATGCCGCCGATGTATATCAACACCGGCGCGTACGTGGACGAAGGCACGTTGGTCGATTCGCACGCGCTGGTCGGCTCCTGCGCGCAGATTGGCCGGCGCGTTCACCTGAGCGCGGCGGCCCAGATCGGCGGCGTCCTCGAGCCGGTCAACGCCAACCCCGTCGTCGTCGAGGACGATGTGCTGGTGGGCGGCAACTGCGGCGTCTACGAGGGAACCATCGTGCGCAAGGGCGCGGTGCTGGCCGCCGGAACGATTCTCACGCGCGGCACGCCGCTCTTCGATCTTGTCCACGGCGAGGTGCTGCGCGCCAGCGCCGACCGGCCGCTGATGGTGCCGGAGAATGCCGTGGTGGTTCCGGGCGCGCGCTCGATCGGCAAGGGCAAAGGGCAGGAGTGGGGACTGAGCCTCTACGCCCCGGCGATCGTGAAATATCGCGACGAGAAGACCGACCTGAGCGCCACGCTCGAAGACCTTCTGCGTGGCTGATGGAGCGCAAAAAGGAGTGGTCAATATGCGAAATTGGTTTTCATCCTTGCTTCTCTGCGCGGGGCTGGCGGTGGGTTGTTGCGCGACGGCGGCGCGGGCGCAGATGCTCGATCCGGGCGCGGTCCAGCCGGCGTCGAATCCCCTGACCGACGCGACCATGAACACGGGCAAGGCCATGCTCTTCGACCTGGAAGCGCGTTTCGCCAAAGCCGTCGCCGCACAGGGCGGAGCGGGCTTCGCCGCCTGGTTTGCCGACGACGGCGTCGTGCTCGGCAACGGCCGGGCGCCGGAGATCGGCAAGGTGGCCATCGCCAAGGCCTCCAACTGGCTGCCGCAGAACTACCAACTGACCTGGACGCCAACCGACGGCGCGCTGGCTCCCTCCGGCGAGATGGGCTACACCTGGGGCCACTACGAAGGGCGCAGCAAGGACGCCAACGGCAATCCGGTTCTGACCAGCGGCCGGTACATCACGGTTTGGCGCAAGCAGCCCGATGGCTCGTGGAAGGTCGCCCTCGACGCCAGCGCCGAGGAGCCTCCGTCGGCGGGTGATTGCTGCCGGCTTCCTGCGCAGTGAAAGAGGCAGGCTGCGTTCAGCACTCCAGCCGGCCGCGGCCCAGCTTGACGCCGTCGAGCCGGCCGAGGAGCGTGACCGCGATCTTTTCCGGGTGAAACAGCGCGCGCGCCATCGCCTGCACCTCGCCTGCGTTGACCGCGTCGATGCGGGCGATGATCTCCTCGGCCGAGAAAAAGCGCTGAAAGTACATCTCCTGGCGCGCCAGATTGGCCATGCGCGAGTTCGAGCTTTCCAGGCCCAGCAGGATGTTGCCTTTCACCTGATTGCGGGCGCGGTCCAGTTCTTCGGCGGCGATAGGCTCGTTCTTCAGGCTGCGAAACTCGGCCAGAATCAGATCGACCACTTCGAGTGCCTTGCCGGTCGAGGTGCCGGCGAAGACGCAGAGATTGCCCGTGTCGCGGTAAGGACTCAGGTCCGAGTAGATCGAGTAGGCCAGGCCGCGCTCCTCGCGCACCGTCTGGAAGAGCCGCGAACTCATGCCGCCGCCGAGCACCGTGTTCAGAATCAGCGTTGCGTAGCGGTTTTCGTCGGTAATCGGCGGCGAAGGCACGCCGAGGCAGATCTGCACCTGTTCGAGCGCCTTTTTGTGGCGCAACAAAATGCGCGCGCTCGGTTCGGGCGCCTGCTCTTCGGCAACAGCCGCGCCGGCGCTCAAGGCGGAGAATTTATCGGTGACTGCGGCGACAAAATGATCGTGATCGAGATGGCCGGCCGCCGAGAAGATCATGTTGCCGCCGTGAAAGCTGCCGCTGTGATACTCCAGAAACTGCTGCTGACCGAGCCGCTTGACGGTCTCCGTGGTGCCCAGAATCGGCTTGCCCAGCGGATGGCCCTTCCAGAAGCCCTGCAGAAACAGTTCATGCACCAGAACGTCGGGATTGTCCTCGTCGGTCTTGATCTCTTCGAGGATGACGCCTCGCTCGCGTTCGATCTCCGGCGGCGCGAAGACGGGATTGAGCACCATGTCGGCCAGCACGTCGAGCGCCAGGGGCGCGTGGTCGGCCAGCGACTTGACGTTGAAGCAGATCGTCTCCTTGCTCGTGAAGGCGTCCAGATTGCCGCCAATCGAGTCCATCTCGCGGGCAATCTGCTGGGCTGAGCGCGAGCGGGTGCCCTTGAAGAGCATGTGCTCGACAAAATGCGAGATGCCGTTGACCTCGGCGGCCTCGCAGCGTGAGCCGGATTTGATCCAGACGCCCATGGCGATGGAGCGCAGATGCTCCATGCGCTCGGTCAATACGATCAGCCCGTTTGGCAATACGGTACGGCGAATGTTTCTCTCAGTGGTCATCGTGAACCGGTCAGAATTCGATTGTAGGCCAACGGCGCGTTGGGCGCGGAAGAAGCTAAGATAAACCCAAGCCGAATCCCGTCATGAACGAACCAAGGGCCCAACTCGTTCCTTTGGCGGCGGCGGATGCGCCCGCCGGCCGCAAAGCACCTCTCTTCGGATTGGATGCCGAATCGTTGACAAGGCTTCTCGCCAGTTTGGGCGAGTCGGCCTTTCGCGGGAGGCAATTGGCGGAAGCCATGTATCGTCAATGGCTTAGGGAGATCGATAGCCTCACCGTCTTTCCTGCGGAGTTGCGCGCCCGGCTGGCCGCTGAAGGCTGGCGCGTCGGCCGCCCGTCGATCGCCCGCGTCTTTCAATCCGTGGATGGGACGGAACGCTATCTGATCGACTTTGAAGATTCCGGCCCAAAAGGGAAAACTGCGGAAGCGGTGTGGATGCCGGAGGGGGATGGCGGCGAGACGGACGACGAAGACGGCCTGGAAGAGGGAAAAACCTGGTCGCGCGCGACGATCTGCGTCTCCTCGCAGGTGGGCTGCGCGGTCAATTGCCAGTTCTGCCTGACGGCCCGGCTCGGTTTGCAGCGGAATCTGGCGGCAGGCGAGATCGCCGGCCAGGTGGTTGCGGTGCTGGCCCGGCAAGGGGTGCGTGTGGGCCGCGACCGCGTGAATCTGGTCTTCATGGGCATGGGCGAGCCATTGCTGAACTACGACAATTTCATGGGCGCGGTGCGGCTGCTGGTCGGCGAGGTGGGACTCAGCCCCCGGCGCATGACGGTTTCGACCTCGGGGATCGTGCCGGGCATCGAACGGTTTGCCGCCGAGCCGCCCGATCTGCGCCCGCGGCTTGCCATCAGCCTGAATGCGCCGAACGACCGGATTCGCGACGCGGTGATGCCCATCAACCGCAAGTGGCCCATCGCAGAGGTTCTGGCCGCCGTGCGTCGGCTGCCGCTGCGTCCGCGCGAGCGCGTCACCTTCGAGTACGTTCTGCTGGGCGGCGTTACCGACCGGCCCGAACAGGCCAGCGAATTGGCGCGGCTGGTGCGGCGCGCCAATCTGCCGGCCAAGGTCAACCTGATCGCCTGGAATCCCGGCCCCGGAATCGACTACGCAACGCCTGCGCCTGGGGCCGTCGCCGTCTTCCACGAGCGGCTCAAAGCGGAGGGCGTCGCCGTCACCCTTCGCCAGCCGCGCGGCCGCGACATCTTTGCCGCCTGCGGGCAGTTGAAGCGGACGGTGGAGGGCTGAATTGCTTCAGCGCAGGCCATCGCGCCTACGCCGCCCGGTCCACAGCCCGCAGCACTCTGCCTTCGACTTTTTGCCGGGAAGCGGCGATCTCGAAAAGGTTCTTCGCCTGGGGATCGCCCTTGGCGCTCCTCAGGCGCGTCAGCGTCTTCGACGCGCGGCTGCGGGCTTTGCCAAGCCGGGTGCATCTGATCCTCCCGAGACACCTGCAAAATTCAATTTCGGGACATCGGCAGGGGAAAGAACACCCAGGGCAAACGCATTTCAGCTTGCGGGATGATTTTGTTTGGAAAGGGCACGGCTTCAGCCGTGCCCTTTCCAAGCTGTTCCGGGCGGCAATGCGAAATCCAAATGCGTTTGCCCTGAAAGAACATCGCTCCGGGGTGAAAACTCCACTCATGCCAGGCGGTTCACGGCACGACTCAACTCGTGCCCGTCCCAATCCTGCGATCGTCGATTGCATTTTGCACGTGGCTCTGTGAATTCAACAAAACAGCCTGAGCGAAACGCCCAGGCTGTTTGCACTGCATGTTTTTTCTGCTTGCCTTATGCGCGACTCGGGCCGCGTCCGCCGCTGCGGCGGCGACGGCGGCGATTCGCGCCTCCGGGCCGCGGTCCACCTGCGGCCGGCTGACCGCCATTCGCTGCATTGCCCTCAACGCGGTTGAAGTTGGGCTCGTTCTCCTCGTCGAACTCTTCGCCGCCCTCTTCGTCGAACTCCTCGCCGCCCTCGATCAGGATCGTGCTCTGATTCGAGTTGGGCTGACGGTCCTCAGATTCGTGGCGCGGGCTCGCGGGAGCCGATGCCGCAGGCGCATCCGCGCCTTCGGCCGGAGCCGCCTGGGCCAGCTTCGCCTTCTGCTCCTTGATGAGCGCCTTGCGGCTGAGCTTGATGCGATTGCCCTCGATGGCCAGCACCTTCACCATCACCTGATCGCCCTCGCGCAGCTCGTCCTTCACTTCCTTGACGCGATGCTCGGCGATCTCCGAGACGTGCAGCAGACCGTCGGTGCCGGGGAAAAGCTCGACAAAAGCGCCGAACTCGGCGATGCGCACCACCTTGCCGAGGTAGGTCTTGCCGACCTCGGGAACAGCCGTCAGATTGCTGATGATGGCCAGCGCCTTCTTGAGGCCCTCGGCGTCGCTCGAGGCCACGCTGACCTTGCCCGTGTCGTCCACGTCGATCTTGGCCCCGGTCTGTTCGACGATGCCGCGAATCGTGGCCCCGCCCTTGCCGATCAGGTCGCGAATCTTGTCGGTGGGAATCTGCACGGTCTCGATGCGCGGCGCATACTTCGACCGCTCCACGCGCGGTCCGTTCAGGGCCGCATCCATCTTGTCGAGCAGGAAGAGCCGTCCGTGCCGCGCCTGCTCCATCGCCTGCGAAAGGATCTCGCGGCTCAGGCCGCCGATCTTGATGTCCATCTGCAGCGCGGTGATGCCCTTGCGGGTTCCGGCCACCTTGAAGTCCATGTCACCGTAGTGATCCTCGGCGCCGGCGATGTCCGTCAGAATGGCGTAGTCGTCGCCCTCCTTGACCAGTCCCATCGCCACGCCGGCGACGGCGTCCTTGAGCGCGATGCCCGCGTCAAACAGCGCCAGGCTCGCGCCGCAAACCGTGGCCATCGACGACGAACCGTTGGATTCGAGAATGTCGGAGACGATGCGAACCGCGTACGGCGACTCGGCCGGCAGCACCGCGCTGACCGCGCGCTCGGCCAGGGCGCCGTGGCCCACCTCGCGCCGGCCCACGCCGGTCAGACGGCCGGTCTCGCCCACGCTGAAGGGCGGGAAATTGTAGTGCAGCATGAAATTTTTCCGCTGCTCGCCCTCGTAGGATTCGAGACGCTGGCTCTCGTCATGCGTGCCCAGCGTGGCCGTCACCAGCGCCTGGGTCTCGCCGCGCGTGAACAGCGCCGAACCATGGGTGCGCGGCAGCACGCCCGTCTCGATCGTGATGGGACGAATCTCGTCGAAGGCGCGCCGGTCGGGTCGGATGCGTTCCTTCGTCACCTGCTCGCGGAAGAGACGTTCACGCAGCAGTTCGTAGTAATGTCCAAGCTTCTTCTTCGCCGCCGGATCGTCGGCGGGAAGCGCGGCCGCAAGCTCGTCCTGCAATTTCTTGATGAGAGAGTAGCTGTCGATCTTGCCGTGCTTCTTGGTGTCGAGCGCGTCCTTCAGCCGATCGCCGATCTTCGTTTGCAGATCGTTGAAATAGGCTTCATCGAAGATAGGCGCCGTGAAGGGGCGCTTCGGCTTGCCGGCCTTGGCCACCAGTTCGTCGATGGCGGCGACAATCTTCTTGATCTGCTCATGGGCGAACTCGATGGCTTCGAGCACCACCGTTTCGCTCTCTTCCTTGGCGCCGGCCTCGATCATCACGATGCCGTCCTTGTGACCGACCACCATGATGTTGACCGTGGTTTTGGCGCGCTCGGCGTAGGTCGGGTTCACGATGAACTCGCCGTCGATACGGCCCACGCGGACAGCGCCCACCGTGGCGCCGAAGGGAATGTCCGAGAGGGCGACAGCGGCGGCGGCGGCGTTGATCGCCACCACGTCGGGATCGTTTTCCTTGTCGGCCGAGAAGACCAGCGCGATCACCTGGGTTTCGTTGCGGAATCCATCGGGAAACAGCGGTCGGATGGGCCGGTCGATCTGCCGCGCCGTCAGAATCTCTTTCTCGCTGGGACGGCCTTCGCGCTTGATGAAGCCGCCGGGGATGCGTCCGCCGGCGTAGGTGTACTCGCGATAGTCCACCGTGAGCGGGAAGAAATCCACGCCCTCGCGGGGATCGGGTGAGGCCACGGCCGTGGCCAGAACGACGCTTTCGCCCATGGTCGCCAGCGCGGCGCCAGAGGCCTGCTTGGCCATGCGCCCGGTCTCAAAGACCAGACGCTTGCCGCCGGCAAGCTCGACGGCTACTTCATGCTTCGTCGACATAGAGTCCTCGTTTCGTGATGTTCGCTTGGGAAACTTGTGCGGGAATCGCGCGAGAGGCGCGCGGTGTACACCGATGCGCGGGGCCGGCTGCTCTCGTTGGGCAGCCAGCCGGCCCCGGGTCCGGGGTTCCATAAAAGGTGGGGACCGGGCCCGGTGTCCGGTCTGATGGCTTGTGGTTCAACGTGCGCTTTCCGGCTACTTGCGGATTCCGAGCTTGCCGATCACGTCGCGATAACGATCGGAGTCGTGGGTCTTCAGGTAGTCCAGCAGACGGCGGCGTTTGCTCACCAGCATCAACAGGCCGCGCCGTGAGGCGTGATCCTTCTTGTGCGTCTTGAAGTGCTCGGTCAGTTCGCCAATCCGCTCGCTCAGAATCGCAATCTGGACCTCCGGCGAACCGGTGTCCGACTCGTGGGTACGAAAGCGCTCAATCAGTTCGGTTTTCTTTTGCGTCGCCAACACGGCGTGGTTTACTCCTCTTTTTTCTCAGTCCACTCTGCAGTGTCTACTGTGAGAGTACCATGAACCCTCGCCCGGAGAAAAACCGCATTGCGGCAAGCGAGACCATGCGCAACTCCAAGCGCATCAACGCGCCCGTCGGCGCAGAATCGGCGCTCGAATCGCTCGCGGCTCCCGCTTATGATGAAAGAGAGGACCATGAGCATTTCCGCCAGCGCAACCCCGCAGAAAATCCACGAAGATTCCCGTCCCCTCGTCCTGGGCGTGCTCGCCCTGCAAGGCGACTATGCGGCCCATGCCCGCGCCTTCGCCAGCCTGGGCGCGGCCACCAGGCTGGTGCGCAAGCCGGAAGAGTTGGAGGGGCTCGACGGGCTGGTGCTGCCCGGCGGGGAATCCACCACCATGCTCAAATTTCTGGAGAAGAAGGGATTTTTCGAGGCGCTGCGAGCCTTTGTCGCCGGCCGGCCCTGCTTCGCCACCTGCGCGGGCGCGATTCTGGTGGCGCGCCAGGTGCTGCACCCGCCGCAGCGCAGTCTGGAGGCGCTCGACGCCACGGTCGAGCGCAACGCCTACGGCCGCCAGATCGACTCGACGATTCTCACCCTGCCCACCGAACTTGCCGGCGGCCCGCTGGAGATGGTCTTCATCCGCGCTCCGCGCCTTGTGCGCGTCGGTCCGAGCGTCGAGGTGCTGGCCCGGCGCGACGGCTTCCCCGTTCTGGTCCGCCAGGGCCATCTGCTGGCGGCCACCTTTCACCCGGAGATGACCGCCGACACACGTGTGCAGCAACTGTTTCTGGAGATGGTGCGCAGCCACAAACAGTAGCCGCCAGTGGCGCAAGTTCTTCTTGCCGCCGGGCCAAGCGGTAAGATTCCAGCAGCAGCGGTTTCAAGCAGGAGTATCGATCGATGAATCCCTTCCGTTCCGCACGCCGCGATCTTCTTCGCATGGGCAGCCTCGGTTTGGCCGGAGCCTCCATGCCCGCACTTGCACTTGCAGATGGAAAAGGCCGCTCATCCTCGGCCTCGCCGCTTCTGTTCAACGTTCGCCAGTACGGCGCGACGGGCGATGGCAAGGCTGTGGATTCGCCATCGATCCAGCGCGCCATCGAGGCCGCGGCCGCAGCCGGAGGCGGCACGGTCTTCTTCCCGGCGGGAACTTATCTCTGCTTTTCGATCCGCCTCAAAAGCCACGTGCATCTCTATCTTGACGCGGGAGCCGTCATCCTCGCCGCCGACTCGCCCCGGCCCGGCGAAACCACGGGCTACAACGGCGGTGTCTACGATGCGGCCGAGCCGAATTCCCCCTGGGAAGCCTACCAGGATTACGGCCACAACCATTGGCACAACTCGCTGCTCTGGGGCGAGGAGATTCACGACCTCTCGATCACCGGCCCAGGGCTGATCTACGGCAAGGGCCTGAGCTTCGGCAGCGGCCCGGCTCCGTCGCCCTCGACGACACTGCGCGGCTTCGGCGTGGAGCCGGCTGGCAACCACCCCGCGGCATCACGCTCCCATCGTACTTACGCGCCACGCGGCGATTACCCGATGTTTCAGGCCGAGCAGCCCGGCGTCGGCAACAAGGCCATCGCTCTCAAGAACTGCCGCAATGTTCTGCTGCGCGATTTCTCGATCCTGAAGGGCGGCCACTTCGGCCTGCTTCTGACCGGCGTTGATAACCTCACCATCGACAACCTCACCATCGACACGGATCGCGACGGCATGGATATCGACTGCTGCCAGAACGTGCGTGTCTCGAATTGCACGGTCAATTCGCCCTGGGACGACGGCATCTGCCCGAAGTCGAGCTACGCCCTTGGTTACGCACGCCCCACGCGCAACGTGACCATCGCCAACTGCTTCGTCAGCGGCTGCTATCAGCTCGGCTCGGTCCTCGACGGCA
Source organism: Acidobacteriota bacterium (assembly GCA_021785495.1). Taxonomy (GTDB): domain Bacteria; phylum Acidobacteriota; class Terriglobia; order Terriglobales; family Acidobacteriaceae; genus Telmatobacter. The sequence goes on along the minus strand of JAJYFB010000116.1, from coordinate 755 downwards.
CGTGGAAGAAGTTTCCTGCCGGAGCGCAGGTCCACGGAACCGGCCGCATCAAATGCGGCACGGAATCGAACGGCGGTTTCATCAACATCACGATCACCGGCTGCGTCTTCGAGGGCTGCCAGGGCTACGCGCTCGAAACCGTCGACGGCGCGCTGATCGAGGACATCGCCATCACGAACACCACCATGCGCGACATTGTCTCGCCGCCGCTGTTTCTGCGCCTGGGCGCGCGGCTGCGCGGACCGAAGGAGACGACCGAAGTGGGTACGCTGCGGCGCGTTCTCGTGGACAATCTCGTCTGCCACAATGCGCCCATGCGCGTCACGTCGATTCTGAGCGGCATTCCGGGCTACGCCATTGAAGATGTCAAACTCGCGAACATTTATATCGAAAACGTGGGCGGCGCCGCGGCCGATGCGGCCCGGATTCAGCCGCCGGAACAGGCCGGCGCTTATCCCGATCCGGGTATGTTCGGGGCCATGCCGTCGCTGGGATTCTATCTGCGTCACGTGCGCCATGTCGAGATGAGTCACGTGGAACTGGCCGTCCAGAATCCCGATGCGCGCCCGGCCTTTTCTCTCGACGATGTCGAGCGGGCCGACTTCTTTGCCATCACTGCTCCGCACAACGCGCAAGGCAACTTTGTGCTCCGCAACGTCAAGGATCTGCGCATCGGCTGGAGCCGCGCCGCGGCCGACACCGTGCTCGCCACGGCCGATACGATCAAAAGAATTCATTGAGAAACGATCGCCGCA